>JARRBK010000015.1 GCA_029982615.1 Tepidanaerobacteraceae bacterium | reverse complement strand
GGGCCGGGTACTGGGCAGAAAAAACGACCCGCTGAACTCCCTTGGCCTGGCAGCACTGCTCTTACTTGTTTACAATCCGTTGTATTTGTTTTCAGTGAGTTTTCAACTCTCTTTTGCAGCCACACTGGGTATTATACTCCTTTATAAGCGTTTCTGCATATTCCTTTCACCACTGCCGCATTTTGTGCGAGATTCTCTAGCTGTGGTAATATCCGCACAACTTACGGTATGGCCTTTTGCGGCATATTATTTTCACAAGGCATCGCTGATAAGTTTTTTTTCTAATTTGGTAATAGTACCTGCGGTGAGCATTATATTAATTCTGGGAATTGTGTCGGGATTGATAGGGCTTGTTTTTCCGACAATTGGTATTATACCGCTGAAAATAACGGGTGCATTATTAACTGCTGTGGAATCCTCTGCAGTTTTTAGTTCGAAACTTCCCTTTGCTGTCATAGCAATACCGAATCTATCGCCATTTATTATCATGCTATATTTTATGATTTTGGGAGCGCTTTTTAATATCATTCATTTGCCTTTCCTCAGCCGTCGAAAAATGAGCACATTTGCTCTCATAATGCTGGCGGCGCTGGCCTTGTTCATTATAATTCCTAAGAATTCCGGCACTGAAGTGACCTTTGTGGACGTGGGACAGGGGGATTGCATTTTTATAAGTACAAAAAATGGCAGTACGGTACTGATAGATGGCGGAGGAGTACCATCGTATTACACCGGAAATTATGATGTGGGTTCGGCTGTGGTGGAGCCGTTTTTATTTGGCAGAGGCGCGGGCTGCATTGACGTGATGGTTTTCAGCCATTTTGACGACGACCATGCCCGGGGGCTTTTGACCGTATTGAAGGATATGAAGGTAAAAACGGTTATATATGGAAAACCCTCAGATTCTGCTATTTACAAAGAGATGATGGAAATCGTGCGCAGAAAAAACATAAAACTTATCCAGGCAGTCAGAGGCGACAGATTTTATGTTGGAAATGCGACCTTCGAAGTATTAAATCCTCCACGGGAAAGGGCTTTTGCTGATGAAAACGACAATTCGGTGGTGCTGAAAGTGACGTGTGAAAATATCCGGTTTTTGTTTACGGGAGACCTGGGATTTGAGGGGGAAAGGCAGCTCGTGAATTCGGGATTGGATATTAAGGCAGAGGTGTTGAAAGCGGGACATCACGGCAGTGCTTCATCCACTTCGGATGAATTTCTTTCAAAAGTGAATCCAGCATTTGCTGTAATTTCTGCCGGCAAGGACAACGCCTTCGGGCATCCTGCACCGCGAGTTCTGGATTTGTTTGAGGAAAAAGGGATAAGGGTTTTTCGAACAGATTTACAGGGAGCCGTAACCTTTAAAATACAGAAGAATAATGTTAAAATACTTACAGCAATTCCCGGGGAGATTGATGAATGATGAAAAACATCCTGCTGTTTTTTGGAGAAGAAAAGTTCTTAATAAAAGAGGAAATACGGAAAATAAAAAAATCTTTGATGCCAGAACATTTGGAGCCTGTGAATTTTGTCGTGCTGGACGGCAGAACCGTCTCGCAGGAAGAAATAATCAACACCTCCGTGACGGTGCCGATGTTTCATGACAAAAAATTGGTGGTCGTTTATGATGCGCGGTTTTTTGAAACTGCTGAGAAAGAAAAAGACGGGGAAAAAATTAAGCAAGATGATGCGTTTGTAGAACTTTTACAAAAAATACCTTCCTATACTTATTTGATTTTCACATGCGAAAAGGCGGACAAAAGAAAAAAGATATTCAAATGGATTCAAAAGCAGGGCACAGTGCGGGAGTTTTCGGCTTTCTCCCTCAAAGAAAAAGCGGCATGGGTGCAAAAGAGGGCAGCTTTTTACGGAAAAAGAATGGATTTGTCCCTAGCATATTTTCTGGCTCAGAATACAAAAGATCTGTATCAGACGGAAATGGAATTGAAGAAAATAATTGATTTTGTAGGAGAAGGGGAAGAAATACAGAAGATACATGTAGAGGCAGTATTTTCCAGTTCGTTGGAAAACAGTATCTTTGATTTGACAGACTGTATAGGCATGAAAAAACCCGGCAGGGCTATTGATATTTTGCATGATTTGTTTTTAAAAGGAGAAAAGGGTATTGTAATCCTCTATATGATATCAAAGCATATGATGGACCTTTATTCTGTAAAGCTCCTAAAAAAGGCAGGATTTAAGGACATGAAGCAAAGGCTGGGGTTGCATCCTTTTGTCCTTAAAAAAGCCTATGAGCAATCGGAAAACTTTACGCTGGCTGAATTGGAACAGGCTTTGAGGCTATGCCAGCAGCTGGACCTCGACATAAAAAAAGGGAGAATCGACGAAAAAAAGGGTATAGAATTGCTCGTAGCAAAGATGACAGAATAAAATAATGAGGGGGCGCTTTCCCTATGGGTAACGCGCCCCTTTGAATTTAATACCTAGGAGGCTGCTGGCTTCTGGCGGAAGCTACAGGCTGAGCGGTATGCTGCCCGAATTCTTGATTGTAAGCGGAAGTGCGATACTGCTGCTGGTTTTTTACGGGTGATACAGTTTGAGCAGTGTGCTGCCCGAATTCTTGGCTATAAGCCGATGCCCTGTACTGTTCCTGAGGTCGTGCAGGTGAAACTGTTTGAGCTGAATGTTTTCCGAATTCCTGATTGTATGCGGCAGTTCTAGTCAGAGAGGCTCCGCCGTACATAGGTTGGCCTGCCTGAGCCTGCTGGGTCACCTGTGTTGCAATATCCCGGCTGACTGAGGATAATTGCTGCAACTGCCGAGAAAGGTCGCTGCACATTCTCTGCATTGTGTTCAGCTGTTCAGTGGCTTTCTGTTCTGTCTGCTGAAGTTGTTGGATTTTTTGAGCAGTGGCGGATTCTGCGGAAAATAATTGTGACAGTTGGGCTGCATTGTTTTGTTCAGCACGGGAAAGCTGGCTTACAATCTGGTTTAAATTGTTTAGGTTTTGCTGAAACTGTTGAATTTGCTGCTGCAGAGCCATTACCTTATCCAACTCAACCACCTCCAGGTGTTTTTGAGATTAGACGCTCTAATCTCGGTATTATTTTTTCAAAAAAAGGTTTATGTTAAACTGGAAAAAAATAAAAAAATCGCGTAAGCAACGGCTTACGCTGATTAACCTACTGCTATACCCGATTGAGACATCTTTCTGTAAAGGCTTGATTTTTTACGGGCGGCTGCATTTTTGTGAATAACGCCTTTAGAAGCGGCCTTGTCTATGGCTTTAATGGCATTGATCAGGCAGGCCTTGATGTTGTCTGAATCGGATGTTTTTAAAGCTTCGGCGAATTTTTTAACAGCATACTTTACTTGAGATTTAACCAGATTATTTCTCAATGTGCGTTTTTTTGCCTGACGGACCTTTTTCTTAGCTGATGCTGTATTTGGCAAAACTTTTCACCCCCTTGAATGCTGGATATTATTTTATCATTTCATCTGCTAAAAAGCAAGGGACAAAAAGATTTCAGATTATATGCGGTTGCGGATTTGATTTGGCATAGCACTGTTTCTGGTATATTATAAAAATCTTAAGGTTAATATAATAAAAGAAATATAATAAAAGAATGAAAATGGAGGTGATATTGAATGGTAGGTATGATAATTCGCTTTATAGTTTCGGCGCTGGTGTTGATGCTGGTGAGCTTCATACTGCCCGGCTTCAAAGTTGCGGGCTTTACTGGAGCATTGATCGCAGCTATTGTCATTGCCATATTGGGGTTTATTGTAGAAAGCCTGTTGGGAAACAAGATTTCGCCCCAGAATCGCGGAATAGTGGGTTTTATCACAGCTGCGGTGGTAATATATTTTGCTCAATTTCTGGTTCCGGCTATGAACGTTACTTGGTGGGGAGCTCTGCTGGCTTCTCTGGTGATAGGAATAATCGATGCTTTTGTGCCAACCGAGCTTCGGTGAGGAGGGAAAAACCATAGAGAAAAACATTCGCACAGATCTTGCCATAGAAGCGAGGGAACTTAAAGGCGGCGGAGAGATTCCAGGAGTGCAGGTAGAAACGGAAAAATCGTCAGAAATAACCATAAGCAGGGTGAGAATAGAGAATGAAACTGGAGCCGAAGCCATGGGCAAGCCCATAGGTTGCTATGTGACATTGGAAGTGCCGCGCCTGAAAGAAAGAGACCCTGAGCTTATAGAGGAAGTCAGCAAAAATATGGCCGGGGAACTGAAAAATATGATGGGGCTAAAGGAGGACGATGTCGCCCTGGTCATAGGTCTTGGCAACTGGAACGTGACGCCGGATTCGCTGGGGCCTAAAGTCGTTGAAAAATTGATTATTACTAGGCATCTAATGGAAGTTATGCCTGATAAGTACAACACGAAAAACGGCATAAGGTCTGTTTGCGCCCTGGCTCCAGGAGTCTTAGGGATAACCGGCATAGAGACTGGAGAGATTATAAAAGGTCTGGTGGAGAAAATAAGGCCTCAGCTTATTATTGCTATCGATGCCCTGGCTGCCAGGAGCATGGAGCGCATAAGCACCACCATACAGATATCCGATACCGGCGTATACCCTGGCTCCGGCATAGGCAACCGCCGCATGGGCATAACTGAAGAAACCATGGGTGTCAAGGTTGTAGCTATAGGAGTTCCCACTGTGGTGGATGCAGCCACCATGGCAAACGATACACTGGATATGCTTATAGGGCAGTTTACTAGACAGGCACGACCCGGCAGTGATTTTTACAAAATGCTGCAAGTTTTGGATAAGGATGAGAAATACAAACTAATTCAAGAGGTGCTCTCTCCGTTTGTAGGGCAGCTGGTAGTAACACCCAAAGAAATAGACTCATTGATAGATAATACTGCCAGGACTTTGGCTGGCGGTCTGAATCTGGCTCTTCATCCCGGCATCAGCTATGATGAGGTGAGTACTTTTCTTCAGTAGCGGTGAGGCAAAAAAGCCTCATTTTTTTTTTGTACATTGAATATGTTT
Source organism: Tepidanaerobacteraceae bacterium (assembly GCA_029982615.1). GTDB lineage: Bacteria > Bacillota > Thermosediminibacteria > Thermosediminibacterales > Tepidanaerobacteraceae > JANLFP01. The sequence goes on along the minus strand of JARRBK010000015.1, from coordinate 32,363 downwards.
TAGAGGAGGAAGTGATAACCTTGATAAACTTTAGAGTTATAAAGATTAAAAAATATGTGCAATTTGTAATAATCGGGATCCTGTTATTGATGATGATCGTATTAATCGTTGGAGCATGGCATTCCACAAAATCGCTTGCCGTGTTTGCCGGAGGTGTGAATAGAGGGATGTATGCGGGAATTAATATCGTACAGCGGTTGAATGAGGGGGTTTTTAAGAAAATTATATGCTGGGGCTTGCCCATGATGGATGCGGCTTGCGGCGATGAAGGTTTGCAAATCGACTATACCTTTATCGCAAAATATGCTTTCAAAGTATTGACAAATGCAGATTTTGATAACCCAAAAAGCTATTTTTCCATGCAAGTTCCCATTATGGGCCTTGTTGCATCAGAAGCAGTCTCCACACCTGGAGTGGAAATGCCAACAGACTATCCACCGATAGTGGAAAACGAGCACGAACCATCACAAAACCCGCCCGAACCTCCGGAAGACGAAACCCCAACGGAAGTGGAAAAAATTGCTCCGGTGAAAGGAAAACCGTTGGTGCTGATTTATCACACCCACACCACTGAATCATACATGCCGTCAAAAGCATTTGAATATAAACCAAGAGATAAGGCTTACCATACTGACGACCTTAATTTCAGCGTAGTGAGAGTGGGGAATGTGCTGACTGATGAACTGAACCGCTTGGGTATTCCCACTTTGCATGATATAACCGTGCACGACGTGCCTACATACATGACATCCTATGCAAATTCAGCGAAGACTGTGGAAAGGGTTCTTAAAGCCAATCCTTCCATAAAAATAATAATAGATTTGCATCGCGATGCTCCTGTAGCTGATCCACAAAAATCGAGAGAGTTGACCACTGTGAAGATTAATGGGAAAACCTATTCCAGAATCATGCTGGTTATAGGGAGCGACAAAATATTTCCGAACTCCCACTGGAGAGAGAATTACCAGTTCGGCAAAATGATAAACAAGAAACTGGAAGAACTTTACCCCGGCATTACCCGAGATATTGATTTAAGGGAACAGAGGTTTAACCAGCACCTTTCGAATAAAGCAATTCTGGTGGAGATAGGTAGCCACGGAAATACAATGGAAGAATCCATCGCATCGGCCAAAGTCTTTGCAAAGGCACTATCGGAAGTAATAAAAGGTTTGACGCTGTAGAATGAAAATAAAAGTATTGGTCAACAATAAAAAATGAAGGTAAAGCCCAAAGGAATGCATGCTTGCTCGATGCTTCTAATATTGGAATTTAAAAAGGGCAGATTGGAAGGGTGTATATCTGTGAGATATAAAGATTTTTTCACAGTGATTATAATTTTTCTTTTTGTGATGATTCTTGGACTCCGGGCAGCCGAAGCTGGAGTTTATTCGATGATGGGTATTGATAAAAAGCCAGAAAGTTTTGACTTCAATTTTGATTTTCAAAACAGGGTATATGATTTTTCGATTTTAGGCGTTCACCGTCAATTTGCTTTGACGGTTAAAGTTGCTGATTTTTATGCAGATAAGAAAACGGTCCGCATAAAATTTAAAGGCAAAGATTTTACCATTCACCCTTTAATTGAGATGGGTTTTGTTTTAAAAAACACGGGGAATCTTGATAAAAAATCCACCAAAATGTATAATTGAATGTATAATGGCAAGGCAAAAATGAGGTGGAATAAATGTCTATACCCCGTGAACGAATTAGGAATTTTTGCATTATAGCCCATATTGATCACGGAAAATCGACTCTCGCGGACAGACTTTTGGAATATACGGACACCATTCCTGCCAGGGAAATGGAGGCCCAGGTGCTAGATAAAATGGAGTTGGAGAGAGAAAGGGGAATCACCATCAAAGCTCAGGCAGTAAGAATGATATATCATGCGGATGATGGGCAGGACTACCTTTTGAATTTAATAGATACGCCTGGGCATGTGGATTTTACTTATGAGGTTTCAAGAAGCCTAGCAGCTTGCGAGGGGGCGCTCCTGGTGGTGGACGCCACCCAAGGGATAGAGGCGCAGACCCTGGCTAACACATATCTGGCGCTGGAACACAATTTGGAAATAGTGCCGGTCATAAATAAAATTGACCTTCCCAGCGCCGATCCGGAAGAAACAAAAAGAGAAATAGAAGAGATAATAGGCCTTTCCACAAAAGACGCGGTGCTGACGTCAGCCAAAGAAGGAATCGGTGTAAAGGATGTGCTGGAGGCTGTAGTGAGGCTCATACCTCCGCCAAAGGGCAGCATCGATGAGCCGTTGAGAGCTCTTATATTCGATTCCTTTTATGATTCTTACAAAGGAGCTGTAGCCTTTGTCCGCGTCATGGAAGGCGAGATATACCCTAAGAAGGTCATTAAAATGATGTCTACTGGCAAAACTTTTGAAGTTACTGAAGTGGGGGTATTCAAGCCGGACATGGTGGCCATAGACAGCCTGAAGGCTGGAGAAGTGGGATATGTGGTGGCCAGCATAAAGAATGTTACTGATACTCGGGTGGGCGATACCATCACCGATGCCGAAAGGCCTGCGGAAAAACCTTTACCCGGGTATAAAAAAGCTGTGCCCGTGGTGTTTTGCGGCATGTACCCGGCTGAAGGAGAGGATTATGAAAACCTGAAGGATGCACTGGGAAAGTTGCAATTGAATGATGCATCACTGTTTTTTGAACCTGAAACTTCGGCGGCTCTCGGTTTTGGGTTCAGGTGCGGTTTTTTGGGGCTGCTCCATATGGATGTTGTGTGCGAAAGACTGGAGCGGGAATACGACTTAAACCTTATAACCACTGCCCCCAGCGTAATCTATAGAGTAACAAAAACCAATGGAGATATAATTGATGTAGATAATCCAACAAATTTTCCGCATCCTACTGAAATAGAACATATTGAAGAACCGTATGTCGATGCTTCCATAATGCTTCCCACCGAATACGTGGGAGCTGTGATGGAGCTGTGCCAGGATAAGCGGGGGACGTTTAAGGACATGCAGTATATAAATCAAAAGAGGGTTATATTGAAATATGACATGCCTCTTTCGGAAATAATTTACGACTTTTTCGATCAGCTCAAATCCAGGACTAGGGGATATGCTTCACTGGATTATGAAATCTCAGGATATAAGAAATCCGATCTTGTCAAGCTGGACATACTTATAAACGGAGAAGCGGTGGATGCACTTTCTTTCATAGTCCATAAAAGTAAAGCAGCAAGCCGCGGACGCCAGATGGTGGAAAAACTCAAAGAAGTAATTCCTCGCCATCTCTTCGAAATCCCCATACAAGCAGCCATCGGCGGCAAAATAATTGCCCGGGAGACGGTAAGCGCCATGAGAAAAAATGTGCTGGCAAAATGCTATGGCGGGGATGTGACCAGAAAGAAAAAGCTGCTGGAAAAACAAAAGCAGGGAAAAAAGAGGATGCGCCAGCTGGGCAGTGTGGAAGTGCCGCAGGAAGCCTTTATGGCGGTTTTGAAAATCGAGTAGCAAAATGAAGGAAATTTCGCTGTACATTCATATTCCCTTCTGCGCAAAAAAATGTTATTACTGCGACTTCAATTCCTATGTGGCTCCAGAGCTGGTGCCCTCTTACCTAGAGGCTTTAAAAAAAGAAATTTTGCTGTACAGGCATATAAAGCAGCCCATTAAAACAATTTATATCGGCGGTGGAACGCCTACCGTTTTGACCGAAAAGGATTTGGAAGCCTTAATAGATTGCGTTGCGCGCCACTTTCACATAAAATCCGGTGCTGAATTTACCGTAGAAGCAAACCCTGGCACTCTAACCCGCCGAAAGCTCCTTGCGCTGAAAACACTCGGAGTAAACCGACTCAGCTTGGGGCTTCAAGCTCACCAGGACAGGCTCTTGAAAGCCTTGGGAAGGATTCATTCGGCGATAGAATTTGAAGAATGCTTAAAAAAATCAAGGGAAGCAGGATTTGACAATATAAATGTAGATGTGATATTCGGGTTGCCAGGACAGACAGTTTCAGACTTTATCGAGACGCTGGAATATATAACGGCATTTTTACCCGAGCATATATCCTGTTATTCCCTTACGATAGAGAAAGGTACAAAATTTTATGAAATGCGGGAGAAAGGCTTGCTGCAGCTGCCAAGCGATGAAGAAGAAAGGGAGATGTATCATAAGGCGGTTGAATATTTAACGCATCGTGGATTTATACACTATGAGATATCCAATTTTGCTGTTCCCGGCCGTATGTGTCGGCATAATATATCATGCTGGAAGTACGAGGACTATCTGGGGTTGGGCGCAGGAGCCCATTCTTTTATGCAGGGACGTAGATTTTATAACCATCCCTCACCTTTAGATTATATAAGAAGCATTTCGCAGAACATGCTGCCGGTGGAAAATATGGAGTACCTGGATATTATGGAGCAGCGGGCCGAATTTTGCTTTTTAGGGTTGAGGCTGATTGAGGGGTTGGACAAACAAGATTTTAAAAGGCGGTTTGGCAAAGATATCCACGAGGTTTATGGCGCTGCTATCCAGAAGCTGTCATCAACAGGCCTCGTTGAAGAGGATGGCGAGCGTATAAAACTTACTCCAAAAGGCCTGGACTTGGCCAATGAAGTATTTGTAGAATTTTTGCCTTAATCTTCTTGACAAAAAAAAACCGAAGTGATATTTTTTAAATTAGAATTTTAGCACTCTAACATAAAGAGTGCTAAAAAGAGGTGAGAGCCAATGCTAGATGAAAGAAAGATGAAGATACTTTCAGCCATTATAGATGACTATATAGCGACGGCCGAACCTATTGGTTCCCGGACCATAGCCAGAAAATATCACATCGGAATAAGCCCTGCCACTATTCGCAATGAAATGGCAGACCTGGAAGAACTCGGATACTTGTCCCAGCCGCATACATCTGCAGGGCGAATACCGTCAAATAAAGGTTACAGATATTATGTGGATTTTCTTATGCCCTCGAGAAAACTGGATGAATATGAACAGGCCATTATAAAACGACTTCTCAAAAAGCGCGTAAGAGAGCTGGAAGACCTAATAGAAGAAGCGGGGAAGGTCATCTCAAAACTTACAAGCTATACAGCCATCATTCTTGGCCCCCAGTTGGAATCCAGCAGATTAAAGCACGTGCAGATAATCCGGCTGGAGGAAAAGAAGGGTTTAATGATAATAGTGACAAGTTACGGCACGGTCAGCCATCACATAATTGAGATACCTCAAAATTTAACCGATTCGGATTTGCAGCGGATATCGAATGCATTAAACAGCAACCTTACGGGAAAAGCCCTCGAGGAAATAACCCAGGAAGTTATGAATTCAATAAAAGCAGATATGATAGAGTACGACAACGTTCTGAATGTTTTGTTAGATTTATTGATGGAAAATCTTGACGAGACAAAGGAAAACAACAGGATATACGCATCGGGGAGCTCAAAAATGCTGGAGTTCCCTGAATTCAGAGATGTGGAAAGAGCGAAGAATTTTTTGTCGCTCTTGGAGCGGCAGGACCTTATTATAAGGGTTCTAAAAACTTCGTGCAAACCCCACGATATAACGGTCACCATAGGAAGTGAAAACCCGTGGGCAGAATTTCAGGAGCTCAGTATTGTAACCACAGGAATTTTCGTTGAGGACAAAAACCTGGGCATTTGCGGAATAATAGGCCCGACCCGGATGGAGTACTCCAAAGTCTTTTCCATTCTCGAAAAAGTGACGGACTATCTCAATAAAGCCATATCATCATTATTATAATAATATAAATAAAATAGTAATATAAACGGTTTAGGCGTAAAAACTAAATCCACTGCCGCAGATGTAGAACCATCTATGGCAGGAAAACGAGTTTAGCGGTTTTTAAACCTCGACCCATCGGGCGGGGTTTTCTTCCGCACTTGCAAAACATTAAGGAGGTTTTGATTTTGGCTTTTAAGAATAACAACGCCCAGGAAGTGGATGAAAAATTAGCGGCACTCATCACAAATTCTAATGCCATAAGAGCCGTAGCTTCAGCCGTCGAAGGCACCATCGGCCCCAAAGGTTTGGACATAATGCTGGTTGACAGGTTTGGAGAGGTTACCATAACCAATGACGGAGTTACGATATTAAAGCAGATGGATGTGAACCATCCTGCTGCCAAAATGCTCATCAACATTGCGAAGGCCCAGCAGGAGGAAGTGGGAGATGGTACCACTACAGCAACCATAATGGCGGGAACCATGGTTTCGGAAGGTGTCAACCAGATTTTGAGGGGGGTTCCGGTGGCAAGGGTTATAGAAGGTATAAAATTTGGGGTAAATAGAGCTCAGGAGATTCTAAGGGAAAATATTATTCCTGTCAAAGACATAAACGATCCAGCGTTGAAAAGCGTAGCCCTCATTGCCGGGAGAGAGCATGAGGATATAGCTGAACTTGTTACAAGAGCTGCAAAACTAATAGGAGAGGAAAAGCTTAAAGAAAAAAATTTCAAATTGAAAGATATTGTTATGTCCCGTGCAGGAGCAGAAAACGAGGTCTTCATGGGCATAATAATTGATAGAGAAAAAATGAATAAGCAGATGCCTGACGAAATCAGCGATGTGAAGGTGCTTCTAGTAGACGATGCTCTGGAACCTGAAGAAATAGCTCCGGAGGCCCTCAGGACAGAAGCAGGGTTTGCTCGTTATTTAGAACTGCGACAGGAGTTTGCAGATAACCTTAAGAAAATAATAGGATTGGGTGTCAATCTCATCCTTGTGGATAAAAACGTGAGTGACGAGGCTGAGGAACTTCTTACTGATGCAGGCGTTATAGTGCTGGAAAGGGTTTCTAGAAGAGACCTGGAAAGGGTGTCGGAGCATACTGGAGCCAGAATTATAAAGCGAATGGGGCTTAAAAAACCGGCTGAGGAGATACAAAGCTACATAGGCCGGGCAGATAGGGTGTATGAGGATGAGAAATTAGAGCAGATAAGGATAGTGGGAGGAAAGGGCAAGCCCATAGCTACGATTCTAGTAGGCGCTGCCACTGAGGAGATAGTAGGTGAAAGGGAACGCATAGCAAAAGATGCTGCATCATCGCTGCAGGCTGCGGTGCTTTACGGAATGGTTCCAGGAGGCGGGGCTGTGGAAATGGCCGTTTCCCGAGAACTGGAGAAAGAAAAAGAAAAGATGAAAAGCATGGCTTCATATGGCGTTGAGTGCGTATGCACCGCACTGAAAAGACCTCTTGCTCAGATAGTTTATAATGCAGGGTTTAACCCTCTGGAGAAAATGGAAGAGGTAAGTTTTACGCAGGCAGAAAAAAACAGCTCCTCAATCGGTATAAACTGTGAGAGTGGAGAAGTGGCGGATATGGTGGAAATGGGAGTATTAGACCCTGCCTTGGTAAAGCTGCATGCCATAAAGGCTGCAGGGGAAGTGGCAGAAGCCATACTCAGAATAGATACGATAATCAAGAAAAAGGACGAGTCGAATCCGGGCAAACCGGGGGCGGATACGCCTGGCGGAGCAGGAGACATGGATTTTTAAAATTTAGTGAGGTGATTTGAGTGAATTTAAAGCCCGGAGAAGAAAAAGACAAGGAAATGAACGATACTGCGACTGAGATGGAAGAAAACGCCATCAGCGGCGAAAAAAGCGATAGAGAAAAAGAGACAAATGATGAAGTGGAGCAAAAAGCACCTACTGCGAATGAAGATTTAAAGCAAAAGGTTCAAGCACTGGAAAAGGCTATAGAAGACAAACAAAAGGAGATAGATGAATACAAAAACCGCTGGTACAGAGCCCAGGCAGATTTTGACAACTTCAGAAAGAGAACTCAGAAGGAAATTCAGGACATTCACCTGTATGCGGGAGAACAGCTGATAAAAGATATCCTTCCTGTCGTGGACAATTTCGAGAGGGCATTAAATTCCATAGAAGACAGGGAGGGCCCCATATACAAGGGTATTCAGCTCATATACCAGCAGCTCAAAAATGTACTGGAAAAATATGAGGTTAAGGAGATTGAAGCTTTGGGGAAAGCCTTTGATCCAAGATTTCACGAAGCGGTTATGCAAGTGGAGAGCCAGGAACATGAGGACAACACCGTAATTGAAGTGCTGCAGAAAGGGTATCTATATCATACTAAAGTAATAAGACCCAGCATGGTAAAAGTTGCAAAAAAATAATGGAGGTGTTTTTATGGGCAAAGTAATCGGTATTGATCTTGGTACTACAAACTCAGTAGTTGCATATATGGAAGGAGGTCAGCCTGTAGTCATACCAAACAGCGAAGGTTCAAGGTTGACCCCTTCCGTGGTCGCTTTCACAAAGGACGGAGAACGTCTGGTGGGACAGCTTGCCAAGCGCCAGGCAATAACAAACCCTGAAAGGACCGTCATTTCCATTAAAAGGCATATGGGAACTGATTATAAAGTAAATATAGATGGCAAGTCTTATACTCCACAAGAAATTTCAGCAATGATACTTGCAAAATTAAAACAAGATGCCGAAAGCTATCTGGGTGAAAAGATAACTCAGGCTGTAATAACAGTTCCCGCTTACTTTACCGACAGCCAGAGACAGGCGACAAAGGACGCTGGCAAAATCGCAGGCTTGGAAGTGCTTAGGATTATAAATGAGCCAACAGCTTCCGCTCTGGCTTACGGTTTGGATAAAGGCGAAGATCACACCATACTCGTATATGACTTGGGCGGCGGCACATTTGATGTCTCCATACTGGAGCTCGGTGACGGCGTCTTTGAGGTAAAAGCTACCAGCGGGAACAACCGGCTGGGAGGAGATGATTTCGATCAGCGCATCATCGATTATGTGGCGGATGAATTCCAGAAGGAGCACGGCATAGATTTGCGCAAGGACCGAATGGCGCTCCAGAGGCTGAAAGAAGCAGCTGAAAAAGCAAAAATCGAACTGTCGACCATGGTGACCACCAACATAAATCTGCCTTTCATTACCGCCGATGCCAGCGGCCCCAAACATTTGGATATAACCCTCACCAGGGCAAAATTCGAAGAACTTACGCGGGATTTGGTGGAGGCTACCATCGGCCCCACTCAGAGAGCCTTAAGCGATGCCGGGCTTAAGCCCCAGGATATCGATAAGGTCATTCTAGTGGGAGGTTCGACCAGGATACCCGCTGTTCAGGAAGCTATAAAGAAATTTATAGGAAAAGAGCCGCACAAGGGAGTGAACCCCGACGAAGTTGTGGCTATGGGTGCGGCCATTCAGGCAGGTGTGCTGGCGGGTGAAGTACACGATGTGGTGCTTCTGGATGTAACTCCTCTTTCGCTAGGCATTGAGACCTTGGGCGGCGTGTTTACAAAGCTTATAGAAAGAAACACCACAATTCCCACATCCAAGAGCCAGATATTCACCACTGCGGCTGACGGCCAGACGTCCGTGGATATCCACGTGCTCCAGGGCGAAAGGCCCATGGCTGCCGATAATGTAACCCTGGGCAGATTTCAACTCACAGGAATTCCTCCAGCGCCCAGAGGCGTGCCCCGCATCGAAGTGACTTTTGACATCGATGTGAACGGCATAGTGCACGTTTCTGCCAAGGATTTGGGCACTGGCAAGGAGCAGAAAATAACCATAACTTCATCTACAGGTTTGAAAGAAGAAGAAATACAGAGGATGATAAAAGACGCGGAAAAATACGCAGAAGAAGACAGAAAGAAAAAAGAAAAGATAGAAGCAAAGAACCAAGCGGACTCTCTTATATACCAGTCAGAAAAGATGTTAGGAGAGTTGAAAGATAAGATAAGCCAGGAAGATGCAGAAAAGGTGAAAAAAGAAATAGACAATGTGAAGAAGGCCCTTGAAACCGATGATGTGGAAAAGATAAAGAAAGCTACAGACGAGCTTACGAAAGTGTTCTACGATATTTCGTCGAAACTGTATCAATCTGCAGGCCAGGGCAACCCCGGCGCTGGTGCAAACTTTAACCCAGGAAGTGGGTCAAACCAATTCACTGGCGGAGCTGCTGGTGAAGGCAAAAAGGATGAAAAGGTAGTGGATGCGGATTATAAAGTGGTGGACGATGACGACAAGAAATAAAGGCAGGCCCTTTCCGGGCAGGCCTTTAACTGGAGTGATGCCGATTGGCCAAAAAAGACTATTATGAAGTGCTCGGCGTAAGCAAAGATGCATCAGAAGAGGAGATTAAAAAGGCATACAGAAGACTGGCACGACAGTATCATCCCGATGTAAATAAAAACGACAAAGATGCTGCAGAAAAGTTCAAGGAAATAAACGAAGCATACGAAGTGCTAAAAGACCCAGAAAAGCGGGCCAGGTACGACCAGTTCGGCCATGCCGGAGTGGGACAGGGCGATTTTGATGCTGGAAATTTTGGTGGATTTGGAGATTTTGGCGATTTTGGCAGTTTCGGTGGGGATTTCTTCGGAGACATCTTTGAAAACTTTTTCGGAGGCGGATTTGGAGGAACAAGACGGCAAGGCCCTACTCGTGGAGCTGATGTGCTTTATGATCTGGAGATTTCCCTGGAAGAGGCGGCGTCCGGGATAGAAAGAGAAATACAGGTCGCCCGCATGGAAAAGTGCGAAAAATGCCAGGGCACCGGAGCAAAACCCGGCACCAGTCCCAGAACATGCCCGGCATGCGGCGGAACGGGCCAGATGAAAAATGTGAGAAGTACCGCTTTTGGTCGGTTCGTTAATATAACTACCTGTACAAGATGCGGCGGCAAGGGGACCATCATAGAAGAGCCATGCCCCCATTGCAGTGGGAGAGGAATGGTGCGGGTACTTCGAAAGATAAAAATAAAAGTGCCCCCCGGGGTGGATACCGGTTCCCGTCTCAGAGTGAGCGGGGAAGGAGAACCCGGGGAGCGCGGCGGGCCGCCGGGAGATCTCTATGTGGTGATCCGGGTAAAGCCTCACAAGCTTTTCGTAAGACAGGGAGACGACCTGTATTACGATGCCCATATATCTTTTGTACAGGCAGCTCTTGGCGACGAGATTGAAGTGCCTACCCTGGATGGCAGGGTGAAATTAAAGATACCAGAAGGAACACAACCGGGCACAAATTTCCGCCTCAAAGCAAAAGGTATTCCCCACATAAAGGGATACGGCAGGGGTGACCTGCACGTCAGGATAAATGTGGTAATACCAGAAAAGCTAAACGAAAAACAAAAAGAACTTCTCCGAAAATTTGCCGATATCAGCGGCGAAGAATTAAAAGGTCAGTCAAAAGGATTTTTCGGCAAGATGAAAGATGCCTTTGGCGTGTAGCCGGGAGGTAAATATGAATTGGGTTGAAATAAAAATTAAAACTTCCACCGAAGCCATTGAAGCTGTGTCGAATCTTTTTTACGAAGCCGGTGTTATGGGTGTCGTAATAGAAGACCCTAGAATTTATCTCAGGCCCCAGGATGAAAATCAGTGGGATTATATAGAGATACCTGAAGGCATAGATTTTGAAGAAGCCGTAGTGACCGGTTATCTGGTGGAAGACAGCAGTCTTGCCGAAAGAGTAAGAGAAATAAAAGAAGGGGTAAAGCGGCTTCCGGAGTATGGGCTAAATATGGGCAGCGGCGAAATGGCTATTGCCACCGTTTCCGATGAAGACTGGGCCAATGCGTGGAAAAAATACTATAAACCTACACGCATCGGCAAAAGTATTGTGGTAAAACCTTCCTGGGAGGAATACCAGCCGGCAGCGGGAGAAGTGGTGGTAGACCTGGACCCTGGCATGGCCTTCGGTACCGGCACGCATGAAACCACAAGACTTTGCATGGAACTTCTTGAAAAATATATGAAAAAAAATTACGATGTAATAGATTTAGGTTGTGGTTCGGGTATACTTTCATTAGTTGCCGGAAAACTCGGTGCTTCCCAGGTTTTGGCTATAGACCGAGACGAAGTAGCAGTGAAGGTTGCCAGGGAAAATGTGCAGAGAAACAATTTAACGTCGGTAGTAAAAGTGATAAAAGGCGATGGTTTGAGGAATATTTCTTTTAAAGCGGATATAATTGTAGCAAACATCATTGCAGATGTGATAATAGACCTGAGCGCGCAAGTTCCAATGAATCTAAAAGAAGGCGGAATTTTTCTGGCGTCCGGAATTATAAAAGACAGAAAGCTTTCCGTTATGGAAGCCCTGGAAAAAAATGGATTTGATGTAATTGAAGAGTCTGAAAAAGGTGAATGGGTTGCGCTGACATCAAGGCAGGCCCCCATCGGGAATTGATGGGGGTGAATTTTACGCCAAGATTTTTTGTTTTTAAAGACTTTTGTGTAAATGATACAGTAGTAATTTCGGGAGATGATGCACGCCATATAATAAAAGTTTTGAGGTACAAGCCGGGGGACGAACTCAAACTTTCCAACGGAAAGGATACTGAAGCCGTAGCAGTTGTTGAGGAGATAGATGCGAAGCAAATTATAATAAAGTTGAAAATTATAGAAAAAAATAAAAAACCTGGAATAAAGCCTGAAATAACCCTGTTTCAGAGTTTGCTCAAAGGAGACAAACTGGATTTTATCCTTCAAAAAAACACTGAAATAGGCGTATCAAAGTTCAGACCGATAATTACGGAAAGGACTATAGTGGAACTTACTCAGAACAAATTATTAAACCGGATGCAGCGATGGAAAAAAATAGCGATGGAAGCTTCAAAACAATGTATGCGCATAGATATCCCGCAGATTTTGGATGTGAAAGGTTTTGATGATAGCCTGAAAACTGTAAAAGATTATGATATTGCCATCATACCATGGGAACTAGAGAACACATGTTTCATAAAAGACATTTTGGTGGAAGCAAAAAACAGTAATGCCGAAAGTGTAGCGGTTTTTATCGGCCCAGAAGGTGGCTTTAGCGAAGAAGAAATATCAAAAGCAAAAAAATTCGGTGCCGTGCCTGTAAGCCTGGGCCCTAGGATTTTAAGAGCTGAAACGGCTGCCATAGCGGTTTGCACTGCAATAATGTATGAACTGGGGGGGATGGGAGGTAAAGATGCCTAAAGTAGCTTTTTATACCCTTGGCTGCAAAGTAAATCAGTATGAATCCGATGCCATGGCTGAACTTTTCAAAGAGCGCGGATACGACGTGGTGGATTTTGAAACCGCAGCGGACGTTTATGTAATTAATACATGCAGCGTGACCAATGAAAGCGCCCGTAAATCAAGACAGATGATTAGAAAAGCCTCCCGGATAAACCCGTATGCGAAGGTGGCTGTAGTGGGCTGCTATGCCCAGCTCAGGTCCGAAGAGATTTCTCAAATCCCGGGCGTGGATGTGGTTATTGGAACAAAGGACCGCAGACACATAGTGGACCTTGTGGAGGATGCAGTTAAGAGGCAGGAACAAATCGTCCGAGTGCAGGACATTATGGGGGAGAGGACTTTTGAAGAAATAGCCTTTAAAGGTTTAAGGCAAAAGACTAGAGCCTTTCTTAAAATACAGGAAGGGTGCAATATGTTTTGTTCATACTGCATCATTCCCTATGCGAGGGGGCCTGTCAGGAGCAGACCTATGGAAAGCATTATTAAAGAAGCACAGGAACTTGCCGCCGAAGGATTCAAAGAAGTAGTGCTTACTGGGATACATCTGGGATTGTACGGCCATGACTTGGGGGGAAAAGGCATTCATTTATTAGAAGTGATACGACGGATTTCCCAAATTGATGGCATAAAAAGAATAAGGTTGAGCTCCATCGAAGCCCTTGAACTCACTGAAGAGTTTGTGGAAGAGCTCGCTTTAATGGAAAAATTCTGCCACCACTTTCACATACCGCTTCAAAGTGGATGCGACAGCGTTCTGAAGCGCATGAACCGCCGATATACTGCTGCCCAGTTCAGGGAAAGGGTGGAATGCATAAGGGAAAAAATGCCTGATGTTTCCGTAACCACTGATGTTATAGTGGGCTTTCCTGGGGAAACGCAGGAAGAATTTGAGAAAACCTTTGATTTCATAAGGGACACAGGCTTTTATCGGCTTCACGTTTTCCCCTTTTCACCCATGGAGGGTACTCCCGCTGCCAAAATGCCAAAGCCAGTCAAAAAAAGCATAAAAGAAGAAAGGAGCCGCAGGCTTATAAATCTCAGCCAAGATTTGGAGAAAGATTTCCGGCAGAAATTTTTGGGACAAACAGTGGAGGTATTGTTTGAACAAGAGACAGATATGGGCACATATGAAGGCCTGACAGGGAATTATATGAAAGTGGAGGCATCAGCCAGGAAAAACATTCATAATAAGCTTTTGCCGGTGATTTTAAGGGAAAATGCTTCAGACCACCTCATCGGAGAAATTCTTTGCTGATTTGCGGATAAAAAAATTTTGCTGTCAGCAGGAAATATTGACTTCGATGTGGAATAAATCTTAAGAAAAATATTCTAAATACTCCATTACAAGGAGGTGGAAATAAATGGACTGCATATTTTGCAAGATTGCCGGGCATGAAATGGCTGCAAATATCGTTTTCGAGGATGATGATGTAATGGCCTTTAGAGACATTAATCCTCAGGCTCCCATCCATCTCCTGATAGTTCCAAAAAAGCATCTGGGTTCCATAATGGAAATAAATGAAGAAAACGGAGAAATAATAAACAAGATAATTAGAACAGCACAAAATCTCGCCAGGCAAAATAATATAGATAGTAAGGGGTTTAGGCTGGTAGTCAATACAGGAAATGATGGAGGCCAAACAGTAGGCCACCTGCATTTTCATCTTCTGGGAGGCAGATTCATGACATGGCCTCCGGGCTGATATTGACGCAAACTTTTTAAAGCCTTATAATAAGGAATGTTCTAGCAAAAGAGCAGCGGAGGGAGGGAGTTAGATGGCAGAAGTAAGAGTGGGGGAAAACGAATCTTTGGACAATGCACTTCGGAGATTCAAGCGTCAGTGCCAAAAGGCAGGAGTGCTTTCTGAAGTCAGAAAACGCGAACATTATGAAAAGCCAAGCGTTAGAAGAAAGAAAAAATCCGAAGCGGCCAGAAGAAGAAAATTTCGTAAGTATTGAGGAGAGATGACATGTCTATTAAAGATATGTTGAATCGGGATATGAAGGCCGCCTTAAAAGAAGGCGATAAGGACAGGTTGTCAGTAATAAGGATGGCCAGGTCTGCTATTCTTTACGCCGAAAAGGAAAGACTTCATGAACTGAATGATGGAGAGGTCATAGAAGTATTATCCCGGGAAGTAAAGAAACTAAAAGACGACAGGGATGAGTTTGAACGGCTCGGCAGGATCGAACAGGCTCAAAAGCTTGGACAAGAAATAGAAATATTGATGAGTTACCTCCCTCAGCAGTTAAGCGATGATGAATTGGAAAAATTAGTACGTCAGACAATAATTGAAGTCGGAGCAAAAAGCGCAAAGGATATGGGCAGAGTCATGAGCGCCATCATGCCGAAAATCAGGGGCAGGGCCGATGGTAGAGCGGTGAATGCCCTCGTAAAAAAGCTTCTTCAATAAAAATTAATCAGCATTGGAAAATGAAAACAGCAGCCAAAAATATGGGAACAAGACCGCGTAAGCGGTTTTTTTTTGTAATTAATCCCGCATAAAAAGAATAAATTTTTTAAAGGGCCATATTGAATTTAAGAAGGGATTAAAAATGGCAGGCGAAATTAAAAAACGAATTTCCGATGCGCTGGACCTGCCCGGCGACATTGTACTGAATCTCCCGAGAATTGTGATAACCGCCGGTATTTCAGCGCTTATCGAAAACCATAGAGGAATAGTGGAATACACATCTGACATAGTTCGCTTGAATGCGGGTGAAGGAACTTTAATTATTAAAGGCGAAGGCCTTTTGATAAAATCCCTTTTGGCTGACGAAGTGATCATAGAAGGCCGCATCAAGTCCATAGAATTTGAATATTAACTCCCTGGGGGGTCGGCATTGCTGATAATTAAGTTGTGGAATTATTTTAGGGGATATGCTATTATAAAAATAACTGGAGAGAATGCAGAAAGGTTATTAAACCAAGCTGCTTTAAAAGGCATATATCTGTGGGATATTAAGCGCATTGACGATAAAACATTAACTGCTGGAGTAGACGCCCGCTGCTTTTTCAAATTGAGCCGCCTCGCCAGGAAGACGGGGTGTCATCTGTCTATCCTCCGCAGAAAAGGCATCTTTTTTATGATAAACATGTTGCGAAGGAGAAGAGCTTTAGTAGCGGGGGCCTTGTTATTCATAGCCTCAATATATTTTCTGTCTTCATTCATTTGGAGCATAGATGTCGTATCCCAGGACCCTGAAATAAAAAAAGCTGTGGAGGATGACTTGAGGCGGTGGGGGCTTAAAGAGGGGACGTTCAAGTACGGCCTGGATAAAAAGCAGTATATGGATAAAATCCTCCAGCAGCACAAGGAAATTGCATGGGGAGAAATTAAAATAAAGGGTTCAAAACTTGTGGTAGAGCTGGTGAAAAAGAAATTACCGCCGGAACTTGAAGAAAATTCACCTTGTGATATAATAGCTTCGAAGGATGGTATAATTGAAGAAATAATACCTTTTAAAGGGGAAGCACTGGTTAAACCAGGCGATACTGTATGTGCAGGGGATGTTTTGATAACCGGCAGGATAGTGACAAAATCTGATCAAAAGTCAGAGTTGGGGCAGCAAGATGCATCCGATGTTTTGCTGGTTCATGCCAGGGGCATTGTAAAAGCCAAGACATGGTATCAAAAGGCTGTGAGCGTACCTTTGGTGATGGAGGAAAAGCTACCTACAGGGCGGGTTAAGAAGGCATACAGGCTTCAGCTGGGGAAAAGCACATGGAGTTTTCAATTAGGAAGCGTGCCGTTTGCCCTTTATGAAACGGAAACATCTGCTCAGGCCAGGCTGCTGCCTGAGAGCATAGGCGATGTGAGATTTAGCGTTATATATTACCGGGAAGTGCAGTTAAAAAAGAAGTTTATAGGAGTGGATAAAGCAGCGCAGGAAGCAGAGAAACAGCTGTTAGAGCAGTTGAAAAGCCTTCCGGAAGATATTAAAATAACCAGAAAAAAGATGGATTTTGCGCTAGATTCTGATGAAAAAAACGTGATTGGGACCCTGACTCTGGAAGTAATTGAGGATATAGGAAAGGAGCAAATGATTTATTGAGGAGGAGAAATTTTGGGGAAGAACCTGGCAGAATCGAGAGTAACTGTAAATGATATAACCAGCCTTGCATTTCTGTTTGGAAACAGGGACGAGAACATAAAATTTATAGAAGATGCGTTTAAAGTGAGAGTGCTGACCCGGGATGGCGATATAACTATTCTGGGTGACGCTGATAATGTGGAATCAGTCCGCAAACTTTTCATGCGCCTGCTGGAAGTGATAAGAGGAGGGAATCAATTGACTCCATCGGAAGTGAAATATTTTGCAGGCCTTGTCAGAGAAGGCAAAGACGAGAAAATTACCGACCTTTACAACGATATTATCTGCTTTACTCACCGGGGAAAGCCCATAAAACCAAAGACCATTGGTCAAAAGCTGTATGTCCAAGCCATTAAAAATAACGATATAGTTTTTGGGATAGGCCCTGCAGGCACCGGGAAAACTTATCTTGCCATGGCTATGGCTGTGACGGCTTTTAAGGAAAAAGAGGTAAGCAGAATTATTCTGACAAGGCCAGCGGTGGAGGCAGGAGAAAAGCTAGGATTTTTGCCGGGTGATTTACAAGAAAAGGTAGATCCTTACCTTCGACCGCTTTATGATGCTCTGTACGATATTCTTGGGGTGGAGGCGTTCCGGCGCCTTATGGAAAAAGGTTTGATAGAAGTAGCTCCCCTGGCGTATATGAGAGGCAGGACTCTTGATGATTCTTTTATCATCCTGGACGAGGCGCAGAATACCACATCCGAGCAGATGAAAATGTTTCTTACCAGGCTGGGATTCGGTTCAAGGGCGGTAGTTACCGGAGACATCACTCAAGTGGATTTGCCTAAAGGCGTTTTTTCAGGCCTGGAAGAAGTAAAAGAGGTGCTGGCAGGCATAAAGGGCATCGAATTTATATACCTGGATGACAGGGATGTCGTGCGCCATGAAGTGGTACAGAGAATTATAAAGGCTTACGAAAAATTTGAGGAAAAACGCCATCATAGTGGGGAGTGATTTTGTGGCAGTAGGCAGTAATTTGCGCCCAAAACGAATTCATATGGAGCTGTTCCACAATAAAGATATAAGAAAAACAGCTCTGGGATTATTCTTTTTTATAGCGTTGGCCACCCTTATATACATTAGCATACTGCCTCAAAGATACGATATAAAAGTTGGGGATGTGGCTCAAGAGGACATCAGGGCGCGTAAAGATGCCATCAACACAGTGGCCACTCGAAAACTTCGTCAAGCAGCAGCCGATTCGGTATCCAAAAAATATATATTGGACCACAGCATCACCCAGGAAGCTAAAAATGAAATAACACAGATATTTGCCGGCATAAAACAGGTAAGGTCGAAGGATTATCTGGACGAACAGGGTAAAATAGATGCCTTAAAACACATAGTAAATAAAAATCTTGCTGAAGAAACGTATTTACAGGCCATTAAAGCGGATAACTCGAGCCTGATGGAAGTGGAAACCATTACAAAAGCCATCCTTGAAAAGGTCATGGAAAGTGGTGTTAAGGAAGATTCCATAGACAGAGCCAAGACGTATATCATAGAGGAGTTTAAAAACGTAAAACTTTCCCAGGAATTAAAAAACATGGGGGAAGACATAGCTTTTTCTGTAATCAAGCCTAATATGGTTTATGACAGAGAAGCCACAGAGAAAGAACAGCAGGAAGCCATGGATTCCGTAGAGCCGGTAAAAATTGCCAAAAATCAGATATTGATCGAAAAAGGCACCACCGTAACTGCCGAACAGATAGAACTTTTAAAAGAGCTTGGTCTTCTGGCTCAAGACAAGGGCTCTAATTTGAACCTTCTGGCAGGAACTATATTTTTGGCGGCATTGCTGGAAGGGATTCTGGTATTCGCCATATATTTTTTTCATAAAAAATTGTTTGGAAACGAACTTTTGTTAAGCCTCTTGGCACTTATTATATTATCCAATCTTATCATTTCAATAGCTGTAAAAACCATCTCAAATTACCTTATACCCTTGGCTGCCGGAAGTATGCTCATATCTATTTTAATTAACCCATCCATAGCCCTCGTATCAAGCTTTATCATGAGTATAGCCGTGGGCGTGGTAATGGGCAATGATTTTGTTGTGTCTACGGTGGCTTTTCTGGGCGCAGTAGTGGGGGTTTTTTGTACGGTCCGGTTGTCACAGAGGGTTGACCTCACAAAAGCAGGAGGCATCATAGGTATTGTGGATTTTGTCCTCATCATGGGCATGGAACTTTTAAACAACGATCCTTTATGGATGGCAATAAAACAGAGCAGCTGGGGTATTGTGAGCGGCCTTTTTTCTTCGGTGCTGACCATAGGCACCCTTCCTTTCCTGGAGAGTGCCTTTGACATAACAACATCTATGAAACTGCTGGAACTGTCAAACCCAAACCAGCCCCTTTTGAAAAAACTGATGATAGATGCTCCTGGGACTTATCACCACTCCATAATAGTGGGGAATCTTGCTGAGGCTGCAGCGGAAGCCGTTGGAGCCGATCCGCTTCTGGCCAGGGTTGGCGCCAATTATCATGATATCGGGAAACTCAAGAGGCCATACTTTTTCATAGAAAACCAACTGACATCCGATAATCCTCACGATAAACTGAACCCGACGCTGAGCGCCCTTATCATTACTTCCCATGTAAAAGACGGTATAGAGATTGCGAAGGAATATCGGCTTCCAGAAGTGATAAAGGACTTTATTTCCCAACACCATGGCACTACTTTGCTTTCATACTTTTACAACAAAGCTGCTTCCGGAGACAGAAAGCCCGATGAGGACGGCTTCCGCTACGAAGGCCCCAAGCCTCAGACAAGGGAAGTCGCTATAGTTATGCTGGCAGATTCTGCAGAAGCAGCAGTAAGGTCCATGTCGAGCCCGACGCCGGGGAAAATAGAAGGCCTTATCCGGCAGATTATAAAGGAAAAACTTGCCGACGGGCAGCTGGATGAAAGCGATCTGACTTTAAAAGAACTTGACAAAATCGCAGCAGCGTTTTCCAGGGTTCTTGCCGGAATATTTCATACGCGCATAGAATATCCCGATAGATTGAAAGAATTGGAGGGGAAACAAGCAAAAAATGCCTGAGATAATTATAGGCAACCTGCAGGAAAAACTTAACGTTGAGCCG
Organism: Tepidanaerobacteraceae bacterium; assembly: GCA_029982615.1. Taxonomy (GTDB): domain Bacteria; phylum Bacillota; class Thermosediminibacteria; order Thermosediminibacterales; family Tepidanaerobacteraceae; genus JANLFP01. Next base: position 12,177 of record JARRBK010000015.1, on the reverse strand, counting down.
GATATTGAGCAATTGCTTGAAGATATTTTAAAATTTGCCCTGGCTAAAGAAAAAGCCCCTGAAGATGCTGAAGTAAGCGTTGTTTTGGTGGATGATGCATACATCAGTGAGTTGAACCGCCAGTACAGGGCTAAGGACTCGCCTACCGATGTGCTTTCTTTTGCGATGAGAGAAAGCGTCCCCGGCTATGGGGGTATGAAGGAGGAACCGGCAACTGAAAGACTTTTGGGAGATATAGTGATTTCAGTGGAAAGGGCATGGGAGCAAGCCGAGGATTTCGGGCATTCCTTCAGGAGAGAACTGGGATATTTGGCGGTTCACGGGCTGCTGCACCTTCTGGGGTATGATCACGAGGACGAGCACAATAAAAAAATAATGCGCCAGAAGGAAGAAGAAATTTTGAAAGCGTTTAATTTGAAAAGAGAGGCAATATAAATCATAATGAAAAAATCGAGGACTCTGATGGAGAGCTTCCGCTATGCAATGGCGGGTATAATATATTCTTTCAATACCCAGAGAAATGTCAGAATACATTTCTTCATGGCATTCCTTGTTCTGGCTGTGGGCTGCTTTTTCGATTTGAGCGCTTTTGAACTCCTGCTGGTCATTTTTACCATAGCCATGGTAATAATAACTGAAATGATAAATACTGCCATAGAAACCACCATAGATATGGTAACAGAACAATACCATCCTCTCGCAGAAATTGCAAAAAATGTGGCTGCTGGCGCAGTGCTTATAGCAACTTTAAATGCATTGGCAGTAGGTTACGTTATCTTTGGCCGCAGGTTGTTGAAAATTTTCCTTAATCTTGTGTAAAATTGACAGTGATAAATTTGTGATATGCCGGAATTTTTGACGAAACGAGGCGGGAGGATATAGAATGTTAAAAAAACGATGCATTTTTTTAGCAGTTGTTTTTGTATTATTTTTGCAGACAGGATGCAGCAAAACGCATACCACTTTACCAGCTCAAAATTCTGCTGATAAAGGGACTGTGGGGAAAACGACCGAAGAAGCTCCCCCGGGGATGCAAGAGACCCAAAAAGCCCTTAACCCCTTGACCGGGTTACGGGATATGGATGAAAAATATGTAAATCAAAGACCTCTGGCAGTTATGATAGAAAATGAATACCACGCCAGGCCCCAGTCAGGATTAGACAAAGCAGGGGTGGTATATGAAATCCTGGCGGAAGGTGGGATAACCAGGTTCCTGGCAATTTTTGCAGGTACTAATGCAGATGAAGTGGGCCCCATAAGGAGTGCCCGGCCATATTTTATAGATTATGCCATGGAATACGGCAGCATATATGTACATTACGGTGCAAGCCCGCAGGGTTATTCGGATATTAAGAAATTAAAAATCGATGATATCGACGGCATATATGACAGCACTACTTTCTGGAGGGATACCTCCCGCAGCGCGCCCCACAATGCATACAGCAGCACTGAAAAAATGCTCAAGGCCTCCGAGAAGCGGGGGTATCTGAAGCCGATGGAGTTGAATGTGTGGAAATTTAATACAGAAGACGCACCTCCCGAGGGCGAGGCAGTAGAACGATTTAAACTAACATATTTTAACAATTATAGCGTAAGTTATACATACGATTCCGGTAAAAAGGAATATGAACGTTTCATAAACGGCAAACCTCATGTTGATAGAATTACCGGTAAGCCCATCTTTGTAAAAAATATCATTATCCAGTTCAATGATACAAAAGTTATAGACAAAGAAGGGCGGCTGGAGATAAAAACTACAGGTTTCGGCGATGCGTATTACATAAGTGACGGATACTGTGAGAAAATCAAATGGGAAAAGAGCAAAAGAAGCGCAAGGACGATATACACCTTAGATGATGGCACTGAACTCGAAATAAATCCTGGGAATACCTGGATTCAGGTGCTGCCTCAATGGGGAAAGTTTACCATAGAACGATAAAAATATTTTGCGAGATGGAGAGAATACAAATGAGCCTTTACAGGACCGATGCCGTAGTTTTGGGGCACCGGAATATAGGTGAAGCAGATAGGATATTGACGCTTTTTTCCCCTGAAAAAGGAAAAATACATGCGGTGGCAAGAGGCGTGCGCCGATTGAATAATCGCTTGCTGGGAGGAACCCAGCTTTTCACCTTCAGCAATTTTCTTATCGTGGAAAGCAAGACACTTGACAGCATAAGCCAGTGTGAAGTTAAGGAATCTTTCCACAAAATAAGATCAAACTTGGAGCGTATGGCTTATGGTCTATATTTTGCGGAAATGCTGAGGGCGTCTACGCCGGAAGAGGATAAGAACTATTCTCTCTTCAACTTCTTTCTAAAAACATTGTATTTTCTACAGGAATGGAATGACCTGGAAGTTTTGAGCCGCATATATGAGGTCAAGCTTATGGCTATACAGGGTTTTACTCCCGAGGTTTTCCGTTGCGTAAACTGTGGCAATAAGTTATCTGAGAAAATAAGATTCAGCAGCAACCTGGGAGGTGTAATATGTTTTCGCTGCCTCAAACATGATGTTAGGGCAGTGGATATAGACTACGAGACTGTAAAGGTTATGAGAGATTTTATAAAAAAACCTTACAGAGAATTAATCCACATGGATTTGCGGGAAGAAATAAAGCGGCAGTTAAAAAACACCTCCCAGCCTTTTATGCTTCACCATCTGGATAAAAAGCTAAAGACTATGGGATTTATAAATGACATTAATGGCCTTAAAGCATCGGCCGGTCCCACAGGAGGTGACTGAATGGAAGCAATTTTGGATTCATTTAAAGGAAAAAATAAATATATAGCTTTTCTGGTATTTCTGTTTGTTTTCGGTGCGATTTTGGGGTATTTTGCATTCTTATTTAATCCCGAAATGGTTGTCAGAAACATGGAGAAGCTTCTCGGCAACATCCTGAAAATAAGCAGGGCCATTGGCAGGGAAAACAAATTATATATAATCGGGATGATTTTTCGAAACAATATAAAAGCTCTGCTTTTTATGATGTTTGGTGGCATATTACTGGGCCTTGCCCCTATTTTGGGAATCCTTTTCAATGGTTTTGCGGTGGGGATAGTTTATGCCTTGAACTTTCATCAGGGAAGGTCTCTGGCTTTTTTCCTGGCTGCGATGCTTCCTCATGGCATATTGGAACTTCCGGCAGTAATACTGGCAGCGGCTTTTGGCCTTAAAACGGGGGCAGAACTGGTTTTCCCCGGCAAATCCAGCAGGCTGGAACTTCTCAAAAAAAACTTAAAAGAAAGCGTGCTGGCACTGGGCATCCTTGTACCTGTGCTCTTCGTCGCAGCTGTCATTGAAGCATCCATAACCCCGTACTTTGCAAGGAAATTTTTCTAAAAAAGAGGAACTTTTTGTTAAATGGAGTATATATATTTATGTAGTAGATTTTTTGCGTACACTTAAAATGTGGCAGCAGGGAAAGGAGTGAGGGCCGATAGAATTAACGCCCAGACAGGCAAAAATAGTTGAAATAGTGAAGCGAAACGAACCTATAACCAGCGAGCAGATAGCTGAAAAACTGCATTTGACCAGAGCCGCATTGAGACCGGACCTTTCTATTTTGACCATATCGGGAATTCTGGATGCACGGCCGAGGGTGGGGTATTTTTTTTCAGGCAAAACTGCAGGAAATATAGTTTCGGAAAAAATAAACAAAATAAAAGTGGACGAAATAAAAGCTGTACCTGTAGTAGTAAAAGAAGAGTCGTCGGTTTACGATGCTATTGTGACATTATTTCTGGAAGATGTTGGTACATTATTTGTGGTACAAGACGATGGTAGCCTGGTGGGCCTTGTTTCCCGGAAGGATCTGCTAAAAATAGCCATAGGCAATGCAGATATTCGCAATATACCGGTGGGCGTTATTATGACCAGGATGCCGAACCTTATTACTGTAACACCAGAAGAAAGCGCTTATGATGCAGCCCAAAAGATAGTAGACCACCAGGTGGACGCCCTTCCGGTGGTGAAGGTAGAAAAGCAGGGAGATAGGATTAAATATAAATTGGTTGGAAAAGTCACAAAAACCACTATAACAAAATTATTTGTGGAATTGGGAAAGATATAGGAAAGGGAGGGATCTGCGATAACAGAAAAAGATAGTGCTCCAGTAGTTTTTGCGGTTTCCGATTCAATAGGTGAGACTGCCGAGCTTGTCACCCGGGCTGCTATGATTCAATTCAATTCAGGCCACGTGGAAATCAGGAGAGTCCCCTATGTAACCGATGAGAAATATGTAAGGGAAGTTATTGAAGAGGCCCGAGAAGTGCCCAACTGCGCCATAGTGTGTACGATAATCCTGCCCGAGGTCCGGCAGAGGCTTATGGAGCTTGCTAAAGAAAATAATATCTATATAGTGGATTTAATGGGGCCAATGATGGACGTCCTTTCCAAGATAACAGACCTTGCGCCCAGGCTGGAACCCGGCCTGGTGCACAGAATTGATGAGGAATATTTTAGAAAGATGGAAGCCATCGAATTTGCCGTGCAGTGTGATGACGGCAAAGACCCCAGAGGCCTGTCCAGAGCCGATGTGGTGTTGATAGGTGTATCCAGGACATCAAAAACCCCTCTGGCCCTTTATCTCGCCCACAAGCGGTTGAAAGTGGCCAATCTGCCCCTGGTGCCGGAGGTGACACCTCCCGATGAACTGTTCAAGTTGCCGCCCCGTTCTATCATCGGCCTCACTATCACTCCTGAAAAGCTCCATGAAATCCGCCGGGAAAGGCTCAGAGCCCTAGGATTGAGTTCTGACGCTAGCTACGCGAGCTCTGAGCGCATACATAAAGAGCTGGAGTATGCAGAAAATATAATGAAAAAAATTGGCTGCCCAAGAATTGATGTTTCAAATAAAGCGGTGGAGGAAATAGCCTCAAGAATTCTTGAAATTATTAGGAAAGGGGAGTTGTAATATGACAAAAAAATATGTTTACAATTTTAAAGAAGGTAAAGCGGATATGAGAAGCCTGCTTGGAGGCAAGGGGGCAAACCTGGCTGAGATGGTAAACATCGGCCTGCCGGTGCCCATGGGATTTACGGTGACAACAGAAGCTTGCCTGAATTATTACGAAGAGGGCGAAAAGATTTCGGATGAAATCCTGGCACAGATTTTTGACGCGCTGGAAGAACTTGAAAAAGAAAACGGGAAGAAGCTTGGCGATCCGCACAACCCCCTTCTGGTGTCGGTCAGATCCGGTGCTGCCATTTCCATGCCCGGTATGATGGATACCATATTAAACCTCGGCTTAAACGATGAAAGCGTAAAAGGACTGGCCAGCGTCACTGCTAATGAGCGGTTTGCTTATGACAGTTACAGAAGGTTTATTCAGATGTTTGGGAATGTGGTCCTTGGAATAGAGCATGAAAAATTTGAGTCAAAAATCGACTCGGTTAAGGCAAAGAAAAACGTAACCCTGGATACCGAACTTGGTGCAGAAGACTGGCAGGAAGTCATTAAGCTTTACAAAGAGCTGGTGAAGGAAGAAACCGGCCGAGATTTCCCGCAGGATCCCAAACAGCAGCTTTTGATGGCAGTGGAAGCTGTGTTTAAATCCTGGAACAACCAGAGGGCAAAGGTATACAGAAAGATTAACAAGATTCCAGACACTCTCGGCACAGCAGTGAATGTGCAGACCATGGTGTTTGGCAACAAAGGAGACGATTCCGGCACAGGCGTGGCCTTTACGCGAAACCCATCCACTGGAGAAAAGAAAGTTTACGGAGAATTTCTCTTGAACGCTCAGGGCGAAGATGTGGTGGCGGGCATCAGGACTCCAAAGAACATATTCGAATTAGAAAGCGTTATGCCCGATGTCTTTAAGCAGTTTACGCAGGTTTGCGAACTTCTGGAAAAACATTATAGAGACATGCAGGACATAGAGTTCACCATAGAAAACGGCAAGCTTTATATGCTTCAGACCAGAAATGGCAAAAGGACTGCTCAGGCTGCCGTAAAGGTAGCAGTGGACATGGTGAAGGAAGGCCTTATTACAAAAGAAGAAGCGCTACTTCGCGTATCGCCAGAGCAGGTGGTATCGCTGCTGCACCGTAGGATCGATCCCTCCGCCAAGGTGGATGTTATAGCCAAAGGGCTTCCGGCTTCTCCAGGAGCGGGTTCAGGTCAAGTGGTATTTGACCCCGATGAAGCCGAGGAGCTGGGAAATCAAGGGCAAAAAGTAATTCTTGTGAGGACCGAAACCACTCCCGACGACATCCACGGCATAGTCATGGCACAGGGCGTGCTCACTAGCCGAGGCGGCATGACCAGCCACGCAGCAGTTGTGGCCCGGGGTATGGGAAAGCCAGCCGTATGCGGGTGTGATGCTATAAAGATAGATATTGAAAAAGAGGAGTTCCAAGTCGGCGACATCACAGTTAAAAAAGGCGATATAATCTCCATAGATGGCGCAACGGGCCAGGTGATGTTGGGCGATGTCCCAATGATAGATCCGATTTTGTCGGATGAATTCAAAGAGCTTTTGGGATGGGCTGATGAAGTGAGAAAGCTGTCCGTAAGAGCCAATGCCGATACGCCTAACGATGCCAGAGTGGCGCGGGAGTTTGGGGCTGAAGGCATTGGATTGTGCAGGACAGAGCACATGTTTATGGCAGTGGATCGTTTACCTGTAGTACAGGAAATGATAATGTCTGACACCAAGGAAGAAAGAGAGAAGGCTCTGGCAAAACTGCTTCCATTCCAGCAGGAAGACTTCGAAGGCATACTGGAGGCTATGGAAGGGCTGCCGGTCACCATACGCTTGCTGGATCCGCCTTTACATGAATTTTTGCCCAATGCGGAGGAACTCATCACCGAAATAGCTGAACTCAAAGCAGCCGGTAACACGGAAGAACTGGAGAAAAAACAGAACATGCTCAAAAAAGTCCGTTCGCTGCACGAATTCAACCCCATGCTGGGTCTCCGCGGTTGCCGTCTGGGTATACTTTATCCAGAAATCTATGCCATGCAGGTGAGAGCAATATTTAAAGCCGCATGCAAGCTTACAAAGCGCGGATTGAAAGTGGAGCCCGAAGTTGAGATTCCTCTGGTGGGCCATGAAAATGAACTCAAACTCATGCGAGATTTAGTAGAAAAAACAGCCGCTGAAGTGCTAGAGCAGGAAGGAATAAAACTCGATTACAAGATCGGGACCATGATAGAAATTCCTAGGGCATGTGTCACCGCTGGAGAAATCGCAAAACATGCGGATTTCTTCTCTTTCGGCACCAACGACCTTACTCAGACCACTTTCGGGTTCAGCCGCGACGATGCCGAAGCCAAATTCATGCCTCACTATATAAATGAAAAGATATTAATCGACGATCCGTTTATCGTACTTGACAGAAACGGCGTGGGAGTGCTCATGGAGATGGCGGTAAAATTTGGCCGCCAAGCAAATGCCGACTTGATGATAGGCATATGCGGCGAACACGGAGGAGAGCCAAGTTCCGTAGAATTTTGCCATGACATAGGGCTGGACTATGTGAGCTGTTCTCCCTTCAGGGTTCCTGTGGCAAGGCTTGCAGCAGCTCAGGCCCAGTTAAAAAACAGGAAATAGGCAAATAAAAAGCAAAAAAAGGGGCGATGTCCCCTTTTTTTAATTTGTGCAAATTAAAAAGAGGAAAAATGAAAATTGTATAGAATAATAAAAAAGGTACTTTTGGCGGAGGGACGTGTATGAATTTCAGAGAGCGCACCGAAAAACTTGAGGAAGAAATTCTTTCCCCTTACGCTGCTCTGAGCAGCCGAAGCAGGGGCAGGAAAATCCCTGAGGAAAAGTGCAGCGTGCGCACGGAGTTTCAAAGAGACCGGGACAGGATACTTCATTCCAAAGCTTTCAGGCGGTTGAAACACAAAACCCAAGTATTCATTTCTCCCGAGGGTGATCATTACAGGACCCGCCTTACACATACCCTGGAAGTGGCACAAATTGCAAGGACCATCGCCAGGGCCCTGCGGCTGAATGAAGACCTTACGGAAGCCATAGCTTTGGGGCACGACCTGGGTCATACGCCTTTCGGCCACACAGGGGAGGAAGTGCTGAACCGGCTTATGAAATCCGGTTTTCGCCATGAGGAACAGAGCTTACGGGTGGTGGATATACTGGAAGGCCAAAAGGGTCTGAACTTAACGTGGGAAGTAAGAGACGGCATAATCAATCATACCAGCAGAGGGACTCCCCATACGCTGGAAGCCCAGGTAGTAAAAATTTCTGACTGGATAGCCTATATAAACCATGATATAGATGACGCTCTAAGGGCCGGCGTGCTAAGGCCTGACGATTTGCCGGAGGACTTGATGAGAATCCTGGGAGAAAGGCACAATAGCAGAATTGACACCATGATAAAAGATGTTATCAATGAAAGTCTGGATAAACCTATTGTAACGATGAGTGAAAAAATAAAAGAAGCTACCATCGCTTTAAGACAATTTATGTTTGACAAAGTATATGTGGGCTCCAGTGCAAAGGCCCAGGAAAGCAAAGCCAAGTTGATGTTAAAACTCCTTTTTGAATTCTTTATGGAACATCCCGAGAAAATGCCTGAAGAATTTAACGCAATATCAGAAAGGGAAGGAGCTGAAAGAGGAGTTGGTGATTATATAGCAGGCATGACCGACAGCTTTGCCCTATCCAAATTCAGCGAATTTTTCATGCCGTCATCATGGCCTCTGAGTTAGATAATAAAAAATTTTATATGAAAAAGAAGGAATAATACACATTAACGTAGAATATTGTGTATGTAAAAAAGCTTTTATTTATTAATAAACAATTAAACAGCAGTAGCTTTTTTGAAATGCATTACGGAAAGCCCTATATTTAAGGAATATTATTGCTTTCCTATTGCATTATAAAAAGAAGATGGGAGGAGATTTCATTCGACAAATTGTTTTATGCACGCTATATTCTTAATGCAGCAGGAAATTCATACTCCTCATCTTTGACATGGGGTATTTTTTTTTAAAGCCGGTGGTCGCAAATGGGGTTTTATTCTGAAGATATTATAAGCGAAATACGTTCGAGCACGGACATAGTAGAAATAATTTCCCAATACGTTTCTTTACAAAAGCGCGGCGATAGCTATGTTGGGTTATGCCCCTTTCATTCTGAAAAGACCCCATCGTTTTATGTAAGCCCTGAAAAGCAGCTGTTTTACTGCTTTGGATGCGGCGCTGGAGGGAACGTATTTACATTTCTTATGAAAAAAGAAAATCTCAAATTTCCCGAGGCTGTGAGGCTTTTGGCGGATAGGCTCAACATTACTCTGCCTTCGAGTGAATACGACAAAAATGTAAGCCAGGCTTTCCGGCAAAAACGCGAGCAGCTTCGTTTAAATAAAATGGCGCAAGATTATTATCACAACATTTTGCTCAATACAAAAGAAGGCATAAGAGGCCTGGAGTATTTAAAAAAAAGAGGGATAACACTTGAAACCGTGGAGCGGTTTCGGTTGGGATATGCCCCTCCATTGTGGGATGGTTTAATCAGGCATTTTCGCTCTATGGGTGTGGATTTAGAAACGCTGGTAAAAATTGGGCTGGCTATAGCAAAAAAAAACGGAAAAGGCTTTTATGACAGATTCAGGGATAGAATTATGTTTCCCATCGAAGACGCTACAAAAAACGTGATTGGTTTTGGCGGCCGAATAATTGGGCCTGGGGAGCCGAAATATTTGAATTCTCCCGAAAGCCCCGTTTTTTCCAAAGGAGAAAACCTGTATGCCATTTCAGCTATAAAAAAGAACCCCGAGATGGAAATTATAGTGGTGGAAGGCTATATGGATTGTATATCCCTGCATCAAAGTGGATTCACGCAGACTGTAGCGTCTTTAGGCACTGCTCTCACGAGGATGCAGGCAAAACTTTTGAAAAATTACACCGGCAGCGTGATCTTGGCTTACGATACTGATTCGGCGGGACAGGCAGCAACCCTGAGAGGTATGGAAATCCTGGCGAAAGAAGGTCTGAACGTAAAAGTCCTAAGGCTGCCGGAAGCAAAAGATCCCGACGAATTTATACGCAAAAAAGGCGCGGAAGCTTTGAGACAACAACTTTCAGAAGCACTTTATCACATAGATTATAAACTTTATCTGGCAAAAAAGGGTGTAGACATCGCAGCACCTGCAGGCAAAATAAAATATATAAAAATGGCGCTTAAAATATTATCCGAAATAGGAAATGAAGTTGAAAGGGAAGTATATATCCAAAAAGTTGCATCAGAATTAAATATTCCGGTAAAGGCGCTGAAGGATGAAATAAAAAAGAATCGTTTTCCAGACAATGGATTAAAGTATAAAAAAAGCCCAAGAAGGGATAATAATAAAGAATTTAGCAAAATATTACCCGTAACAGGGGCTTATAAAGCCGAAAGGATGATAATAAAACTTTTAATAGAAAATGAGGAAGCCAGGCAAAAAGTGGTAGAAAACTTGGTTCCCTCAAATTTTCTGAATGAAAAGACGCGAAAAATAGCCGATTTGCTATTTGAAATGATACGTTCAAAAAAGGATGTTAAAGCAAATGAGGTGTTCGACCATCTGGATCAAGACACTTCTTCAGAACTGTCGGGCATACTCATGGCAAATTTGGATTTTCAGGGGGAAGGAATGATAGATTCCCTTATTGAAAAAATTAAGGAAAATTATCTGAAACATGCCATAAACCAGGTAAGGGCGCAAATACAAAAGGCTGAGGCCGTTGGAGAAAGAGAGGAGACTACAATACTTTTGAATACGTATCAAAAATTAAAATCACAGATGAATGAATTAAAAGCCACTCGTAATGCAGAAAAGGGGGGAGTATAATGGCAAAAGCGGGTAAAGAGAATGTAAAGAAATCTCGAGACGACAAAATGAAAATAATAAAGGACCTGATTGAAAAGGGCAAGAAAAACGGCATGCTGTCTTACAAAGAGATCATGGATGCTCTGGAAGATGTGGAAGATCTTGATGCCGAACAGATCGACAAAATATATGAGTCATTGGAGGAAATGGGCATAGAAATAATCAACGATACTGAAGATGTGCCCGCAGAAGTGACGCTGGAGGATATCCCCGAAGAAGAGATTGATTTATCGGTGCCCGAGGGCGTTGCCATAGACGACCCTGTAAGGATGTACTTGAAAGAAATAGGCAAAGTGCCATTGCTCTCCGCCGAAGAAGAAATTGAACTTTCCAAACGCATAGAAAAAGGAGACAAAGAGGCCAAAAGGCGATTGGCAGAAGCCAACCTCAGACTGGTGGTAAGCATCGCCAAAAAGTATGTGGGCAGAGGGATGCTGTTTCTTGACCTTATTCAAGAAGGTAACCTCGGACTTATGAAAGCCGTAGAGAAATTCGATTATCGAAAGGGATATAAATTCAGCACGTATGCTACATGGTGGATAAGGCAGGCCATAACTAGAGCTATAGCGGACCAAGCCAGGACCATACGAATTCCCGTGCACATGGTGGAGACTATCAACAAGCTCATCAGGGTCCAGCGGCAGTTGCTTCAGGAACTGGGGCGTGAGCCTCTTCCAGAGGAGATAGCCGAGGAAATGGAAATGCCAGTGGAAAAGGTTAGAGAAATAATGAAGATTTCTCAAGAACCCGTTTCCCTGGAAACGCCTATTGGCGAAGAAGAGGACAGCCATTTGGGAGATTTTATTCCAGACGAAGACGCCCAAGCACCTGCAGACGCGGCAGCCTATCTGTTGCTGAAAGAACAGCTGGAGGATGTGCTGGAAACCCTTACACCGAGGGAGGAAAAAGTTTTGAGGCTGCGTTTTGGTTTGGATGACGGCAAGCCCCGCACCCTTGAAGAAGTGGGGCAGGTATTCGGCGTGACGAGGGAGAGGATTCGCCAGATCGAAGCTAAAGCATTGAGGAAACTCCGACATCCCAGCAGAAGCAAGAAACTGAAGGATTTCCTTGAGTGATTTATAATAATGGGGCTATGCCTCTACTTTTTTTGCCAAAAGAATGGGGTTAAAAATGAAATTTGAATTGAACAAAAGATTATTGGCGATTGCAAGCATGATTCCCAGAGGGCGGGTGGTGGCCGATATTGGCACTGATCATGCGTATCTTCCCATACACTTAATGTCTGTATAATGGGGTTAAATCCCTCGGCTTTAGCCGAAACCTTTAGGTCAACAAATTAACGGTAAGTATCTTCACCTCTAGGAAAAGGGATAC
>JARRBK010000014.1 GCA_029982615.1 Tepidanaerobacteraceae bacterium | reverse complement strand
GATGGCTGAGCTGGTCGAAGGCGCGCGACTGGAAATCGCGTATACGGACAAAAATCCGTATCGAGGGTTCGAATCCCTCTCTCTCCGCCATTTTTATATTCCCATTGAAAAAAATTTGCCGTGCTAGATGGGGAGGCAGCGGTGCCCTGTACCCACAATCCGCTACAGTGGGGTCGAACTCCCTCCCGAGGTCTCATTCCTGTGGGGACCGGCTTTGACAAGTGGTGACGAGGGCTGGGTCCTGCGCAATGGAAACTTTCGAACCCCGTCAGGTCCGGGAGGAAGCAGCGGTAAGAAAGCACTTCCATGTGCCGCAGGGGAGCCTGGCCGGAGCCAACTATCATTGCATCGCCCGGAGGGATAGATCGACGGAGGGTGCACGGCTCAAATTTAGCCGCCGAATATATCGGCGGCTATTTTAAAGCCAGAATGATTTTTTGAAACGGAGAAAGAACAATGCCGTACATAGCACTTTATAGGAAATACAGGCCTCAGAATTTTAACGAAATAGTGGGCCAGGACGCCATCGTCACCACCCTTAAAAATCAAATAAAAACAGGTAGAATCGGCCATGCGTACCTTTTCTGCGGCATGAGAGGCACCGGCAAGACCAGCACTGCCAGAGTCTTTGCCAAAGCTCTTAACTGCGAAAAAGGTCCCACTGTAAATCCGTGCAATGAATGTGCGCCGTGCAGGGCGATAAACACCGGAAGCATGATGGATGTAATAGAGATGGATGCCGCCTCGAATCGAGGCATTGACGACATAAGGGACCTCAGGGAAAGGGTTAACTTCCCTCCCTCAGAAGGAAAATACAAGGTATATATCATCGACGAGGTGCATATGCTCACTACCGAGGCTTTCAATGCTCTTTTGAAAACCCTGGAGGAACCCCCGCGACATGTGGTGTTTATTCTGGCAACCACTGAACCGAACAAGCTGCCGCAAACCATACTTTCGCGCTGCATGAGGTTTGATTTCAGAAGGGTTTCTACCCGCCAGCTGGTGGCGCGCATGAAAGAAATAGTGCAGGAAATGGGCATAGAAGCTGAAGAGCAGGCGCTTGTACAGCTTGCCAGAAGCTCTCAGGGTTCCGTCAGGGATGCCCTCAGCCTCATGGACAAAGCCATGGCCTTCGGCGGAAAGAAGCTTTTATACGACGATGTATTGAATCTGCTGGGAGCAGTAAATCGGGACATATTTTTTGCGGTATCAAGGGCGGTGTTGAATAAGGATGGAGGAGCTGTGCTCGATGTCATAGATGATATAGCATCCCGCGGCAAAGACCTGTTCCGCTTTGCGGATGACCTTATGGAGCATTTCAGGGATATCCTGCTGGTAGCTGTCGGTGCCGACCGCAACCTAATAGATGCGGCGGACGAGGAATACGCGGAGATTCAAAAGCTCGCCAAAAGCTACTCCAGAGAGAAACTGCTGAGCATAATAGAAATATTGAAAACCGCAGCCAACGATATGAAGTGGTCTTCCCAGCCCAGAATTGTGCTGGAGGCAGCAGCGGTCAAACTCATGCTGCCGGAATTGTGGGAAGAATCCCAGGGTTACATCAGCCGAATTCAGGATCTGGAACAGCAGCTGGCGATGCTCCAAGAACGGTTAGCAGAAGCGGAAAAAATTTTAGCAAAGAAAGAGCATGCCGCTTTCGGGCCTGTAGATGGTCAACCTTTGCCGGAAAGGCCGCAGGTGGCGCAAAGGGATACAGCAGATTTGCCGAAGGAGGAGACGTTGCGCGATGGAAGCGGCCTACCGTCCCTAAAAGCGGTGGCTGAAACTCAGGGAAGCGGTCATCCGACAATATCAGAGCGCAAAGAAGAAAATCGGGACAGCGAGATACTCCAGAAGCTTATTCAAATCTGGCCTGAACTTATAGAGGAACTGGGCAAAAAGCGCAAAAAGAGCCTCCAGACCTTCATGCAAACCGCTGATGTAAAGCCAGCTCGGGTGGAAAAAGGATGGCTATATTTATCCGGCAATGATGTATATAAAGAAATAATCCTTGCTGACAAGCATATAATAGAGGAAATGGTGAAAAACGCCACAGGTATGGATATTTCCATAAAAGGATTTGAACAAAACAAAAGGAGCGAGGATAAAAAAAAACTTCTAGCTGATGAGAAAACCGGGAACGGCTTCGGGCGGGAAAAAACCTGCTCTGATGCCAAAGAAGGAAATGACGAAAATAACGATATTTCTGATGAGGAATTTTTATCCAATGTAATAAAAATTTTCGGCAGCGATATTGTAAAAATTATTTAGGAGGCGATCCTTTTGAACGGCATGGGAAATATGAACAAACTCATGAAACAAGTCCAGAAGATGCAGCAGAATATGATGAAACTCCAGGAAGAACTCAAAGACAGGACCGTGGAAGCCACGTCCGGCGGCGGAGTCGTTAAAGTGACGGCCAGCGGCAGAAAGCAGCTGGTAAACATAGAAATCAAGCCCGAGGCGGTAGACCCCGACGACGTGGAAATGCTCCAAGACCTCATTCTTGCCGCAGCCAACGAAGCACTGCAAAAAGCCGAAGACATGGTAAGCCAAGAGATGGGAAAAATAACAGGGGGGCTCAATATCCCCGGCCTTTTCTGAAAATGAGTGAGCGTGAGTCAGGGTACGGTTCCTTGACTCATTTTGTTGAGCAGAAAAACTTTACCCCGACTCACTCCGACTCTCCACATCTGTTATATTAAAGTGAGGAATGATAAATATGGCGTATTATGCCGAACCTCTGGCACGTCTAATAGAGGAACTTTCCCGGCTGCCCGGAATAGGCCCCAAGACGGCGCAGCGCCTGGCTTTTCACATATTGAAAATGCCCAAAGACAGGGTGTCGAAACTATCCGAGGCCATCATGAAAGCAAAAGAGTCCATCATATACTGTTCGATTTGCGGAAACTTCACCGATATTGACCCCTGCGACATCTGCAGGGCAACATATAGGGACAGGACTACCATCATGGTAGTGGAGGATCCTAGGGATGTGGTGGCTCTCGAGAGGACCCGGGACTACAAAGGACTATATCATGTGCTTCACGGTGCCATATCACCGCTGGAGGGCATAGGGCCGGACGACATAAAAATAAAAGAACTGCTGTCCAGGGTTTCAGATGGTGTGAAAGAAATAATACTTGCCACCAACCCCGATGTGGAAGGGGAAGCCACAGCAATGTATATAGCAAGGCTCCTGAAGCCTCTCGGCGTGAAAGTGACCAGGATAGCTCACGGCGTACCGGTGGGCGGGGATCTGGAGTATGCTGACGAGGCTACCCTGACCAGTGCGCTGGAAGGTCGAAGAGAAATGTGATCGTGTTTTTTTCGCCTTTATTGTTTTACATAGGGAAGAATAGTGCTTATAAGCTTTTTGAAAAGCTCCAATTCTTTCGGCGAGCATTTGTCCAGCAAATGGTTTATTTCCCTTCTTACATCCTTCGCATTGTAAGGGCATTGGGATTCATTGACGCCTTCGGTGTCAGAGGAATCGCCGAAAATCAAATAATCCAGCGACACGTGAAGGCAGTTTGTGACCCTTACCATCACCGGAAGACTCATCTGCCTTTCTCCCCGCTCCAGCTGACCCACATAGTAATCGGAAAGACCAACGATTTCCGCAAATTCTTCCCGGGTAAGCCCCATTTTTTCCCTTTCATTTCTGATCCTCTGACCGATAGCCCTGCTGTCTATTTCTCTTTTTGATTCCATTTAATCACTCCTTCATCTTAGGATACTTTATCGAAATTTGAGCTTTACATGAATTTGCAGCGAGCATATAAATAATATTTGCAATACGTAAACAATTAATGTAAAATAGTGTATAGTTAATTTTCGGGAGTGCGCGGAATGGATGTGAAAACAAGACTGGAAATTGCAAGAGACATCCTGAACAATGCGACAAGAATGAATATGAGCACAGATTTGCTTTTGAAAATAAGCAGGAAGATAGACCGATACATCATAGAGTATTACAGTGAAAATAGAGACAAAAAGGGTGATATACGTGAAAAAGCATATGTATAATTATGCTCCTGCGATTTTGTCATTAATGGGGTTTCTGCTGTGGCTAATATCGTTTTTGACGGATAGGTACTACAAGTGTGGGAATGTGTTGCCTTGGATACCATATGTAATGCTTCAAACAGTTGTGGCTGCAGTTTCCGGCACGATAATCAAAAATTTATACTGGCAGGTACAGACTGATATGCTGACTGGGCTGCACAGCAGGCGATTTTTTTATATGAAACTGTCTGAATTGAAAAAAACACTTCCGGTTTCACTGTTGTTTATAGACATAGATGATTTTAAAAGCATAAATGATACTTACGGGCATACCGCGGGGGACGAGATATTGAGCCAATTTGCATGCATTTTGAAGAATAACATGAGAAAAAACGACATAATTGCCCGATGGGGTGGGGAGGAGTTTGCCGTAATTTTGCCTCGGACCGATGCCAGTGAGGCTTTAAAAATAGCGAATCGAATAAGAAAACTGGTGGAACAAAAGGAGTTTTGTCTGGGGGAAGTTGCCTGCAAGTTAACAATAAGCGTGGGCATAGCCTGGGCAGAAAAAGGAAAAGATGTAAATTCAGATAGGCTTTTCAAAAAAGCCGACGAAGCCCTTTATAAGGCTAAGGAAAAAAAGAACTTTATTGTGGTACATGAAGGGAACGAGGACTAATAATATAAATTAATAAAAATAATCACAGGCTCATCTCCTGCATATAACGGCCAAAATAGGACAAAATTTTTAAATGAGGAGATGAGTGTTGTGAATAAAAACGATGTTATACGTTTTCTTTCGCAGATGTCGTCAAAGCTTTTCCTGGAAAGCGATGGAGAAACGGTGATGCAGGCAAAAATAAGCCTGGCGGAGGAGATAAAAAAAGCCCATCAGGATTGGATCAAAGCTCAAGAATATTTTGAATGCGTAACTGATCCGGACCTGGTGGACCATGCCATTTTTACCGAAGAAGCCGCTAGAAAAAAATATATATACTTATTAAAAAAGGCAAAACAGGGCATATCTTTTTAAAAAGATAATAGTATATATAATAAAATAATGAAAACCAGGATAAAAAGGGGCGATGGTGGTGAATATAGACTATTCTGCAGTGCTCGCCTATGCTTTCGGCCTAATTCTGCTCTATATGGTGGGGCGCGTGCTCCTGGCTCCCATAAAGATAGTGCTAAAGCTCATTTACAATGCCATCATAGGCGGTATCGTCCTCGTGATACTCAACTTTTTCGGCAGCTATTTCGGCCTTTCTATAGCAATAAATCCAATAACTGCTCTGTTGGTGGGGTTTCTCGGGGTGCCGGGCATTGTACTTTTGATCATAGTAAAATACATACTTTCTACGTGAAAAATATATATTTTTTAATCCTTTGCACCAAGTGCGAAGGATTTTAGTTTTTTCTTGACGGCTTTTTATTAATCTGTTATACTTTACGTGAAATTGCTGTAACATCATTTGTTAATAATAACTTCCGAACATATCCCGCCTGTATTACATAAACCCGCCTCAAATGTATCATAACACTAGTGCAAAATTAAAGCTTGTTTTATAACAGAATTAGCCCTATTTCGCCGTATGCTGCACATATTATTGTACCTATGATAATCATCGATATTATAAGCGTTTAAAAAGGCTGGAAATGGTCGAAGTATTATTAATTTTTTAGGGACAATATAAATATGCTATTAAACGTGAAGCGAAGGGAGGATTTACAAAGTATGAAAAAAGTGCTTGAAGTCCGCTGGCACGCGCGAGGAGGACAGGGCGCCAAAACTGCTGCTCTCATGCTGGCGGAGTCCATTGCCGAAATGGGTAAATATGTGCAGGGTTTTCCTGAGTATGGCCCTGAACGGATGGGAGCTCCCATTCTGGCTTTCAACAGGATAAGCGATAATCCCATTCACATCCATTCCAATGTTATAAACCCCGATATTGTCATTGTGCTAGACCCAACATTGTTGGGGCCCAAGGTCACCCAGGGGGTTGGCGACGACGGAATTTATATCGTCAACACCACAAAGACTCCGCAGCAGGTCAGGGAAATATTAAAAATCAGCAGCGGGAAAATCTATACCGTAGATGCAAACCAGATATCTCTCGATACCATCGGCAGGGTCATCCCCAACACTCCGCTCATGGGTGCTTTCGTAAAAGCTACGCAGCTCATACCCTATGACAAGTTTATGGAAAACATGAAGGCGGAGCTGAACAAAAAGTTCAAGAAAAAACCGGAAGTTATTGAAGGTAATTTAAAAGCCATTGAGAGGGCATATCAGGAGGTGAAGAGTGAATGACGCCGTTTAACAGGAATTTCGGTCAGGGAGGAACAAGAAAGGCTATCAGCCCGGACATGAACTGGAGGGAGCTTACCAAAGCTGGAAACATATATGAACCCGGCAATTCCGCCTCTTACGAGACGGGAGACTGGCGGACCATCAGGCCGGTATGGAACAAGGACAGGTGCATTCACTGCCTGATATGCTGGCGCTATTGTCCTGATGCTTCCATAATATCCACCGACGGCAAATTCGATTCTTTCGACTATAAGCACTGCAAGGGCTGTGGCATTTGTGCCAAAGTGTGTCCCGTCCATGCCATAGACATGTTCTCCGAGGATGAGATAGACAGACAGGAGGAGGCGAGCAAAAATGAAAAATAAAGTCGCCATTACCGGAAATGAGGCTGTCGCCCAGGCCATGAAACAGATAAACCCCGACGTGGTGGCGGCGTACCCTATAACGCCCCAGACGGAAGTGGTTCAGATATTTTCCTCCTTTGTTTCCAACGGCCAGGTTGACACGGAGTTTGTCACTGTGGAAAGCGAACACAGCGCTATGAGCGCAGCCATAGGCGCTTCTGCTGCCGGAGCCCGCGCCATGACGGCAACGTCGAGCCAGGGCCTGGCGTTGATGTTTGAGATGGTTTACATCGCTTCGTCACTCAGGCTGCCCATTGTATTTCCCGTGGTAAACCGTGCATTGAGCGGCCCCATCAACATCCACTGCGATCACAGCGACGCCATGGGAGTAAAGGATGCCGGGGTCATTCAGCTCTTTTCAGAAAATGCCCAGGAAGCTTACGACAACATGATTCAAGCTGTCAGGATCGCTGAGCATCCGGATGTGCTCCTGCCGGTGTCGGTGAATTTCGACGGATTTATCACCAGCCATGCGTTGGATGTGCTGGAAGTGCTTGATGATGAGACGGTAAAAAATTTTGTGGGCCAGTATCAGCCTGAAGAGTATCTTTTGGATGCCCAAAACCCCGTTTCTATGGGGAATTTCGACATGTACGACTTTTATTTTGAACACAAGCGCCAGCAGGTGGCTGCCATGGAAGCCGCCAAGAAGGTCATCGAAGAAGTCGGGAAGGAATATGAAGCCATTTCCGGCAGAAAATACGGCCTCGTAGACGCCTACAGGTTGGACGACGCTGAAATGGCGGTGGTGGTGCTCAATTCTGCTGCGGGCAGCGCCAAAGGCGTGGTAGATGAGCTAAGGGAAAAAGGCCTTAAAGTGGGCGTTTTGAAACCCCGGGTTTTCAGGCCGTTCCCCTTTGAAGCGGTGCAGGACGCACTGAAGAAAGTTAAAGCTGTAGCGGTGCTGGACAGGGCCGAGACCTTCTCGACGCTGGGCGGCCCGATGTTTGCCGATGTGAGGACGGCCCTGTACGATTTGAAGAACGACATCAAGGTTATAAACTACGTATACGGCCTTGGCGGTAGAGATCTGAGGCTGGAGGACGTGGAGAAGGTATTTGACGATCTCGCAAATATCGTAAAGAGCGGTAGAGCGGATAAATTTGTTAATTACCTTGGATTAAGGGAATAGGAGGTGCGAATATGGCTACGTTGAAAGAACTCGCGAAAGTTGAGGAAAGGTTTGTCGGAGGGCACAGGCTATGCGCCGGATGCGGCCACGGTATTTCCGTCAGGATGGTCTTGAACGCCGCCGAAGATGCCAATGTGGTGGTTGGGTGCGCCACCGGCTGTCTGGAAGTGGCCTCTACCATATATCCATACACCGCTTGGAACTGCTCGTTTATTCACAGCGCCTTTGAAAATGCAGGCGCCACCATCAGTGGTGTGGAGGCTGCATACAAATCCCTGAAAAAGCAGGGAAAGATAGATAAAGACTTCAAATTTGTCGCATTCGGGGGCGACGGCGGGACTTATGACATAGGGTTCCAGTCCCTATCCGGCGCTATGGAGCGCGGCCATAACATCGTTTATGTATGCCTTGACAATGAGGCTTATATGAACACCGGCATACAGCGTTCCAGCGCAACGCCGATGGGAGCCGACACCACCACGAGCCCCGCAGGGAAGGTAGTGCCCGGCAAGCAGCAGCCGCGAAAGGACTTGACCGCCATCATGGCTGCCCACAATATACCCTATGCGGCACAGACTGCCATCAGCAACTGGCAGGATGTGCACCGCAAAGCGAAAAAGGCCTTTGATGTTGAAGGTCCGGCATTTATCAACATTCTGTCGCCATGTCCGAGAGGGTGGAGATACAACACTCCGGATATAGTGGAACTGGTGAAAAAAGCTGTGGAAACCCGGTTCTGGCCAATGTACGAGGTAGAAAACGGCAAATGGAAACTGAACTATAAGCCCAAGAAATATGTACCCATCGAAGAATTTCTAAAGCCCCAGGGCAGGTTCCGCCATCTGTTTGCACCGGGCAACGAGCATGTGATAAAAGCCATCCAAAAAGAAGTGGACGAAAGATGGCTTGCGCTTCTCGAACGCTGCGGAGAAACTCCAGAACTTCCGCCAAAATAATCCCTGTAGGATTAAACCATGAAAAAGAAAAAAACTCCTGCGGTTGTACCGCGGGGGTTTTTTCTTTGTTTCAAAGTTGCGGATTCCACCGGCCGGATTAGCAGGCAACTTTCTTTTTCTGCCACATATTATATTAATAAAGAGTGATTTGATGTAGAAACTAAATTCCTCTTCCGCGCGCCTTTACGAAGCACAGGTCCGGCACAAGAAGCGGTAGAGGATTGAGACGCCGCACAGTGGCTGGTATTAAGTTTTAGACATTGATCTAACTGAAATGTAAGGGGGGGAAAGATCATGCGATACAATATCGGCATTGCTCTGAGCGGGGGCGGAGTGCGGGGGGCAGTGCACCTGGGAGTGCTGAAAGTTCTCGCTCAAAACGGCATTTATCCGGATATCATTTCCGGCACCAGTGCTGGGAGCATAGCAGGCGCCGTATATGCCGCTGGTATCGATATAGATGATTTCGTAGGAAAATTAAAAGATATCAAGGCATGGAAACTGTTGGACCCGAGCTTTACTCCGGCTTATATACTCCTGCTCATTTTCTACTACTGGACTAATAAGCCCATGGTGATGTGGAGTTTTCCAGATGGGCTTTTCAAAGGCGAAAAAATCGAACACTATCTCGATGAGTTGCTGCAGGAGAAAAATTTTGATGAGCTATGCATCCCCCTTTCCGTAGTAAGTGCTGATATAAACACTGGTGAGACCGTGATATTTTGCAGTAAAAATAACGTGCCCCGGAAGAAAATCCCAAATACGGTTTTTATTTCGGATGCAAAAGTTTCCGAAGCAGTGAGGGCCAGCATTTCCCTTCCAGGGGTTTTTCTGCCCAAAAATATTAAGGGACGCAAACTGGTAGACGGAGGTATAAAAGACAATATACCTGTAGACATACTGTATTATCAGAAGACAAAAAAAGTGCTGGCTGTGGATCTGGGAGTTACCACGGGCCGCGCCAGAGCCGATTCAATGCTGGAGATACTCATGGCCTCAGTGGATATCATGGGCGATGAGCTTTCTTACTATATCAGAAAAAATTATCCGGGATACTATATTTACCCGGATTTAAAGGGGGTGAGTTACAGGGATTTCAACAGAATTCCGGAATTCGTTAAATACGGAGAGCAAGTGACATACAAAGCATTGCCTGAGATTAAAAAATTCCTGGCGTCTTAAAGCAACCTTCTGTCTTGCCTATTTCTTTAGAATCCTCCGAATATACTCAGCAGACACCGACAATAATCGGACAATCATCCTTGCAACTTTCGCATGGGTTGTCAACTTTTTTAATTTCATAGAGCATCACCGCTTCCTCCCATAGCTTTTTTCCCGCATACTTAGTATGCTACAAATGCATACAAATATGCAGAAAAAAAGCCTTCAGGCCACAAAAGGGTGAAAGCTTTTTCAGTGTTCCATATAACCCGAGTCATACAATAAATCGAGTATATAATCTTCAATGCTTTTGGCAGCTATATCATCGCTCGTCATAATATTTGCGTCTTCAAAACGGATTTTCATGAAGATCGCCTCCTTTGAATAATTGTATACAAGTATCATGGTTTTATTATACACCGAAATTCAATTTGAGTCAAGAAAAATTCAAAATAAATTTTGAAAGGGATATGAATTATTTTTGTCGAATAAATACCTGTAATAAACAATTTTAAATATACGAACCGGAGGAAAATTGGTATGATTTGTCGAAATGCGGCAGCAAAATATTTAGCATTAATTTTATTGTTTTTTGCAATACTATTTATAACCGGATGCGAGCAATCGTTAAAAACCCTCCCTGCAGTAGCAGAAAATGCTTATGAAAACGCGAAAGAACAAGATTTTTTTATACAACCCTATCGGGCACCGCAGGTGGACAATCCTCCGGTACAAGTGAAAGGAATTTATCTTACAGGCTGGAAAGCAGGGATTCCCAGCGAATTTCAGAAGCTTGTAAAGCTTGTGGATGAAACTGAATTAAACGCTGTGGTAATAGACATAAAAGATAATACCGGCAGGCTTACTTACAAATCATCGATTCCTATGGTGAAAAATATAGGGGCAAATTCCAACCGCATAGGGGATATAGATGGCATGCTGAACACTTTAAAAGCGCACGGTATTTATGCCATTGGCAGAATAGTTGTATTCGAAGACCCGGTGCTTTCAAAAGCCCGTCCCGACCTCGCCGTAAAGAATAAGAACGGTCAAAATTGGCTTACCCGGAAAGGCCAGGGCTGGGTAGACCCTTACAACACTGCAGTGTGGGATTATGTGGTATCCATAGCCGAAGAAGCGGCAAAAAAAGGCTTTAATGAAATTCAGTTTGATTATGTGAGGTTTCCATCTGATGGGAATTTAAACAATGTGGTATATCCAGCTTATAACGGGAACTCCAGAGTAGCCACCATATCTGCTTTTCTGTCATATGCGAGAAAGCGGCTGCAGCCGTATGGAGTCTATGTATCAGCCGACATTTTCGGGCTGGTGACCACGGCGGAAGACGATATGAAGATAGGGCAGCATCTTGAAGAAGTGGCCAAAACCGTGGACTATATCTGCCCGATGGTATATCCATCACACTATGCTCCCGGCTCCTACGGGCTAAAAAATCCGAATGCCGCCCCCTACGATACGGTGTACCGAAGCCTTTCTGACGCAGTGGATAGGCTGAAGAAAGTGGACGGCTTTAAAGCAAGGATACGGCCTTGGCTGCAGGATTTCACTCTTGGGCCTCCGCCGTACGGAGAAAGCCAAGTAAAAGCACAGATAAAAGCTTCATATGATGCGGGAGTATCGGAGTGGCTATTGTGGAATCCGGCCAATACTTACACCTCAGCGGCTTTGGACCATATGTAAATTTTTAAGGTTTTTCATTGACTTTATACATGAAATGTTTTATACTCATACTATAAAAATAATAATTATTATTTCGATTTGGAGGTGTGTGGAATGGCGGTATTCAAATGCAGCACCTGCGGATATGAAAAAGAAGGCCGCTGCAAACCAAAAAAATGCCCTGAATGCGAGGCAAAAGATACTTTCGTGAAAGTGGAGGCTCCCAAGGAGGAAAAGTAAGGTTCCATGAAGGATTTGATACAGGAAGAAAAAAAAAGGATTTGTGCGCAAGACACGGCAGCGAGAGCTGATATTAAAGACTCTGCGCAGCACCAATTCCCATCCCACTGCCGATTGGATTTATGAAAAAGTTAAAAAAGAAATGCCCAACATCAGTCTAGGCACCGTTTACAGAAACCTGGGAACCCTTAAAGAAATGGGCGAGATTATGGAGCTCAATTACGGTAGCAAATTCAGCCGCTTTGACGGAAATCCGCAGAACCATTACCATTTTGTATGTACAAAGTGCGGCAAAGTGATGGATGTGGAAGGGTGTTCCGTGGACACAAAGGCGGATGAAATGGTGGCAAAGAAAAACAACGTGGAAGTTTTCTTTCACAGGATGGAATTTTACGGCTTGTGCAGTGATTGCAAATCAAAAAATGAATAAATGAGTCAGGGGACGGTTCCCTGACTCATTTTTGCATTTTTTTGAGTCAGTGAGTCAGGAGACGGTTCCCCGATTCATTATTGCATCCCGCATGAACCACCTTAAGAGCCACTGGCTTCCAGAAGCTTTTCTGCACATCATTTATTCATTGCAGGTAATTTTTATGTTAAAATTATAGAGAAGCCAGATAAAAGTAGAATTTAATGATATTAAGTGATAAGAATAGAAAATATTATGCGGGAAAAAACGCAAATTCGTTTGCTGTTCCACATATAGTGATATATAATAATAAAAAACACTATATATTGTATTACAGCTTGTGTTGAATTGACAGACTGTAGGCAGAAAAAATAAGGGGTGAGATAGTGGGAAAAAAGAAACTTAACCTCACGGAAAATGCGAAGATAGTTCTTAAAAAGCGTTACCTTGCAAAAGATGCTGAGGGGAAAATCATAGAAACCCCAGAAGAAATGCTGGAGCGAGTGTCTAAAGCCGTAGCCGAAGCTGAGAAAAAATACGGTGGTGATGCGGAAAAAAGGGCTGAAGAATTTTACAATTTGATGGCGGACTTAAAATTCATGCCCAATTCGCCGACCCTCATGAACGCGGGCCGGGACCTGGGCCAGCTTTCGGCCTGCTTTGTGCTGCCGGTGGAAGATTCCATGGAAGGCATATTTGACTCCATAAAATCCGCGGCGCTGATTCATAAGTCAGGTGGCGGCACAGGCTTTTCCTTTTCCCGGCTGCGGCCAAGGGGAGCCACGGTGAAATCCACCGGCGGTGAAGCGTCAGGCCCTGTTTCTTTTATGAAAGTTTTTAATTCAGCTACAGAAGCTGTACGTCAAGGGGGTCGAAGGCGCGGAGCCAACATGGGCATCCTCAGAGTGGACCACCCGGATATACTGGAGTTCATCCAGTGCAAGAAAAACGACAAAGATATCACCAATTTCAACATAAGCGTGGCCATCACCGATAAGTTCATGGAAGCGTTGAAGAAGGATGAAAACTATGAGCTCATAGACCCCCACACCGGGAAGGTTACAGGCACCCTGAAGGCCCGTGAGGTCTTTGACCTCATAGTGGACATGGCCTGGAACAACGGCGAGCCCGGCATCATTTTCATCGACCGAATGAACGAAAAAAACCCAACGCTTGATGTGGGGGAGATAGAAAGCACTAACCCCTGCGTTACAGGAGATACGCTGGTGGCTACCGAGCATGGGCTTGTTCCGGCAGCAAGCCTTAAAGTTGGAGATAAAATCGTAACACCTTTAGGCCTAAAGCCTATCACGGCGGTGTATAACAATGGAGTTCAGGATATCTTTGAGGTTAAGATGAAAAATGGTTTTAGCCTCAAGGCTACGAAAGACCATAAGCTGCAAACTGTGGACGGACAATGGGTATCTGTAGAGCAGCTTAAGCCGGGAGATAAACTAAGAATATTTGGGGCTTTTGCTTTTCCAGAGAATCGGGTGCTTCCTAAGGACTTTGAAGTGATAAATTTAAGGCAGAGGACAGGCTGGCTCTTACCTCTAGAGTTTTCCGATGAATATGGATTTATCCTTGGAATTTTGGTAGGCAATGGTTATTATTGCACTTCAAGTGCCATTTATTTCGGTCAAGATGAAGCAGAATTGCTTGAACAAACAAAAGGCATCCTTGACTCTTGGCGGATTCAATATCGTATTAGAATGCGAGATAAGACGACTGTTCTGGAACTTCCTAAAAGTATAAGGCGAGTATGGAAGGCTTTTGGAGCTGTACCTGGCCGATCACGGAACCGGAGAGTGCCAAAAGCAATTTTCCAAGCACCAAGATCTGTTGTTAGAGCTTTTTTATCCGCTTTCTTTGCATGCTCTGGTTCTGTTGACAATGAAGGAGGCATTAGAGCTACTTCAGCATCTTTAGAACTTATCCGTGAGATTCAACTTTTGTTGCAAGGCCTTGGCATTAAGTCAAGAATTCGTCAGATATTAACAAAAAAAGCTTCAAGTTTTGGTTCTTATCGTGATAATAACGGCCAGGAACACACATATACTTTTGGAGGTTATTGCGAAATAATTATTCCTGCTTCTTTAAGTAGAAAGTTTATCAGTGAAGTAGGAATTGCGTCTACTAAAAAAGTATTAACTTTGTTTGAAAGACGTGCAGCTAAGCAAAAAAATATAAAAGAAGATGAGGAACAAGCCACATCTTGGAATGAAGTTGAATCTATAGAATTCGGAGGACAAGAAGAAGTTTTTGATGTTACAGAACCCGAAACTTTTACATGGATCACAAATTGTTTGGTATCTTATGATTGTGGCGAACAGCCCCTTCTTCCATACGAATCATGTTTTGCTCACGATACCCGTATCTTGACTGATAAAGGCTGGGAAACGGTGGAAGAAGCCTATAAAAGACAAAGCCGTGGAGAATCAGTTTCGGTTTATACGGATGGCCTTTTGATAAATGATAGGGGATTCACGCTCCGCCCTGCCACCGTAGTACCTATAGGAGAAAGAGATATAGTGACTGTAGAACTTCAAAATGGACAACGCTTGCGAGTAACCCCAGACCATAAAGTACTTACCCAGCGAGGATGGGTGCCAGTAGAATCACTCGTGGAAAATGATTATGTTTATTTGCCGGATGGAGAAGTTCCCATTGGAGAATCTGGTACTGAAACAGAAAGTTTTTACCAAATGCTAGGTTGGATGGTCGGCGACGGATGGCACACAGAAAAATCCAGCGGCCTGGTATTCGGGCCTGATGATAATGAAGCAAAAGACAAACTTTTACCAGTTTTTCAGGAACTTTGCGCCAGCCTAATTAACCCGGCATCAAATGGAAGGGTTCCCCGGGGAAGCCGCGCCGACAATGGCGTTCTAACGGTAGCGTGTACTAACGCAGGCGTCCGGCAATTCCTAAATGAGAGTGGTTTTGAGTTTGCAACTGCTAGAAATAAGAGGGTTCCAATTTCCATCATGCAAGCCGGTAGGGAAGCTCAGATCGGATTCCTGAAGGGGCTTTTCGGGGCAGAAGGATACGTTGACAGCAGGCGAGCAAAGATTTCTCTTACTACAGCCTCAAGAGAACTAGCCGGGGATGTACAATTGATGCTCCTTGGCTTGGACATCAAATCTCGCATTTGGAGTTATCATCATCAGGATGGTCGTGAATGGAGCAATGTATTTATTACTAATGAGAGTATGGACCGTTTCGCCAAACTCATAGGATTTCCTATGAACCCTGCCAAACAGGGTCGCCTTCTCCAGTGGCTGGAAAGTAGAAAAAGAATACATCGCGATTCCCGGCGAAGTCGAGTGAGATCCGTAACCCCTGCCGGCAGAGCATTCGTATACGATGTGGCAGAAGCTGTAACACATTCTCTTATTGCCGAAGGCATGATTGTACATAATTGCAACTTGGGGTCCATAAACCTGGCAAGGTTCGTAAAATCCGGCGCGGACGGCAGGAAGGAAATTGATTTTGAGGGCTTGAAAGATGCGGTGCATACCGCCGTCCGTTTCCTGGACGATGTCATCGATGTAAACCGTTACCCGCTGCCGGAGATTGAGAAAATGACCCTGGCCAACCGAAAGATAGGTCTGGGAGTCATGGGATTTGCGGACATGCTCATAAAACTCGGCATTCCGTATAATTCCGACGATGCGGTAGAATTGGCGGAAAAAATAATGGGCTTTATCCAGGAGGAATCCAAAAAGGCTTCAGAGGAACTGGCGAAAGAGCGCGGGACCTTTCCCAACTGGGAAAAGAGCATATACGGCCCCTGCGGCATATATCCAGGGGGCAGGAAGCTCAGAAACGCCACAACCACCACCATCGCTCCCACCGGCACCATCAGCATCATAGCCGGAGCCTCCAGCGGCATAGAACCACTTTTTGCCCTGGCCTTTGAGCGCCATGTGCTGGACAACCAGCGCCTGGTGGAGGTGCACCCGATTTTTGAAGAAGAAATGAAAAAACGCGGCCTTTACAGCCGAAAACTCATGGAAAAGGTAGCCGCCGCGGGTTCTCTAAAGGAAATAGAAGAACTTCCGGAAGATGTAAAGAAAATATATGTAACAGCCCATGACATCTCGCCGGAGTGGCACATAAAAATCCAGGCTGCTTTCCAGAAATACACGGACAATGCCGTGTCCAAGACCGTGAACTTCCCCCACAGCGCTACCAGGGAAGACGTGAAAAATGTGTACCTCATGGCCTATGAACTGGGCTGCAAAGGTGTTACAATATACAGGGACGGCAGTCGGGAAGAACAGGTCTTGCACAAGGGAGCGATCAAGACCGACAACCAGGGTCATGCCCCAAATCCGGAGATGAATCCTGCAGGGAGCGAGATTTCCGAAGGAGACGGTAAAAAGGTAATGACTGGGGAAACCGGCAGCGCTACTTCCGGCACTCTGCCTGAAGAAAAATCCGCCGCCCCAGGCGAAAAATCCAGCGAAGAAACGGGGTTTTACGGTCCATACTGTGAAGCCTGTGAGTACCGCCGGGAAATAAAGCCTAGGCCAAGGCCCACCATTACGTACGGTAACACCGAAAAAGTGAAGATAGGCTGCGGCAATCTGTATATCACCGTGAACTCCGATGAAAACGGCATATGCGAAGTGTTCACCAACCTGGGCAGAGCCGGAGGCTGTCCGTCTCAGTCGGAAGCCACCAGCCGCCTGATCTCTCTGGCGCTGCGCTCTGGAATCGATGTAAAATCCATAGTGGAGCAGCTCAAGGGCATCAGGTGCCATTCCACACTGCGGCAGATGGCGAACAACAAAGAAATAAAGGTGCTGTCATGCCCTGACGCCATCGGGAAAGCCATAGAAAGAAGCATAGGAAAGAAGCTGGTACCCAACGGAAATGCCGTAGAGATTATAGATAAAACCTACATTGAAACAAATGACGAAAGCCATACTAATGATGATCGGCAGGGGCCGGAAAACGGCGAAACGGCCAGTTCCGATGATCGCACATGTGGAGACAAGGCAATTTGTGAAAAAAGCGAGGCCTCATGCCCCGAGTGCGGGAGCCCCTTGGAGCACGAGAGCGGATGCGTCATATGCCGAAGCTGCGGTTACTCCAGGTGCGGCTGATATCAGACAGGATAAGGGAGTCAGTGAGTAGGGGGCCGGTTTTCTGACTCATTAAGCGGGTTCAAGAACCGTCCCCCTTACTCACCACTGACTCATAATTGACCTGAACAAATTAATATTTTATAATGTAAAGTGATAAATTATCGAAAGGGAGAAAGCAGGAGTGAGAAGAAAAAAAAGGGCAAGAAGTGAGGACTTAATTGACAGGCGAAAAACACAGATACTGGAAGCTGCCATTAAAGTGTTTTCTGAAAAGGGATTCGAAGGTTCTACTACAAAGGAAATCGCTAAAAAAGCCAGAGTTTCGGAAGGCACGATATTCAGATATTTTAAGACAAAAAAAGAAATATTGACAGGCCTTATAAACATCCTGACGGAAAATTCGCTGTTCAAATTCATTCAAGAAGTGGAAGACAGCCTTGACACCGCTCAGGCGCTTAAAAATCTGCTAAAATTGCACTACAACGTGATTACTCAGAATTATCAACTATTAAAGACAATATTTTACGAAATGCAGTTTCATAAAGAATTGAGGGAAGCCTTCTACAAAGAAGTTGTTTCGAACACGCTGGCAGTAATAAAGAAGCGCCTGGAAAAAAGCGACAACATAAGAGAAGACGTGCCCCCCGAACTGGCTGCAGAGACGCTGCTGGGAATATT
This sequence comes from Tepidanaerobacteraceae bacterium, assembly GCA_029982615.1. Classification (GTDB taxonomy): domain Bacteria; phylum Bacillota; class Thermosediminibacteria; order Thermosediminibacterales; family Tepidanaerobacteraceae; genus JANLFP01. The sequence goes on along the minus strand of JARRBK010000014.1, from coordinate 20,517 downwards.
TTTGGGAGTTATCATGGTGCAGACCATGGTTGAAGAAAACGAGAATCCGCATGATGCAGATAGAAAAATTTCGCTGGTTCTCGATATTATATTTAACGGTATAAAAAAGCGCGATTAATAATTGAAATCTTTCATATAATAATCTACCATATCATCTATTTCTTTTTCCCCTGCTTTAAAACTTCCTGCATCTCCTTTCATTAAAGCCTTAAGCAAAATACCGGAGTAGGATAATGTCATGAGACTAGAAAGCAACTCCGGCTTTGTGCGTAGATTTGTACAATCACTGTTTTGCTTAAGGCATATTCTGATGCTTCTTTCAACCTGTCTAAACTGATCGCTTACGAAATTCCCTTTCATCTTAAGACCCCCAAAACAAAGTGATTAATCACTAAACTATATAGAATTATACCATATAGCCGATATAAAAAACAGCCCTCAAACAAATTTTTAAAAGGAGTAACCGCTCACTATATAAAAAACTTCAAAAGGCCAATACACCGGAGTTGTATATTATTACAAATTCATTACAAAAAAGTAAAACGTATTGACAATGAAATGCTGTGCAGCTATACTAAAAATGTAAGTAATCACTCATTAAAATAATTACAAATGGCCTCTCTCAAAGAGGGGTACTCAAATCCTTCTTTTTGATTTTCCCTCCCTTCACTTTTTTGCCGAAGGGAGGGGTTTTAAGAAAAAACGCTTATTATTGTTTAGCCGGGAGGTGAGGCGAAAGATTTTTTAAAAATTTTATAAACAGTAATACAACAACATATCAAAAGGAGGTTCACAAATGTACAATCTCAATCGCATGAAAAAAATGCTTGCTATTCTGACAATCTTCGTATTCATTGCCGGAGTAGCGGGCACCGGAGCTCCGAAGGCTGCCATGGCAGCAAGCAATGACAGCAGTTCGAGCTCCATCGATGTGGTGAAACTCACATCCGACATCACCGACAAGGACACAAAAGACGCAGTGTTGAGGCTTGTAGCATTCGGGATTATAAACGGTATGGATGACGGCAAATACCATCCAGGCGACAATGTTACCAGGGAGCAGTTTGCCAAGATACTGGTTACTGCGCTTAAGATGGATAGCGCCGCAAAAGCAGCCACGGGCCGCAGCAGCTTCAAAGACGTGGAGGCCAGCAGGTGGTCGGCGGGATACATAAACGTGGCTGTAGGCCAGGGTCTCATCAAAGGGTATCCCGACGGGACTTTTCAGCCCGCAAAAGAAGTCACTTATGCCGAAGCCATCACCATGCTGGTGAGAGCGCTGGGATATAAGGATTCGTTCCTTACCGGCACATGGCCCGGCAATTATCTTGCAAAAGCTGCCGAAAAAGAAATCACAAAGAAGGTTAAATTCAGCGACGCCACAGGAGTGGCCAACCGGGGCGATGTGGCCATCCTGGTGAACAATACGCTGGATGCAAAAGTGGTCAAAGTTGACACTTACGAATCCAGCGGGACGAAATATCTGGAATCCGACAAGACATTGCTTGAAGACAAGCTGAACATAACCAAATATAAGGATGTGCGCATAATTGCCAACAGGAGAATAGACGACGGCCTGAATGAAGACGAGGTCAGAGTCAAATTCCTGAAAGACACCGACGATAACAAATACGATAAAGGCGAAGAAAAGGATTTTGATATAGTATACGACGTAAACCTCGAAAATGTCCTGGGAGAAGAATCGACAATTTATTTGAACGACGATGATGAAATCGTATATGCGGAAAAAGAATACGACGACAACTCTTACTTCGACTATATCGAAGGCGTGGTAATGAACAGCGACGGCAAGACCGTCGACAAGCTCAGCCTGGTAAAGGCGGATGATGATTATGCCTTTGACAAGGACGCCGTAATCTACATGATGGACGGCAATGACTACAAGACCGTTGAATATGACAAAGTCACCGATACCAGCAAACTGCTGGGCAAAGTCGGCAAATTCGTCATCAAGAACCGCAAGATAGTATGGGCCGAAATCATGTCTTCCGGCGAAACCCAGCCCTGGATGATTGTGACAAAGAATGATGGCGGAATGCTGTATGGCATAGTTGCCGACGATGACGAATATGATATCGACCTTAAAGAAGGCGAAGATTATGACGGCGTAATAGTGCTCGACACTGACGGCAATAAACTGAAGGTCGACGATATTGAAAAAGGCAATCTCGTCTATATCCAGAAGCAGGATATCGGCGGCGACGACTACGCCGTAGTCAGAGTGGTTAAGAACAACACTGTTGAAGGCAAACTCAACAGCGTAAAGGATGACAGAATTAATGTAAACGGAAAAGAAATCAAGGTTACAAAGTACAGTGATTCTAGTGGAAAAGTATACGAAGCATATTACAGCGTAAATGACGGAGAAGATATCAGTCAGTACCTTTTGAGCGACAGTGATGTGGCAAGCGATATGGAAGATGCCGACGAAGAAAACATCATTGCTTACACCGATGCGGTTGGCAGGATAGCGTACTTCGTGACAAAGGCAGAGGCTACTTCCGGGTACAAATACGGCATCGTGACCAAGAAATATGCTGACGGCGACAAATTGAAGATATTCACCATTGCAAATGACGGCACAGGTGACGAAATCACATATAATATGGAAGAAGACGATAATCTAAAACTAGATGGAGCTTATGCCCTCAACGAATACGGCCAGAAGACAAAGAGTAAAGCTACTGTTTTGGAAGGCTCCATCGTAAAGTTCAAACTTAACAAGGATGGAGAAATCGCAGAAGACGAAATCTATGTGATGGATCCAAAGAATGTATGGAAGATTTCTGCAAGCGACGACTTCGGAAAGGATTATCTGCCCAAGGCTTATAGATATTCAGGATATAAATATGACTCCAGCGATAAGGCAGGAGCTAACCTAGGGACTGTAGGAAGCGCGGCAGAAAGCTACACATTCTCGGTAGATGACAATATAGTGCTAATTGATGCAGAAGGATATGTTTTCAAAGATTATACAGATCAAAGCAAGCCATCTACGCCTAAAGTTACAGATAATGTTTATGCATACTGGAAAGATACAGACGACTTCTCCGAGGCCAGCTGGAGCCAATTAAAGAGCGCCAACGGCATTGACGGATACTTCTACGTGTTCTGCGACGATACGAAGAAGGTAAATGCAAAAGCCGCCATATTCATCGGTAAAGGTTCCGGTGCTGCGTCCAACGACGAGATGGGTGTATACGTCATCGATACATGGCTCAAGAGCGGCGACAGGTATGTAAAATACGAGCCGTATGACGGCAAGGTTGAAGAAAGAAAACTGGACGATAAGAATGCGCTGTATAACGGTGATGAACATCCGTACATCGCCAAAGTAAAATCAAACGGCGATTTGACGATAATCAATCCGAAGACGGATGTATCAAAAGATGATTTCAAAGTCCTGTACGGCAAAGTAAAAGATAGAGACGCCACCAGCCTGACAATGGAAAGCGGGAAGGTTCGCAACATAGCTGATGGCAGCTCGGTATCCCAGACCCAATACAATATTTCAAGCAAGACTGTGGTCTATGAAGAAGACAACAAGAAATCCACATCCAACATCAGGAGTGGTGACGTAATAATCTTCGTGGTAGAAAAAGATTCCAACGTAAGGGTAATCGAAAGACTGATTGATGACGAGAAAGCAGCATATGAGGACAAGATTGCCAATGGCTCCAGTGGGACCGGTGGAAGTGTCGGCGATATCACATTCAATATCGGCAATACTAGTACTGCGACTATCAGCGATACATCAAGCCGCAGCGTTTCAGTGACGGTTTATGCTGATATAAAGTGGGATGATACTGCAACAGGATCCGGAATAACATACGAAATCTCTGTAAACAAGGACCTGGTGAAAGCTTCTAACATAACCGCAAGGAGCATAGGGCTTGCATCTTATGATAAAGCCAAAAATGAAATAACATTCACCGCAGTGTTCAATGATTATATCTGGGAAGGCGACACATTGCAGATTTCGGATAATGCCATAACAATCACTGCAAAAGAAGGCACGACAACAAAACAGACAGCCACAGTAAAGAGCGGGTCCATTGGAATAAGCAAAAAATAATCGAAAATGAAAAAGCCGGCAGTTTAACAACTGCCGGCTTTTTGCGACATGGGGACGGTTCTAAAATTGTCGCATTTTAAAACCAAAACAACTTGAGAGATTGTCACACAATATTTTAGCATTAACAACATTGCAAGAATTATATAATTTGATAATCTACAATTCGGCCTTAAACAATAAAAGTAAAGCCATTTCAATATTGAAGAAAATAGGGATATAATATATAATCAAGGCAGAAAGAGGTGATAAATTGGGCCGATACGACATAACAATAAAACACATATTCTCAAGCCTAGCAGACGACATAATAGAATACATACTGAAAATGAAACTGAAAAAAATAGAAGAACTCAGCCTGGAATTCACAACAGTTGAAAAAAGACAAAGCGACATGATATTCAAATGCCAGACAGAAAAAGGCGACATAGCAGTACATATAGAATTTCAAACAAACCAAGACAAAAGACTGCCATACAGGATGCTGAGGTACTGCCTGGAAATCATAGAAAAACACCAACTATTCCCATATCAAATAATAATATACATGGGTAAAAAAGAGCCGCAAATAAAACAAGAACTGACATACGAACATGGAGAAACAAACAGGCTTGACTACAGGTACAAACTGATAGACCTGGGGAAAATAAAGACAGAAGAAATAATAAGCACAAAAAACTACGAACTGTACTCCATACTGCCCCTTGTAGACAGAAATAAAAGACAAGAACAGGGGGAAAGATACATAAAAGAATGTGCCGACAAGATACTAAAAGCACCGATAGACACAAACAAAAAGAAAGACATAGCATTTTATGCGGGCATTTTCTCGGGCCTGATGTTTGACCAACAGGAAGTAAAAAGAGCCTTTGAGGAGGTGTTAAGGATGCTTAAACTGGAAGAATCATCCTTCTACAAACTGATACTTGAAGAAGGCAAGAAGAAGGGATTGACAGAAGGAATGAAGAAAGGCTTGACAGAAGGAATGGAGAAAGGCTTAAAAGAGGGCAAAGCGGACACGGCCATAAGACTTCTGAGAAAGAAACTCGGGGCATTGCCGAAAGAAAAAGAAGAAAGGATACGGAAGGCGCCAAGAGAAACGCTTGACAAAATACTAGATGACATATTTGCCATAGAAAGCCTTGAAGATTTGGATAAATACTGCTAAAACCATGCGACACGACACAGGGACGGTTCATCAATGTCGCAATTTTGCATTTCCAGCAATGATTTAGATGTATAAACTCGGTTGGGTGCCGGAGAGGACCGAATGCGCCTGAAAGCCATGCTATTTCCGCTCATGAATTCATAAAGCAACTTTCTACATCTAAATCAACAATTAATTTGGACAGCTTTTTCACCAAAGGCACTTGAGACAGAGAATTGCTATATTGAGCTCAAGTGTTTATTTTTCATTGATTGGAATGAAATTTTTTCCGCCGGGCTATCGCAAGATAAACTTCATACAAGATGGAGGAACACTATGATTTTTGAGATGAGGGAACCATTTAATGGCTTGACCCATTTATTCGGCGCTTTAATATCAGTTGGGGGATTAGGCATACTTATCCAACGAGCTTTGGCAATAAGAAGCACTCGTTACGTGGTTTCTTTTGCTATCTATGGCTCAAGCCTTGTTTTACTCTATACAGCCAGTGCCATATATCATCTTTTGAGTGTTTCAGAAAAAGCAACAAAAATATTAAGGTATATAGACCATATAATGATTTATATATTGATTGCCGGCACTTACACACCTTTATGCCTCATTTCTCTATGGATATATCCCGGCTGGATTCTGCTTGTCAGCATTTGGAGCCTTGCCATGGCGGGTATCATCTCTACAGGATTTTGGTTAAACAAACCCCGGTGGTTATCCTCATTAATTTACACATTGATGGGGTGGCTGATAATAATTACTACTCCTTCTCTGATACCTTCCATTACTTTTTCAGGTTTTAAATGGTTATTGGGCGGGGGGATTTTTTATAGCATAGGGGGATTAATCTATGGGGTGAAAAAACCCGACTTTTTACCTAGAACTGTTGGCTTTCACGGAATCTTTCATCTCTTTATATTGGCAGGGAGCTTCTGCCATTTCTGGTTGATTTACAAATATATCCCCTAACCTTTTGCACCGCGACATTAGCGACACAGGGACAGTTCTTCGATGTCGCATTTTTATAAATAGAATAACCTGAGAACTTGGTGCACGATATATTATAGACAAAATCAAAAAGATAGCATTTTATGCGGGCATTTTCTCGGGCTTGATGTTTGACCAACAGGAAGTAAAAAGAGCTTTTGAAGAAGAGGTGTTAAGGATGCTTAAACTGGAAGAATCATACTTATATAAACTGTGCTCACGAAACACCCCCTGTCATCATAAAAAGCAGCAGGAGGTATTTTTTTATGTGAGAAAAGAATATATAGATAGACTGAAGGAGGTGGTCAGGATGACCAGAATAGGTGCGGCATTGATTGAGGAAGGCAGGATAGAAGGCAGAATAGAAGGCAGAATAAGAAAGGCACAGGAGTCAATACTTGATGCCATAAAGGCCAAGTTTGAAACAATACCCGATGAGTTGAAAGATAAGATAACAAGCATAAATGATGAAAAGAAGCTGGATACCCTTCTTATAGCAGTAATCAAAAGCAATTCGATAGATGAAGTATACAAAAAAATGTAAGCGAAATAATGCAAGACACTCACTTAGTTACTTATTGAAAATTAAGACACCTTCTGTTATCGAGGGAATAGCAGAAGGTTTTTTGTATGCCAGGAATTGACTTAATACGTTTAAATGATTATAATAAATAAGTGAGTGCTCACTAAATATTATATTTTATCCCTTCACATACTGCAGCGATTGACATTGATAGTGAGGCAAAGCGGGGGGTGTATATCACTCGGCCTAATTTCTGCAATAACAGCTTTTTGATTTGAGAAATCAAAAAAGGGATATAGGGATATAAAGGAGGGATTTTTTTTAAGGGGTCAAATTGACCGAACGGTCAGTACTATTCTAAAAAGTTTCTGTTTTCAATAAGTTGCAGATAAGATTGCGGTTTATAAATTAAGAAGTTGTGAGGTTTGTAGTTTAGATTTGGGTATCAGTTTATGATGACAGATGCCGGCAAAAAGTAAAAGGGGTGAATTTGCATGAAGTCATGCCGAAAAAACAGAGTTATAGCTTTGCTATTGCTGTTTTTCTTTGGAGCATCAACAATCCTTATGGCGGGGTGCTCGAAGAAAAAGGAGGAAACCAAAGAGGAATCTGCGGTGCCGGTTAAAGTGATGAAAGTCGCCAGAACCGGCATAGAAGATATAGCGACTTTTACAGGGCAGATTGAGGCCGGAGACGAGGTAAAGATAGTGAGCAAGATATCGGGAAGGGTAAAGGAAGTAAATTTTGACATAGGCGATTATGTGAATCAAGGGGACACGCTTGTTACGCTCGAAACCGATGAGCTATATGACCAGCTTTCCCAGGCAGAGGCGGCTCTGGCGTCGGCTAAAGCAAATCTTTCTGCCAGCGAATCAGGCCTTGCGCAGCAGCTGGAGCAGGCAAAAGCAGCCCTGGAGCAGGCAGAAGCAAATTATGCAAATGTTAAAGCGGATTATGAGCGCACGAAGGCGCTCTATGAAGCCGATGCCGTTTCAAAGCAGGCATTTGACGGTGCGGAGTTGAAGTATACCGTGGCGAAAAGCCAGTATGAAAACGCCAAAGAACAGCTAGCTCTGATAAAGCAGAGCCTGCCCAAAAGCATAGATGCCTTAAAAGCTCAGGTGGCACAGGCCCAGGCTGCAGTGGACCTTATTAAAACCAACATCGAAAATTCGGTAATAAAGGCGCCTGTATCGGGCATGATTTCTTCTAAACAGATAGAGCCGGGAGAAATGTGCCAGGCAGGAGTTGCTCTGGGAGCTGTGGTGAATATTGATAGAATCAAGGTTGTCATAAATGTGCCGGAAGAGGATATAAACAAATTAAAAGACGGCCAGGAAGCAACGGTGAATGTAGATGCTCTGGGGGATAAAGGCAAGATAAAAAGCAAAATAAGCATAGTTTCCCCTGCATCCAGTTCCAGCAGGCTTTTTCAGGTGAAAATAGATATCGAAAACAAGGATCGCAGGTTAAAACCGGGAATGTTTGCCAGTGTGGATGTGGTAAGGGGTGTAAAACAAAATGCCATAACCATTCCCAAAGATGCGGTTGTAATAAAGAAGCAGGGCAATGTGGTGTATGTTGTGAAGAATGGAAAAGCCGAAGAACGACTTGTAAAACTGGGAGTGACAAGCAAAGACGCGGTGGAAGTCACAAAAGGGCTTACTGAAGGAGAAGAAGTGGTAATCAGCGGTCAGAACATGCTGGCAGAAGGTGTTTCGGTTAAAATAATCCAGTGATGGGGTGAAATCATGAAAATTACTGAAACGGTTATAAAAAGGCCTGTGGCAGCATTCATGGCAGTGCTTGTCATCCTTATCCTTGGGATTGTTTCATTGAACAATATGCAGGTGGATTTATTGCCCGACATTAACTTGCCGGCTGCAATTATAGTAACATCTTACCCAGGGGCCAATTCCGAAGAAATCGAGGATTTGGTTACAAAGCCCATTGAAAAACAAATAGCCGGAGTGGAAAACATAAAAGACATTTCTTCATCAAGTGAAGCCAATGTTTCCATGATAACGGCAACTTTCAACTGGGGAACGGATATTGACACTGCGGTGAATGACATTAGAGAAAAAGTTGATATGGTGAAAGGCAGCCTTCCGGATGATGCAGATGACCCGCTGGTGATAAAATTCGACCCCTCCATGGTGCCGGTGCTTATTTATGGCATGACCAGCGACAGAGACCCGCTTTTGATGAAGCAGGTGGCAGAAGATTTGATAGAAAAAAGGCTCGAGAGAATAGAAGGGGTCGCCAGCGTTCAGATAGTGGGCGGTGATGAGCGCCAGATAAGGGTGCTTCTTTCGCCCCAGAAGATGAACGGCTACGGCATAGGGATCACCCAGGTTATACAGGCGCTTGCGGCAAACAACCTCAATCTGCCCGGCGGCACTGTGGATTACGGCGGTCGTGAGCTCATGGTGAGAACCGTGGGACAGTTCGAAAGCATAGATGAAATAAGGAAACTGCCGGTGGCCAACAGACAGGGAGCGGTCATTAGGCTGGGGGATCTGGCTGAGGTGGAGGATGCCACGCCAGATAAAAAAACTTATTCCAGAATAAATGATCATGAAGGTTTGAGGATACTCATACAAAAATCCAGCGACGCCAACACTGTAGCAGTGGCCGACGGCGTGAAAAAAGAGCTGGATGAGATTCAAAAAGAGCTTCCGAAAGGCATGGAGCTTTATCAAATACTGGATCAGTCTGATTTTATAAAATGGGCCATTAACAGCGTGAAGTCAAACGCCATTACCGGTGGTGTGCTAGCGGTAATCATCCTTTATCTTTTTTTACACAATCTTCGATCCACTATGGTTATAGCCATATCCATACCGATTTCTATCGTTGCCACATTTGTGGCCATGTATTTTTCCGGCATCACTTTAAACCTCATATCTCTCGGAGGCCTTGCCCTTGGAATTGGCATGCTGGTGGACAGTTCCATAGTGGTGCTCGAAAACATTTATTATCACCGAAACCTGGGAGAAAATAGCCTGGAGGCAGCCACTGCGGGGGCCGGAGAAGTTACTATGGCCATTGCGGCTTCCACGCTGACGACGGTGGCCGTGTTCTTGCCTATAGTTTTTGTAAAAGGTATTGCCGGGATATTATTCAAGGAAATGAGCCTCGTCATTACATTTTCCCTACTGGCGTCTCTTGTTGTGGCAATTACAATAGTCCCTTTGCTGGGTTCCCGCCTGATAAAAGTAACCGCTACAGAGGAGAAAAAACAGAATTTCCTCGCCAGAATATTCAATGGCATGGAAGGGATTTACGGCAGTGTAGAAGCAAAATATGGAAAGCTTCTTTCGTGGGCTTTGAGGCACAGGAAAGCCGTAATACTTACCATTGTGGGGCTCATGGCTATAAGCGTGATGGCAATTCCCCTGGTGGGCACGGAGTTTTTCCCTGAAACGGATGAAGGCAGGATATCAATAAGTGTGGAATACCCCATAGGCACGAAAGTGGAAAAGACCAATGAGCTGGTAAAATCCATAGAACGCATTGTGGCTTCCATACCTGAAGTGGAGATGTATTCATCGCAGGTTGGGACCGATACTAAGAGCGCATTCCTTGGTACATCGGGCACTGGGGAAAAAGCCAGCATGGATGTGCGCCTGGTGCCGCTTGCTGAAAGAAAGAGGTCCACAAAGGATGTGGCGGAAGAAATTAGGGAAAAAATAGGAGAAGTGCCGGGAGCAAAAATCGATGTGACCAGTTCTACCATGATGAGTCAGGCCACCTCTTCTGTTTCGGGAAGCAGCAAGCCGGTGCAGGTAGCCGTGAAGGGCGACGATTTGACAGTGCTGGAGGAGATTTCAAAAAAAATCGAATCCGCTGTCAGAAAAGTGCCGGGCACCAGGGATGTGGAGACTTCCATCGACGAGGGAAGGCCCGAAGTCAGGATTAAGGTTGATAAGGACAGGGCTTCATATTACGGCCTGGATGCAAGTCAGGTGGCGCAGGTGGTGAGAAGCGCCATAAATGGGGTGGAAGCCACCAAATACCGCGTGGCAGGCACAGAAGTGGAAGTGAATGTGCAGCTGGATGAACTTTCGAGAAAAACCCTGGAGGACCTGGAGGGGATGACCCTGCAGTCTCCTTCAGGCGTCGATGTGCCGCTCAGAAATATAGCCACATTTACGGTAACTGAAGGCCTAAATAACATATATAGGGAAGACCAACAGCGCACAGTATACGTGACATCGGATATTTACAAAAGAAGCCTGGGTGATGTGATAAACGGCATCAGGTCCGCAGTATCATCAATCAATCTGCCCGAAGGATACAGCATAAGTTTTGAAGGCCAGAATAAAGAGATGACCGAATCCTTTTCGGGTTTATTCCAGGCGTTGCTGCTTTCCGTATTTCTCGTGTATGCGGTGATGGCAGCGCAGTTTGAATCGCTTCTGCATCCATTCACCATAATGTTTGCAATTCCGTTCTGCACCACAGGTGTGGTGTTCGGCCTGTTGATTGCAGGCAGGGCCTTCAGTGTGCCTGCATACATTGGAATAATAATGCTGGCGGGCATCGCGGTAAACAACGCCATAGTGCTGGTGGATTATATAAATCAGCTGCGGGCAAAGGGAAAGACAGTGACAGAGGCCATAGTGGAGGCTGGTCCCAGAAGGCTGAGGCCCATCATGATGACAACTCTTACCACAATTCTCGGCCTTCTGCCCCTTGCACTGGGGATAGGCGAAGGCGGTGAAATAGAGGCACCCCTTGCCGTGACCGTGCTGGGAGGATTGACCGTCTCAACGCTTCTGACCCTGGTAGTGGTGCCCGTGCTCTACTCGCTATTTGAAGATTTTTCAAAAGGAGCGAAAAAAAGCATAAAGGCGTTTAAGCAAAAACTCGGTAAAATTGCAGTTAAAGCGTAGCGAAAAGATGTATGCTGCGCGTTGAGAGATTTGTTTGGCAAAATGTCGATTAGGGATAAGGATAAAGGATAATAAATCGGGAGGCTTCGGAAAATGAAAAGCAGAAAAATCATATCTTTCCTGGCGGCTACTTTATGTTTTTTAATGCTGGCAGGTTTTGTAAAAGCTGCGGATTCAACTGCTGTTACTGATGAAGCTGCAAGCAGCACATCCGGCAGTGCTGACGCCGAAGCAAAGACGAGCTTTTCGCTGGAAGAGAGCATAAACACTGCTCTTTTGAACAATGTAAGCTTAAAGATTTCGCGGCAGGATTACGAAAATGCAAAGGTAGAACTTGAGGAGGCACAATTTGAATCAAAACGGATGGCGGAAATTCGCGAAGGGGAAATCCTTAAACCATATTATGAATCCACATCTTTTAGTTTTGAAGGAGCGCAGGTCAAAGACCTGGCTCCCAGGCTGAAACAAGCCAATGAACTCATAGCAAAAAAGGAGCTGGCTTTAGACGAGCAGAACCTTCGAATAGAGGTGGAAGAAGCGTATTTTGCTATGCTGAAGGCCCAGGACAACCTGAAAAATGCCGAGGTCCAGCTGCAGAGGGCAAATGAACAGTTAAAAAACGCAAGGGTAAGCTACAGTCAAGGTATGATTACAAAAGATTCTCTGCTTTCTGCAGAATCTGCGGTATCAAGCGCTGAAGCCGGAAAGGTTTCTGCCCAAAAAAACCTGGAGCTTGCCAAAATGAATCTCAACAAATTGATGGGCCGCAGCCTTACGGCTCCCTTGGAACTTACTACATCTTTTGCATATACGCCGTCTGATATTCCCGATGTGGAAGAAATGGTAAAGAGCGCACTGGAGCTCAGGCCGGAAGTTATCAGTGTGAGGGAGACGAAGGAAGTGGCTGAGCTCAATTGCAAGCTCGCCCTGAAGTACTATGCGGAGAACACCTTTACTTACCGAAAGGCGAAGATAGAACTGGAAAAAGCCGTTTTAGGTGTAAAAGAAGCAGAAGACCAGATTTCCCTTGCCGTAAGGTCGGCGCATTATGCAGTAGCAGAGGCTGCAGGAAAATTGAAATCCGCCCAAAAGATAAAAGAGGCGGCAGAGGAAGCATACAGGATAACAGAACTCAGGTATAAATCCCAGGTAGCCACCATGGCTGATGTGCTTTCCGCCATGGAAAATTTGGGGCAGGCAGAGCTTGCGTACACATCCGCGGTGTTTGATTACAATGTGGCTAGGGCTAAGCTTTACAACTGGGCTGGCAAGGGTCTGGAATAGACCGTATTTTCCAGAGGTGAGGTCTTTTGAATAAAGAAAAACAGATGGAAAAGCGTTCGTCAATCCTCGAGGCTGCAGTTTCCGTATTTTCGCGCGAAGGCTATCCCAACGCCAAAATGCAGGAGATTGCCACAAAAGCCGGCATTGGCAAGGGTACCATATATCAGTATTTCAGAGGGAAAAAGCACCTTTTTCAGCAGACCGTAAAAGAAGGTATTACTAAGTACACTGATGGTATAAAGAATGAAATCAAGGGATGCGTGGGGATTGAACAAATCCTGAAAAAAATTGTAACATACAGTTTTTCCTTTCTGGAAGATCACAGGGATATAATAAATATAATAGAAGGCCACCACAGCCTAATTGATGAGAACATGATGAAATGGCTGCTTGACCGAAAAAACAAATTAATAAGCCTGCTTTCGAAAATAATCGATGAAAACATTGAAAAAACCGAGCGAAACATCCAGGAGACAAATCTTGCTGCGTACTGTTTTTTTGGAATGATGTTTTCCGTGATTCAGGAAAAGGTGTTCCACCACAGAGAATTCGATATGGAAGATGCTTCAGACCGCATTGTAGAAATATTCCTTCATGGCATCTAAGTATCTGCCCCCCGTAATAAAAGCTTGACTTTGCCGATAAAATTTATTAGAATTAAAGCAAATAATAAAAGTACAAAGCATTGATGGGGATGGTAGGCTCGGCACCCCTTAAAGAGAGAAACCGTCACCGGCTGAAAGCGGTTTTAAGGAAGGCGAGTTCGAAATTGCGCCCCGGAGCTCAAGCCCTGAATATATTGTGTAGGGGTTTTGCGGCAATGCCGTTACCGATAGAGCGATAAACCAGAGTGGGACCGCGGCCTTTCGCCTCTGAACGGGGCGAAAGGCTTTTTGTTTAATGATGGGGGAGGAAAAGGAATGTTTGACACAATTAGAGAAGATATCAGAGTGGTGTTTGAACGGGACCCTGCTGCCAGGAGCGTACTGGAAGTGATACTTTGTTATCCCGGCTTTCATGCCATTGTGATGCATAGAATTGCCCACTTTTTATATAACAAACGAATGTTGCTTTTGGCCCGGATTATATCCCAGATAAACAGGTTTATTACCGGGATAGAGATTCATCCCGGCGCAAGGATAGGCAAGGGTTTTTTCATAGACCACGGCATGGGAGTGGTCATTGGCGAAACTACTGAAATCGGAGATAACGTAACATTGTACCAGGGAGTGACTCTGGGAGGCACCGGCAAGGATAGGGGCAAGCGCCATCCCACTCTCGGCAACAATATTGTGGTGGGCTCAGGAGCAAAAATACTTGGGCCCGTTAAAATAGGCGACAATTCGAAGATCGGTGCTGGAGCGGTGGTTTTAAAGGATGTGCCGCCGAATTCCACGGTGGTTGGGGTTCCGGGCAAGGCAGTAGTAAGGCAGAAAATTGATTACTCTGAAGCGGATTTTACCAAAGTGGATTTAAACCATCATCTTTTACCAGACCCGGTGGCGGATATGATGAGGAGTTTGCAGAAGAAACTGGAAGAGCTAGAGTCGCGAATTTCAAAACTGGAAGGAGGAAAACAGGGTTGATAAAAATTTTCAATACTCTCACCCGCAGCAAGGAAGAATTTGTTCCGCTCGAGAACAATAAGGTAAAAATCTATACCTGCGGCCCCACTGTATACGATTTTTTCCATGTGGGCAATGCGAGGGTGTTTATAACCTTCGATGCCGTCAGAAGTTATCTTCAGTTTCGGGGATATGATGTAAAGTTTGTGCAAAATTTCACTGACATTGATGATAAAATGATAAAAAGGGCGAAGGAAGAGGGCATTGATGTAAAGGAATTGGGCGACCGGTTCATAGAGGAATATTTTAAAGATGCCGATGCTCTGGGCATAAGGCGAGCCGATGTTCACCCTAGGGCAACGGAACACATCGGCGACATTATCGAAATGATCAAAGTGCTGGTGGAAAAAGGCTATGCTTATGAAGCGGAAGGGGATGTTTATTATGAGGCAAGAAAGTTCAAGGATTACGGCAAGCTTTCGCACCAGAACCTGGATGAGCTGGAAGCCGGAGCAAGGGTGGAACCCGGCGAAAAGAAAAAAGACCCCATGGATTTTGCCCTGTGGAAAGCTCAAAAGCCTGGCGAACCAGCATGGGAAAGCCCATGGGGCAAAGGCAGACCCGGTTGGCACATTGAATGCTCGGTAATGTCCATCAAGTACCTGGGAGAAACCATTGACATTCATGGGGGAGGACCGGACCTCATTTTTCCCCATCATGAAAATGAAATTGCCCAGAGCGAAGCGGCTACGGGGAAGCCCTTTGCCCGTTATTTCATGCACGTGGGGTATCTCAACATAAATAACCAGAAAATGTCAAAGTCTCTTGGAAATTTCTTCACTGTTAGGGATATCCTGAAAAAATATGATCCGGAAGTGCTCAGGTTTTTTATGCTCTCATCCCACTATCGAAGCCCCATAAATTTCAGCGAAGACATGATGCAGCAGGCGAAAAGCGCTCTGGAGCGGCTGTACAACACCCTTTACACTTTGGAGCACTTGGAGAAGACGGCGAAAGATGACGGGAGCATTGATGAAGCATACATGAATACCCTTTTGGAAAACCGAGAAAGATTTATAAAGGCTATGGACGACGACTTTAATACAGCGGATGCCATTTCTGTGCTTTTTGACATGGCTAGGGAATTCAATATAAATATGAACAAGCTTTCGCGAAGAGCCATTGCGAAGACTGCCGAGTCTATGCTGGAACTGGGAAGGGTACTGGGGTTTTTCCATAAATTCGGAAAGGCTGAGCTGCTGGATGAAGAGATTCAAAGGAAAATAGAGGAAAGACAGAAGGCTAGAAGAGAGAGGAATTTTGCCCTGGCGGACAGGATAAGAGATGAGTTGAAAGCAGAGGGCATCATCCTGGAGGACACCCCGACAGGGGTGCGCTGGAAGCGGATGAACTAGAAGTGAGAATCTATAACTCGGAAACGGGGTTAAGTTTAAATCTGAGCTGAAGCTACAGCTCTGTAACCCGTTTCACATAAGTTGTTGATTGGAGTGGACAAAAGATGAATAATACTGATGAAACGCGGCCCAAAACAGCCGCTGACGTGGATTCGCTATCTTCGCTGGCGCTGGCTTTTGTAGGGGATGCGGTTTTCAACCTTTTTATTCGGACTATGCTGGTGGGCAGCGGCAAGAAAGTGAGGGACCTTCACCGGGAAGCAGTGCGCTATGTAAAGGCTTCTGCTCAGGCGGAAATACTCAAGAAGATAGAAGGATTTCTCACAGAAAAAGAAAAAAACGTAGTAAGGACTGCCCGCAATGCAAAGGTGAACACGGTGCCCAAAAATGCTGATATAATGGACTATCATTACAGCACGGGGTTTGAAGCCCTGCTGGGTTATCTGTACCTCACCGGCCAGAACGAGAGGCTGAACAAAGTGCTCATGGCGTCGTTCAGCCTGATATCCTCTCCTGCATTGGATGCCGGAAAACGCACATCGGATTGAGCAGGGCTTCTGGCCCGGTGTTATGTCTCGCCCTGAGCTTTCAGTTGTTGCTATTGATCCTCCGGCTTACGGGCAGGGTACCTGCCGCAGCCGAAACTCCCCTCAGGGCAGAATCCAGTGGCTTCACAGGGTGCTCCGGCCTTTTCAAAAAGGCGTGGAGCAATTTTTTTAACTTCGGCCAGCATCAACTCCGCCAGGTGCCGAATTTCGCTCTGAGCCCTCTGGCAGCAGCGCAGATTGAAAAAGTTATAGAGGCTGCGCACGTTCATTGTCATCACCAATCTGGTCTGAGTTCCCATGGGAAGGATGTACCGGGCATCTTCCTGTTCCACGCCCATTTTAACGAGCTCAATGTAGCTTTTCTTGCAGCATTCTAGACCCTTTATGTAGGCCAAAATGGCTTCGGGTTTTTTGGCAATGCTTTCCGGCAGAGTGGAATAGTAGCGGGTGTCGATGTAATTTTCCGCAGCTTTGACGAAAGCTTTGAGAAATTCCGGAGACTTTTTGCACAGCACCGCCAGTATCTTACTGGAATAATCCTGCTGGGCGAAATCCAGGCTGCCATAAACAAAAAGGCAAAAATTTATGGCATCTTCGTTTTTTATTAATAATTTATCTCCTTCGGGAGTAAAATTAAAAGGAGACTTGTTTAAAACAATACTAAAACTTATTGGAAATGAGACCGTAAAACATGGTCCTTCTTCCAGAGCAGCTCCGCCTTCAAATATTCCCCTAAAGTATGACGGAAGAAGATTAGTTTGGATATTTTCCAGCGTATGCTCTTGCGTACTGCCTTTATCATCGAGTTCCCCTTGGCCTGGGGTTTGCCCGTTGCAAAGCCTGCGGGCGAAGTTTAATCCTTCAATGTATGCCATATGGCATGCTTTCTTCGCATCATCCTCCGATGGATGGTCCATTTCATCCCTGAAGGGGTTATTGTATCTCAGGCTTTGCACTGAATAAGAAGCTATGCGGTGCCGAGTGAGCTGGGCCAGCAGAGTGCGGCTTACGCCATCTATGGCGAAGGTAAAGCTTACGTGTTCCACTGGAGACATATGCCCCATATCCATAAGTTTTTTTATGAAGGAAGCGGCTTTTTCCTCGGTGAAATTTTCCATTATCTCGGATGCGCTGACATTTGAATAACACAGGCGGGCAGCAGCAGCTACGGTTTTTTCTGGATCCGGCGTATGAGAAAGCACGGTTACTTTCATAGACAACCTCCTTGACTTTTTTGGAAAATTGAAATATTATTGGTACAAACCTTTTTTATGATTATATCACAGTTTGCTGCAAGAAGGCGAGTCATTTTAAGGAGTGATAGATATACAAAAAGAAAGGATTGTGGGCCGCAATGCCGTTTTGGAGGCCATGCTGGCAGGTCGCCCCATACATAAAATTTACCTGAAAAAAGGGGAACGCCATGGCGCAATTTTCAGGATAATGGAATTGGCCAGAGAAAAGGGAATTCTCCTTTCAGAAGTGGATGCCGAAACATTTTATCATATGGCAGGTTCCATGAACCACCAGGGAGTATGCGCCGTGGCATCGCCGAGGGAATATGTGGAAGTGGAGGATATCCTGAATTATGCCGCAGGGCTTAAAGAAGCCCCTTTTGTAATGGTATTAAACGAGATTACCGACCCCCAAAATCTGGGCAGCATCATTCGCACAGCAGATTGTTTTGGAATTCACGGCATTATAATTTCCAAAAACAGGGCGTGCGGCATAACCCCCACCGTGGCAAAAGTATCGGCTGGAGCGGCGGAATATATAAAAATTGCTCGGGTCACCAATATAGCTTCCACTCTGGAGGAATTGAAAAAGAGAGGCCTCTGGGTGATGGGTGCGGATAGCGATGGCAAAACCTGTTTTGAGGTTGATTTAACCGGCCCGATAGCTCTTGTGATAGGCGGCGAGCATAAGGGCCTGGGGAAGCTGGTGCGTGAGAAGTGCGACATGCTTATCCGCATTCCCATGAAGGGTCATATCGGTTCTTTTAATGCCGCTGTGGCGGCTTCCATACTGGGATACGATATAACGAGGCAGAGGTTATTGAAAAATGCCGGCAGATCATGAGGAGTTCCTTCTGGTGGACGGCTACAACATTATCAATGCATGGCCAGAGCTTCAGAAAGCGAAAGACGTAAGCCTTGAAGCCGCCAGAGAGAAGCTTTTAGATATAATGGCCGATTATTCGGGTTATACGGGAATTCGGGTTATGGTGGTTTTTGATGCTCATCAGGTTGAGAAAAGCCGGGGTATGGAGTATGACAAAAACGGGGTGCGGGTGGTATTTACTAAGGAAGGAGAGACGGCGGATCATTACATAGAAAAAATGGCAGACCTCATCGCCCGACAGGAAAAGGTCAGAGTTGCTACATCCGACTGGATTGAACAGCAGATAATCATGGGGCGCGGGGCTACGCGGATTTCCGCCAGAGAATTGCTTCAGGAAGTTGAAAATATTGTAGGAAAACGGCGGGCAGGAGAGAAAAGCCGTGCAAGCGAAAAACAAACCCTGGGGGACAGGGTTGATCCGGATATATGGAAAATAATCGAGAGAAATATCAACCAGGACGCATAAACTCAGCTAAACTGCAAGCTTGACTACATTTTGCATAATGAGATATAATAGAATAAGGCTCTTCTCGTTTTTCAATATTATATGGGGGCGATTGTGTTGAGTGTCGGGGTTCCGAAAGAAGATTTAGCATCTTTTGAAGATATGCACGATGAAGAGGTGGTATGTGAAGCTATAAACGGCAGCCGTGAAGCTTTGGAATACCTGATAAACAAATATAAAAATTTTGTAAAATCCAAAGCCAGGTCTTATTTTTTGATTGGTGCTGACAGGGAAGATATAATTCAGGAAGGCATGATAGGACTTTACAAAGCGATTAGGGATTTTAACCCTGAAAAGCTTTCGTCGTTCAGAGCCTTTGCTGAGCTGTGCATTACGAGACAGATTATAACTGCCATTAAAACCGCAACCCGTCAAAAGCATATTCCCTTAAATTCATACGTATCTTTAAACAAACCCATTTATGATGAGGATTCCGACAGGACGCTGCTGGATATTCTTTCCGGAGTTAAGGTTTCCGACCCCGAAGAGTTGATAATTAGCAGGGAAGAGTTTGAAGACATTGAAGGTAAAATGGGCCAGATTCTTAGCAAGCTAGAATGGCAGGTTTTGATGTCCTATTTGGGCGGCAAATCATATCAGGAGATAGCAAAAGACCTCAAACGGCATGTAAAATCCATTGACAATGCCCTTCAGAGGGTTAAAAGGAAACTTGAAAAATATCTGGAGGTAAGAGAATTAAATTGAAATAAAATCGTATTTTGCTATTGACCGCTGATGTTTTTCCTTTTATAATATATAAGGTAATATATAAGGTGTGGAGAGATTCCCGAGCTGGCCAAAGGGGGCAGACTGTAAATCTGCTGGCGTTGCCTTCGGTGGTTCGAATCCACCTCTCTCCACCAGCTAATGAGATGTGAGAAGTGCGATGTGCGATGTGAGATGTGGGATTAGAAGGGATTTGGCTCTGGCAAATTCCGGAGAATCACACCTCCAACCTCCCTCATTACATCTCACAATGTGCGGGAATAGCTCAGTTGGCTAGAGCGTCAGCCTTCCAAGCTGAATGTCGCGGGTTCGAATCCCGTTTCCCGCTCCATACACAACAACGCGGGGTGGAGCAGTCTGGTAGCTCGTCGGGCTCATAACCCGGAGGTCGCTGGTTCAAATCCAGCCCCCGCCACCAGCGCCCACGTAGCTCAGTCGGCAGAGCGTCGCCTTGGTAAGGCGGAGGTCACCGGTTCAATCCCGGTCGTGGGCTCCATTTTTATAGCAAAGATATTTGAAAATTTTATTTTATTTGGTTATAATATAACTATATAATGGACGAGCTGTCTTGATTTAGTTGTTTATTTTTACATATCAAGGAGGATAAAAATGGCAAAACAGAAATACGAAAGGACAAAACCGCACATTAACGTTGGTACCATAGGTCATGTAGACCACGGCAAGACCACCCTA
>JARRBK010000057.1 GCA_029982615.1 Tepidanaerobacteraceae bacterium | reverse complement strand
GGCGAACAGGAATGTCATTCCCACCTTTTTAATGCACCTTCCGGCATCTTCCGGCTCTAAATCTATCTTTGCCCCCAGGGCTTCAAGGACATCGGCGCTTCCGCTCCTGCTGGATACGGCTTTATTGCCGTGCTTTGCCACCTTCACTCCTCCGGCGGCAGCCACGAAAGCCGCAGCAGTAGAAATATTGAAGGTCTTGCCGCCGTCTCCGCCAGTGCCACAGGTATCGATGGCATAGGCCCTGACATCAACCTTCCTGGCCCTGTCCCGCATGGAGCGGGCAAATCCTGCGATTTCCTCTGCTTTTTCCCCCTTCATCCTCATTCCCACCAGAAAACCGCCTATCTGAGCCGGGCTTACCTTGCCCTCCATGATTTGGTCCATGGCCTCCCGGGCTTCGTCTTCGCTTAAATCCTCTCTTGCGATGACTTTTTTTAGAATATCATGAAACACATCCATCACCCTCCAGAAAATTTTTTAAAATTTTTTTTCCCTCTTCAGTAAAAATTGATTCGGGATGAAACTGAATCCCGTAAACCGGGAAAATCCTGTGGCGAATGCCCATTATCACACCTTCGCCGGTCCTCGCAATTATCTCCAGTTCATCGGGGACGGAATCCGGCTTTATGATAAGTGAGTGATACCGCATGGCTGTGATGGGGTTTTTCACGCCTCTGAAAATCCCGCGGCCGCTGTGCGAAACAAGGGATATCTTGCCGTGAAATATTTTTTCCGCGCCGGAAACCTCCGCCCCATAGGCCACGCCTATGGCCTGGTGCCCCAGGCATATGCCCAGGATAGGAATCCTGCCAGCGTTTTTCCTGACAAGATCCACGCATATGCCTGCATCCTCAGGCCTCCCCGGTCCAGGAGAAAGGATTATCCTCTCGGCACCCGAGTTTATCACGCTCTCTGCATCAAGCTCGTCGTTTCTGACCACCTCCACGTCAGAGCGAATTTCCCCTGCGTACTGATAAAGGTTGTAGGTAAAGGAATCGTAGTTGTCTATTATCAGTATCACCTCAGCACCTCCTTTAAAGCCGCAGCTTTATTCAAAACTTCCTGGTACTCCTTTTCAGGTACCGAGTCGTAAACTATGCCCGCCCCGGACTGGATGTAGGCCGTGCCGCCCTTGAAAATTATAGTCCTTATGGCGATGCAGAAATCCATATTCTGCGAAAAACCAATGTATCCCACAGCCCCGGCATATATGCCGCGCCTTTTTTCCTCCAGCTCATCGATTATTTCCATGGCCCGTATCTTGGGGGCTCCGGAGACGGTCCCGGCGGGCAGGCAGGCCAGAAGGGCGTCGATACAAGTTTTGCCCTGTTTTAGCCTGCCGGTTACTGTCGACACTATATGCATGACATGAGAGTACATATCCACTTCCATGAAGCGCTGCACCTGTACGCTGCCGAACTCGCTCACCTTTCCCACATCATTTCTGCCTAAATCGACCAGCATTGCGTGTTCAGCCCTCTCTTTTTCGTCAGCCAGGAGCTTTCTTTTTAGCTTTTCATCTTCTTCGGGCGTTTTTCCCCTGGGCATGGTGCCTGCAATGGGATTTGTGGTGACGATGCCGCCTTTCACCGATACCAGGCTTTCGGGAGAGGAGCCCACCACGTGGAAGTCCCCGAAGTCCATATAAAAAAGATATGGCGACGGGTTCAAAGCCCTGAGCCTCCTGTAGGCTTCAAACGGCTCCACCTCTGTGGCGGCTGCAAGCCGTTCGGACAGCACCACCTGGAATATGTCTCCGGCTCTGATGTATTCAATGGCACGCCTAACCTTGTCGCAGAAGGCGTCTTGGCTGCAGGTTGCCCGAAACTCGGGCGCTTTATTTTTTGCCGCCGTCAGGGGATGCAAATTCCTTTTCCTCAAGACGGTGTTTTTTAATTCGTGAAGCCTTTCGACAATGTGTTCGTATTCGGTGTCTTCATCGGGTGTGGCATTGTACACCACGTAAAGGTTGTGATAAAAATGGTCGTATATTATAACTTCCCTGTAAAACATGAGGAAACATTCTGGAAGGTGCAGCTCGTCGGGATTGTTATCGGGAAGTTTTTCATAGAGCCTTATTACATCATAGCCCACATACCCCACAGCGCCTCCCGTGAAGGCGGGCAAATCTGCGGGAAGCCCGGGAATGCTTCTGTAGTCATATGTTTTGAAATAATTTCCCACGATATCCAGCGCCCTGCCTTTTTCAACCTTCGGCGCCCCGTTTGAAACAGTGATGATAGAGTCTTTGTAGCTTTTAACAATCATATAAGGGTTTGCTCCCAAGAAAGAGTATCTTCCCCAGGTTTTTCCGCATTCCGCGCTCTCCAGCAGGAACTTGTTTTCGCCCTCCAGATTGTAGAAAAGCTCGATGGGAGTAAACTCATCGGCATTAACCCTCAACATGACGGGAATTACATGGTCCTTTTTCATTGACTCAAAAGTGGGTTTGTCGGGAAACGCCATACACCACCACTCCTTGTTTTGTGATAAAAAAAACACCCCGCCCTTTTGGGGCGAAGTGTATCGCGGTGCCACCCAATTTTGGCCCTGCACAAAAGATGGTATCAAAAAAGGCACTTCTTCCTTAGGAAAAAGTGCCGTCTGCAAGCTGAGCCACCTAAAGCAAAGCCTTCTCGTTCCAGGTACGGAATGAAAAACATTCGATACCCTGTCCTTTTAACGGCGGACTTTCCGTCTTCTGCTACTTCAAAGTTCGCATAGCTTCTCCCGGGCCCATTCAACGGCAACCGTCGGCACCGGTCTTTCACCGCCACCGGCTCGCTTTGGCCTGTATCGCCGCCTACTCTTCCCGTTCATGGAATTTTCAATCTTTGATTGTTGTTATTTATATTACACCCAAAAATCTTTTATGTCAATATCCGTTTTTTTCTATATTGCAGGTATTCTATAATAATATTGATTCTGCATGTTATGTTTTATATAATAATAGCAAGTATTATACATGAAGTTAGAGCTACGAGAAGATGAATTCAATTTTAGTAGCCGTTTCGGCGCAGGAGTTTATCACCATACACACCTTCGGCAAGTGAATTTTAAACAGGTTTTAAATCAAGAAAACATGGAGGCGACGTATCTGTGCCGATGCCGAAAGAAAACGGAAAATATACTTATGCCGATTATTTGACATGGCCGGAAGATGAGCGATGGGAGATTATCGACGGCATAGCTTATATGCAGGCAGCTCCTAGCTGGCAGCACCAGGCCATATCATCAGAATTGTCAGCTCAGTTTGTAAATTATCTGCGCGGCAAATCCTGCAAAGCCTTTACAGCTCCATTTGATTTAAGGCTTCCGGAGGAAAACGAGAAGGATGAGGACACAAAAAATGTGCTTCAGCCGGATATCGTCGTTGTATGCAGCAAAAAAGGCCTTAAAGGGACTGGCTATTATGGGGTTCCTGAGCTGATAATTGAGATAACTTCTCCTGCTACATCGAGGAAGGATAGATTGCTGAAGTTCAATAAATATGAAAAAGCTGGCGTGAAGGAATACTGGATTGTGGAGCCGGAAGGTGTTGTCAGCGTTTTCAAGTTACAGGATGGTAATAGGTATGGCAGGCCTGAATTATATGGTGAAAAAGATAAAATAAAAGTGTCCATATTTCCGGACCTTGTAATTGATCTTGAGCCGGTGTTTGCGGGAATATGAATTTGGTAACTATTTGGCAGCTACTTGCGGCTGATGCAAGTGGTTTTTAGCAAGCGACTTGTGCAGCACCGGACACTGCACCCGGCGCAGTGAGGATAACCGGACTGCGGCACGAAACTAGCGGCAAATAAAAGTCATAATATTTGCTTATATAACGAAAGTTTTATGCCGCATTTGCAGTGCCGCAAGTCCGGGTCGAAACAAGCCGCGGTGCTGTCGGTGCGAACATGGAGCGAGCGAAAAACTGTTGCATCAGCAAAAGATGATGAATAGTTACACGATTTTTTTATTAAACCGGGAGGAATTGCAAAAAAGTTGTAGAATATATATTATCAGAGTAAAGTGAAAGCATCTTTTATAATAAAATTTTTTACACAACAAGCACAAAACAAAATTTAAAACAATGCTGGGGGAGCTTCATTCGAGGCTGAGAGGGGATTCGTTCCCGACCCCTGAACCTGGTCAGGATAATGCCTGCGTAGGAAAGCATGAAAGCGCCTAACACAGGGTGCTTTTATATTATAAGGACAATCCACCTGAACAGGTGGATTTAATTTTTTTGGAGGTGGAATTATGAAACTGGCGCTTACCATAGCCGGTTCAGACTCAGGAGGAGGTGCCGGCATTCAGGCAGACCTTAAGACATTTTCTGCCCACGGGGTTTTCGGCATGAGCGTAATCACGTCCATCACTGCGCAAAACACCGTGGGGGTCCTCGGGATAGAGGATGTAAGTCCGAACATGGTGGCATTGCAGATGAAGGCGGTGTTCGAGGACCTTTATCCCGATGCGGTAAAGATAGGCATGGTGTCCAGCGAGGCAATAATAGCAGCCGTTGCTGAAGGGCTTGAATGCTACAAGCCCGCCCATGTGGTGCTGGACCCAGTGATGATTTCAAAAAGCGGAAGCCCCTTGTTAAAGCCCGAAGCCGTAGAGGCTCTGAAGAAAAAACTTATACCCCTGAGCATGGTTGTGACGCCCAATCTAATGGAGGCGAGGGAATTGAGCGGTGTGGAGATTAAAGATAAAAAAGACATGAGAGAAGCCGCAAGGAAAATATTTGCTCTGGGAGCCGGTGCTGTAATAGTCAAGGGCGGGCACCTAACAGGCGATGCGGCGGATATACTGTACGACGGAAAAGATTTTTATGAGCTTGCATCCGAAAGGATACACACGGAAAACACCCACGGCACCGGGTGTACGTTTTCTTCAGCCATTGCCGCCAACCTGGCGCTGGGATATAATCTGGTAGACTCGGCGAAAAAGGCCAAGGAATACATCACGGGAGCTATAAGGCATGCGCTGGATATAGGGAAGGGAGTAGGGCCTACCAACCATTTCTGGAACTTACGGACCGGAGGCGACGGATGTGAACATTAAGCTTTCTTTTCAGAGCATGTTTCTGCTGTGGTTCGGAGCGGCGGTGTCCATGGCTGAGGTAATGACGGGGGCCCTTTATGCCCCCATGGGTTTTAGAAACGGCATGCTGGCAATCCTTTTGGGCCACATTTTGGGGAACACGTTTTTGGTCCTTGCCGGTAAAATGGGTTTTAGGGAAAAGGTAAGCTCTATGGAATCCACCCGCTATGCCTTCGGCATATACGGTTCATATATGTTTTCAGTGCTCAACATCCTGCAGCTCATGGGCTGGACGGCTGTAATGATTATAGTGGCAGCCCGTTCGCTGAATTCCATATCCACGAGTCTTTGGGGCTTTGACAGCTTCTTTATATGGGCGTTGATTACCGGCCTGCTGGTTATTCTTTGGCTTTCTTCCGGAAGCAGGGGATTTAATGTTATAAATAATATTGCGGTGGCATTGCTTTTCATTCTGACTGTTGTGATGAGCTTTCTGGTATTCAAAGGAGGCATACCGGCGAAAATCGCCGGCGGCATGAGCTTTGGACAGGGAGTGGAATTGGCGGTGGTGATGCCGCTTTCGTGGCTGCCGCTGGTTTCCGATTACACCAGGATGGCCGACTCGGAGAGGAGTTCGACTATCGCTACGTGGCTCGGTTATTTTATCGGCAGCTGCTGGATGTATATGATCGGATTGAGCACCGCCCTGGCGTACAACACCGGCGATCCAGCCAGTATAATGCTGAAGGCGGGCCTGGGGGTTTATGCCCTGTTGATAGTCATATTTTCCACAGTCACAACCACATTTTTGGATGTGTATTCCTCGGCGGTATCTTTTCTGAATATAAGGAAGGGGGACGAAAGGCTGATATCCGTGGTAATGGGTGCTGTAGGAATAATCATAGCCCTGCTTTTCCCTATGGAACAGTATGAGAACTTCCTTTATGCCATAGGTTCGGTGTTTGCACCCCTGTTTGCCGTCCTTGTTACCGACTATTTCATATTTAAACAAAATAAGAGCCGCGAAAAATTTGACATAAAGGCGTTTTTCGCCTGGATTATAGGAGTTGCCGCTTACTATATAATTCTAAGGTTTGACACTCCTGTTGGAGTCACGCTGCCGGATGTGATTTTGACGGGAGTATTATACGCCGCGGTCTGCCTGACGGGCAGTAAATCTACTCATGATTTTCCGGCTGTAAAAAAGGAGGGAGAATAATAATGATTGGAAAGGTCAACGACGATTTTTTCAGAAGGGCAATATTATAATACTTTGAACGGAGGTGAAATCATGGATTACAGGCTTTATGCGGTTACCGACCGCTCGTATTTGGACGGCATTAGTCTTTCGCTTGCTGTGGAGCTTGCCATAAGAGGAGGCGCCACTATAATCCAGCTGCGGGAAAAACACATTTCCAGCAGAGAGTTTTATAAACTGGCGTTAGAAATAAAACGGGTTACACGCCGATACGACATTCCGCTGATTATCAACGATAGAGTGGATATCGCATTGGCGGTGGATGCCGACGGAGTGCATGTGGGGCAGGAGGACATACCCGCCGACGTCGTGAGGCGGATAATAGGCCCCGGCAGGATACTCGGCGTTTCGGCAAAGACTGTGGATGAGGCGTCGAAAGCCGAAAGGGACGGGGCGGACTATCTTGGCGTGGGGGCTGTATTCCCGACGCCCACAAAGCCCGAGTCGGAAGCAATAGGCATTGAAGGGGTAAGGAGAATAAAAGAGGCTGTAAGGATTCCTGTGGTCGCCATCGGAGGGATTACAAAGGAAAATGCTTATGAAGTTATGTTAAAGACCGGTGCAGATGGAATATCCTCAGTGTCTGCCGTCTTTGCCGGAGATATTGAGAAAAACACCGGTTGGCTTCTGGAAAATATAAACCGGGCTATAAGCGACAGGAGGTGTTCATAATGATAGAAGGCTTGCTTGCCAGATTGAGGGAGAAAAAACCGCTGGTGCACCACATAACAAACATGGTCACTGTAAACGATTGTGCCAATGTGACCCTGGCCATAGGGGCGCTGCCTGTTATGGCTCATGCGCCGGAGGAAGTGGAGGAGATGGCAGGAGCGGCTCAGGCGGTGGTTTTGAATATCGGTACGCTGAGCAGACAACAGGTGGATGCCATGATTTTGGCGGGAAAGGCCGCCAATTCGCTCGGCATTCCCGTGATACTGGACCCGGTGGGAGCCGGTGCTACGGGTTTGAGGAGCCGCAGCGCGGAGAGGATACTGAGCGAGGTCAAGGTATGCGTGGTGAAGGGGAACAGTGCGGAGATTGGCATTCTTGCGGGGAAAGGAGGGAGAATAAGGGGTGTGGAATCGGCCGAAGCTGCCGAAAATATGGTGGAAGCTGCTGCGGAATTTGCCCGGAGGTACGGCGCTGTGGCGGCAGTATCGGGCGCGACCGATATTATCACAGACGGCAAAAGGATTGCTTTTGTGGATAACGGCCATCCCATGATGGGGACCATCACGGGCACCGGTTGCATGCTCTCATCCGTGGTTGCGAGTTTCTGCGGGGTGGAGCAGGACAGCTTCAAAGCGGCAGTAGCAGCCTTTGTCTGCTTTGGCCTGGCCGGTGAACTGGCCGTATCCCATCCGGGGGCAAGGGGCCCGGCGAGCTTTAAAACGGCTTTTTTTGATGAGATATACAACATGACCGAGGAAAAAATAAGGCATGGCATGAAGGCGAGATTTGAAAATTTATAAGCGATAAACTTTCAAAGTTGTAAAACACGCCTTGAACGTTTTCCCAAAGTATGATAAAATATTAACAAATACAAAAGGGAGGAATATTGTTATGGTTAAAGCCATTATAGGGCCGGGAAAATACGTTCAGGGCAACGGTGTTTTGAAAGATATCAAGGATTACGTCAAAAACCTGGGCCGTTCCTTTTTCATAATTGCCAGTGAAAATGGAATAAAAAGGACGCGTTCTGTCATAGAGGAAAGCTTTGCCGGAGAACAGGTGGATCTCGTTTTTGAGGCTTTCCGGGGAGAATGTTCGGAAAATGAAATAAACAGGCTGAAAGCGCTGGCGGAAAACAACAAAACCAGTGTGGTTATTGGCATCGGAGGCGGAAAGATTTTTGACACTGCCAAAGCCCTTGCTTATTATCTCGGGCTTCCGGTTGTGATAGTTCCCACTATCGCATCCACCGATGCGCCCTGCAGCGCGCTATCGGTTATATATACCGATGAAGGCGTATTCAGCAAATACTTGTTGCTCCCCAGAAACCCCGATGTTGTGCTGGTGGATACTGGGATTATCGCCAAAGCCCCTGCCAGGCTGCTGGTGGCTGGAATGGGCGACGCTCTTGCCACATACTTTGAGTCCAGGGCATCCGTCAAATCAAACGCCTCCGCCATGGCGGGCGGAAAAAGCACTAAGGCGGCAATGGCCCTTGCCGAACTCTGCTACAGGACTCTGCTGGAGGACGGCCTCAAGGCAAAGCTTGCTGTGGAAAACAAAGCATGCACTCCAGCGGTGGAAAATATTGTTGAGGCAAACACCTATTTGAGCGGCATAGGTTTCGAAAGCGGAGGGCTTGCGGCTGCCCATGCCATTCACAACGGCTTTACGGTGCTAGAAGAATGCCATCACATGTATCACGGTGAAAAGGTGGCTTTCGGAACCATAGCCCAGTTGATGCTCGAAAACAGCCCTATGGAAGAGCTGGAGGAAGTAATCGGGTTCTGCCTGGATGTGGGGCTTCCCGTTACTCTTGAGGATTTGGGCATCAAAGAAGTTAAAGAATCGGACATAAGAAAGGTTGCCGAAGCTTCCTGCGCAGAAGGCGAGACCATTCACAATATGCCGTTCGAGGTTACGCCCGAGGACGTATACAGCGCCATATTGAGCGCGGACGCTCTTGGCAGAAAAATGCGACAAAGGGACGGTTCTGTGCGCCACGAGGCGCACAGTATATAGCAGATAAAACTGCATGGTAAGGCCTAGCCAGCCACCATTACCTAGTCTTGGGGCCGATGGG
>JARRBK010000013.1 GCA_029982615.1 Tepidanaerobacteraceae bacterium | reverse complement strand
AGCTTTCATTTATAAGCTATTAAACAGCGGTAGCTTTTTTGAAATGCATTACGGAAAGCCCTACATTAAGGTATATCTTTGCTTTCCTATGCATTATAATTTTGCAGGCCTTTTTTCAACTCCCTGTAACTCATATTATCGATATTTAAAAATCTTCTTCTGAAAGAGTTATAATCAAACTTTTCCTTCAGCTTTGCTCTTGAAATTTTTTCGTATGTTAAAACCATTATATTCTTAATATTATAATCGTGTCTGCTTTTGGCATCGCCATTTTTAAAATCTACCGGATTGCTGCATAGGACGCTTTTGATGTATGATATATTGTCGTCTATCAACGATTCATCCACTAGGCCCGAATGGGCGGATATGATGATTTTTGCGTGAAGATTTTTTATAAGCTCCAGAGATTTTATGTAAGCCTCCAGGTCAAGAAAGTCCAGGTAGGGAATTGGATATTCCACAAGGTCTCCGACATACAGTACAGAATCCTTTTTATCAAAGCAGATGACCGAGTCGACTGTATGCCCAGGGGCGTATAAAAACTCCACTTCTTCATCTTCGTATCTTAAGCTGCTTGTAAAAGTAAGATTTGGCAGCAGGATTTTTACATTACCATTTTGATATTGCGAATATATTTGAAGCTCAAAATCCCCTACCTCCTTCAGCCTCCTGCGGCACGTCTCATGGCCAACTATTGCCGCTTTTTCAAAAGCACAGTTGCCCCAGACATGATCCCAGTCCGAATGGGAGTTAAAAACGATTGTTTGCTTTTTCTCTCCTTCAACAGCCATATACTTTTTGACGGGCTCCATGGATTGAGGTCCCAGGTGAGTGTCGCACACGAAAAAGTAATGACCTGCATTTATCAGATACACCGATGTGTCTCCGAGATAAGGAAAATCTCTGCCACTAAATGTGAACAATACGCCTCTTTCGCCTATTTCTTTGACAAACATCTTGTGTCCCGCCCCTTCTTACTTATGATACGTCTCAGTTTATCAAGCATTACCTTAAACGCAATTTTGAGTATACAAGATCGATTTAAACTTTTCCAACAAAAATTATAAAGCTTCTTTTTCAAGAAGCCATAATACAGCGATCCTGTTAAATCATTCAATGTCATTTTATATTAACTCGTAGAGTCTTTTCTTTACAGCATTTATAACATATTTCTTCACGGTGCCAAACTTGCTAATTACAATATTTTGGGATAAAAGGAATTGGAATTAATAAAATATCTCCCTGTTTATACATTATTCCATACCTCATTATCTACATCATTGTCCCAGAAATCTATGCTGCTTTCGCTTGCAGATAATAAATCCTTGAATACTTCATTATTATTCTTCTTATTCTTCAAAAACGTAATAAAATCGATTATTTCTGGTATTTGACTTTCTGGAATTTCATCAATTAATTTAATTAAAATGCTTTTAGCCGTATTCATTATTACCACCTCAAATTTATTATACCACAATAAACACATACTCACTAAAGTTTAAAAGTGAATTTTATTGAAAAGCCTTTCTCTATTTATGATACGTCTCGCCGCGGATTATCTTGAACCAGCGGTAGATTTGTTCCAACAGTATAAGGCGCATGAGCTGATGGGGGAAGGTAAAGTCTGAAAAAGAAAGTTTCAAATGGGCTTTTTCTTTTACTTCATCCGAAAGGCCCAGGGAACTGCCGATGATGAAGGTAATGTGGGATGTGCCTGATGTCATAAGTCCCTCAATCTTTTTTGCCATCTTTTCAGATGTAAAACGCTCACCTTCGATGCAGAGGGAAATTACGAAACTGGCAGGGTTTATTTTTTTTAGAATATATGAAGCTTCTTTCCTCAATGCCTGATTTTTTTCCGCAAAGCTCAGGCTTTCAGGAATCACTTCCTCGGCTACCTCGACAATGTTTAAATTGCAGTAAGGCTTTAGCCGCTTTGTATATTCTGCTATGCCGGCCTTTAAATATTTTTCTTTTAATTTTCCTACCGCTATAACAGTGATATTCATGAAAATCCCCTTATTTCATCTGCTAAAATTATTCTGATGCTTAAACTAAGTCATTGCCGGAGATAACCCTGCAGGGAAGTTAATTTTTATATCTTATATTTGAACCATTAATCAATCTTTCTCACTGCAACCCTGCAGTCGTAAAAGGCGGCGCTCTCACCCATCTCGGTAGTGGTGCAGGGCGTGAGGAAGTTGGCACAGGCGCCGCTTTCGATATTCCAGCCTGATTCCATGGCCACCACATCCCTCCTCATATCTGGCTCCAGCAAAAGGCTGGCATAAATTTGTCCGCGGTCATTGTATATTTCCACCGTATCCCCCTGTTTTAAACCCAGGGATACCGCTTCTTCCGGATGCATGAGGACTGTGGGCTTTCGGTGAAAAGCTTTAAGCTTAGATATGTTTTGAAACTGAGAATGAATGCGGAAGCGCGAATGGGGAGTTATGAAAAAGTAGCGATAAGCTCCGGGCTCTTTTGCTAAATCTTCCGCTGCCGGGGGGATATATCTTGCAACCGGGGATTGTCCTTCTGATGCCGCCTTTTGAGAATAAAACTCGAACTTCCCGGAAGGGGTTGAAAATTTTTTGTCCTCCCAGGCAACTCTGGGGATCTTCGGATTTCTCATGTATCCTACTTTTTTCAATTGTTCAAGATTTATACCGCAGGCTTCCAGCGGTTTGAAAGCCCACTCGAGCAGTTTTTCGGTGTTCAAACCTTCAAAACCAGAAAGTCCCATTCTGTGTGCCAAATCCATGAATATCTCCTGGTCGGGGCGGGATTCTCCTATCGGCTCGATGATTTTAGGACAGTAAAATATCCATGAGCTCCAGGAATTTACCCTGATGTTTTCTTCTTCGAAAAAGCTGGTGCACGGCAGCACTATGTCCGCTTCCCGGACTGTGTCGGTCATGAACAAATCCACTGCCACCACCGTTTCTATAGAATTCAGCGCTTTTTTCATGGCGGCGGTATCGGGATTCATATTCATGGGGTTTGAACGGGTGATAAAGGCAACCTTTATCGGCGGGTTCTTGGCACCCAAAATCTCCCGGGAAAGGTTGGTTCTATCAAAATAGCGCTGTTCCCTCGCCAGCTCCATTCCAGCTATATGGGACCCCACCGGCCAGTGCATCTGGTGACCGTAAGATACTCCGGCACCGGATTTTCCAATGTTTCCGGTGATGGCAGAGAGCGCATCAATAGCCCGAATCGTATTGCCCCCGCCTCTGTACCTCTGAAGGCCGTAGCCCAGAAGGGTGGTAACGGGAGAATTCTGTACGTAAAACAGCGCTAGTTTTTCTATGATCCCTTCATCTACGCCCGTGATATCCCTTGCCTTCTTTTCAGTAAAATCTTCTGCGGCCCGGCAAAATTCCTCAAACCCCAGTGTATATTTTTTTATGAATTCCTCATCGAAAAGCCCCCGTTTTATGATATAACGGGCGGCACCCAGGGCCAACGCCGCATCCGTGCCGGGCCTGGGCCTTGCCACAATATCGGCTTCATTATCAAAGCCGGTTTTTATAGGGTTGATGACGGCTAGTTTCCCTCCTCGCAAAAGAGCTTTTTTAATGAAAGGGACTGCATGGGAATTGGTATCTGTCACATTTCTTCCCCAAAGCACTATGCCGCCGGCATTTTCCAGATCCTCGACATCATTTTGCATCAAGCCTCCGAAGTCATAAGACTGGGCCGCTATGCCGCCGCCCCAGCAGAGCGAACCCGAAACTCCGGTGCATCCCCCAAGAGCGTTGAAAAATCTCCGGTCCAGATTCTTCAGCACCGCCTCCGATCCGCTGTCATAATTGTGGAATATGGAAAGAGGCCCATATTGGTCTTGCGCTGTACGGATTTTGCGGACTACAAAATCCAGGGCTTCATCCCAGGAGACTCTTTGAAACCTGCCGTTTTTTTTAATCATGGGATATTTAATGCGCTCGGGATGATAAACATACTCCAAATAAGAATTGCCCTTTGGGCATAAAAACCCACCTGTGGGCGGATGCTGGGGATCGCCTTTTACTCCGACTATTTTCTCGGATTCTACATATGCCAGGATAGCGCAGCTGTCAAGGCAATCCCTGGGACATGCGGTCCTGTAAACCTCCATAAGTCTCCCTCCAAGCGAAAATAAAGACAAATGTTTTCAATTCTCTGACGCGGCTTTAACACACATGTATTAGAATGCAAAATTATTATTGACTATGGTGTAAAAATTTAAAATGAAAAATTATCTTCGCACAGGGACGATTTTTGCTCTGACATGAAATCCATTTCGGTAAAGCTCAATGTCATATTTTTTATTTATATCAAGATTATACATTACCTGGCGCAATTTTGCCATAGAATCGATCCTAGTGCCCGCAAGTTTTATTATGATGTCGCCTTTTTTTATGCCTGCCCCATCTGCAGGGCTGTCCTTTTCCACATTCACCACGTATATTCCGCTGTCAATATTTATATTCACATTCATGAGTTTTGCCATGTCTTTGTCAATTCCTTCTATACCGAGATAGGGCTTGTCGAACCTTCCCTTTTCCAGAACGCTTTTCAAAATGGGTTTTACGATATTTACAGGAATTGAAAATCCTATGGCTTCTGCCTGAGAAGCTTTTATGGTATTGATGCCTATGATTTCACCGCTGCCGTTTACAAGGGGGCCGCCGCTGTTGCCCGGGTTTATGGATGCGTCTGTCTGGATCAGGTCCTGCATGAGCACCTCGCCCCGCCGGTCCCTTACCATCACTGTGCGGCCTTTGGCACTGATTATTCCCGCGGTGACGGTCCGCTGCAATGTGAGCCCCAGAGGATTGCCTATGGCCACCGCCAGGTCTCCCACCACCACCCTGCCCGAATCACCCAGCCTTGCGCAAGTCAGGTTTTTGGCGTCTATTCTTATAACGGCAAGGTCCAGTTCAGGGTCAGTATAAAGCCGTTTAGCTTTATATTTTCTCCCGTCATTCAGGAAAACCGTTATCTCGTTCGCATTGCCCACCACGTGGTCGTTGGTTATGATATATCCCTCGGGATTCACGACAACCCCGGACCCCACCGCTTCTGTCCTGATGGGGCGGTAAAAGAAGTCATAGTCAATGCTCACCGTGACTATGCCCACCACCGCGGGCGTCACTTCCCTGGCGATTGCCGGAATAGGCTGTTCTTGATTTTGAATCACTTTTGGGGTTTGAGGAGCAGTTTTGTTTGAAGAAGGCTGCCTGCCGTACAGAATGGATGTGGTAATAATTGCAGCTGCCAGTGCCCCAATGAACGAACAAAGGACTGCTACCATAAGGATTTTTTTGAACTCCGATGATGATTTCCTGGAATACTTTTCATTTTGCATTTTTTACACCTGCCGTTATTTTTGGATTGTTAGTCAAATCTAAAGATATTTATTGTAATACATTATAATTGTCACCTTTTTTATCCTTTTTATCCGGGGATAATATCTAAAAAAAAGCTTTTATTATAAGCAATTAAATAACGGTAACTTTTTTTAAATGCGTTACGGAAAGCCATATCTTAAGGATTATCTTTGCTTTCCTACGCATTTTAAGAAATAGATGTTGTATAACGGAAAACAAAATTATATAATGAAATTAATAAATATGGTATGGGTAGGTTTGGAATATTAAAACTATTGATAAAATAAAGCTAGAAGGTGATTTTATGGATATGGAGGAGTATAGTAGGTGGTATAATCAGGCAGAGCATACATTGAGATCATCTTATAGAGATATCAAAGATGGGGATTATTCCTGGGCTTGTTTTAAGGCGCAACAAGCTGCTGAATTAGGAATAAAGGCACTATTGAAGGCTTTTGGTATTTCTGTAGTAGGACATTCCCTTGTCAAATTATCTTATGAACTTGATAAGGCAGGTATAGAAAAGCCAGAAGATTATATGAAATGGGCACGAAAGCTCGATAGAGACTATATTCAACCTCGTTACCCCGATGCATATCCCCAAGGCAGTCCTTATGAGTATTATGATGAAGAAGATGCAAAGCTTTCCATTGAATATGCTCAAAAAATACTGGCTTTCGTGGAGGGATATGTAAATGAACACTGCAATGGAGATAAGGAAGGAAAAGAGGAATAATTTAATATATGAGGCTACATGTTTTGCAGGTAATATCAGTAAAGTTTTAAAGCCTATGTGTGCGGTGGTGATTGGATCGGTGGCAAGAGGGGACTTTAATGATGCAAGTGATGTTGACGTAGTATTAATATCGGACAAAATGCCTGATGTGTATAAAAAGAGATTTGAACTTCTCTATGATTATGTCTTTGATGCAATAGAACCAAAAGGATATAAAATTGAAGAATTTATTTCCATATATAAAAAGAAAAACCCGATAGCTGTGGAAGCCGTCGAACAGGGTATCTTAATCTATGATGATGGTATTTGGGATAAAGTCTTAGACGGGATAAATTCATTACAAAAATAAGCCGTCGCAAAAAATCGCGGCGGCTATTAATTGGATATGATATTCCCCTAATGCCCTTCGCCTTCGGGCATGTCTTTTTCCGACACTGTTATGAGTTCATACTCTTTGCTGCCCATGCCCAGTTCACAGGCGGCATCTATGTGGAGCTGGGCATCCTTGCCAGTGACCACCTTCAGTATTTTATCGCCTTTTTTAACATTTTTATCCTCTGCTTTGGACTGAGGCAGCGGTTCGGCATTGTTTATCATGTCAAAAGCAGCCTGGTCAATGGCCACGATGTCGTGTGAAACCATGACACCCTGATCCTGCACCAGAGGGGTGTCCGCCATGGGCATGCAGTCGCATTCGGGCTGCACTTCGGTGATGAAGTTTATATAAAGTATCCTTCCCTTTTCAAAGGTGGAAACGACTGCATAAGCGGCTTCCGCCAGGCCCTTCTGGAATCCCTCTTCAGTGATGGGCACCTCCAGCGCCTTCTGTTCACATACTCTTGCACACCGGGCACATTTTACGCATATTGAAACATCTATTACTATGCGGCCGTCTTCGAGTTTGATGGCTCCGTGGGGACACACATTTACGCATTGTCCGCAGCGTATGCACTTTTCCTCCACCCATTCCAGGTGTTTTTTCTCCTCCATATGTATCCTTCCGCGCTCGGCTTCACCGCGGTGGTCTTTGCAGCTTATGCCGCCCATGCCCAGGTTTTTGATGGCTCCGCCGTAACCTGCACCGATATGGCCTTTGCAGTGAGAAACCACTATCATCGCCGGGGCGTAATATATGGCCGAAGCTACCCCTATTTCCTTCAAAATAGGGCCGCTCTTCACTTTTATCTGATCTCGACCGAATATGCCGTCCGCCAGTATAACCGGAGCTCCCACCGAAAGGTGGTTTATCCCTTCCATGTTGGCCACGTCCAGGTACTCCAAGCCGGGAATCCGTACAGTATCGGTCACAAAAGGCCTACCTCCGGCTTCTTTGACCCTATCCACGACTTTTTTCAAAAATATGGGCCTCACAATGCGGTGGGCACCATACGAACCCAGATGGGTCTTTATGGCCACATAATCGTCTTTCTTGATAAAGGAATTAAAGTCTATCATCTGCAGTATCTGTTCGAATTTGGCCACAAAGCTGTACTTGTAGTCATAACTTTTGACCCTGGCATCAGCAAAATACACTTTGCTTTTCACGATCGTTCCCTCCTCTTTACAATAAAATCTCAACTACAATGACTTCTTTAGCTGATAGTTATTATAACACATTCTTGCTGTAAATCATAATCGATGGCAAGTATGAACAAATATTGAAATGACATTATATGCCTGTTTTTTTATATTTCCCGGGAAATTTTTCGATTTTATTTTTCCAAAATCG
The DNA here is from genome assembly GCA_029982615.1 of Tepidanaerobacteraceae bacterium. Lineage (GTDB taxonomy): Bacteria > Bacillota > Thermosediminibacteria > Thermosediminibacterales > Tepidanaerobacteraceae > JANLFP01. The sequence goes on along the minus strand of JARRBK010000013.1, from coordinate 32,232 downwards.
GCACCGTAGTCGAAGCATGGGGGATAACATAAGCTTTAAAATCATTTCCCAGCTTATTTTTTACGATTTCAAAAGCTTCATCCATGCCTGACGCCGGAATCATGCCCATATCCCGCACCACTTTTTCATTCATATTTGATACCAACACCACATCAAAGCGCTCCATGCCCAAAGTTAGTATATACCCTACGGCTTTAGCTATAGTGAATTCATCCCACAGGGATTCCTCTCGCTCTCGCCGGGTTTTAAAGCCGGTAATTATATGGTAAAACCCATCGTGCCCTATGCCGTCGGAACACTCCGCTAGCAGCACCACTACACCGCCGTCTTTAGCCACGTGCATGGCGTTTTCAACCGCTTTTGTAGCCTGATAAAGATCAATGTCTTTGGGAAAGCCTCCACAGGAAAGGATAAGCACATCTGCGGTTTCGTTTACTTTAATGCTAAAGGCTTCTCGGGCGAAGCGGCAGCCTTCCTCAAATGCCGCTCTATAATCTCCGGCCACCACTTTTACCAATTTGCCGTCGTCATTTAGAATAACATTCACGAGAAAGTCAGGGTGAACCATCTCCGCAATCTCTGCCATATCGGCAGCCATGGGGTTTTCCAAGGTTTTGCCCAGGCCCACTCTGGGATCGATTCCGCCACCCTTTTCAATGGGGTTTAACATGAGCTTATGATTTTTCTGTATGGTGTTAAAGCCGCACACTCCGGGGCATATGCTTTTTCTTCCGCCGCCGAATCCAGCCATGGAATGGTACACTATGCCTCCAGTGAGGATAACTCTATCCGCTTCAGCCACAATCCTGTTTATATATACTGGTGTTCCCCTGGAAGTATTGCCTATAAATGAAAGGCTTGTTTCATCCTTGGAATCATGGTCGACTACTTTTATGCGGGACACTATATCCTTGCCGAATAAATATTTGTGTTCTTCCGCAGTATGGCTCCGGTGGGTCCCTGTAGCCACAACAATAACCATATCTTTATCGGCGATACCACATCTGTTCAGTTCTGAAACAATAAGGGGCACCACTATCTGGCTTTTTACAGTGCGGGTAATATCACTTGCAATGATAGCTACCTTTTCTCCTGGATTTACAATTTTATCCAGTGCAGGGGACTGAATGGGGTGTTCCATCGCACGAATTACGGCCTGCTTTTCATCCGCCACAGCTTCTATATTCTTTCCCTCCAGAACTGCTAACACGTTTTCCTCTGGGATGTCTAATTTTACTTCACCTTTGCCGTATTTTAAGTTGAATGTAAGCATGTTTCCTTCAACTCCAATATGAATATTTTTGCGTTATTATTAAACCATTGCTGCCTAAATTGTTTTTCTCCCTTTTCCGTCCTTTTAGATTATATACCATTCAAAGTAAAAAATAAAGAAACAATTGATGTGCCCTCAGCCTTATAATTTTTGACATTCATCTTGCCATTTTATAAAAAGCAAAATTGTAATTATTTTCCATTATTATGGCCTTTTCAGATAAAATTCCTCCTGGCCGAATCCTTAATATTCTCTCTAAAAATTTTCGATTTATTGTTCCAATTCTCCGGTGTAAGCATTCACATAATACACGTCACCGCTCTTGAGCTTTATTTTCCACACCGGAGCTGCCTGCCATCTTTCCGCATCATAAAATTTGGAATAATAGCCCTGTTCCACACCGGTAATTGTTATCGGCTCTGAATTTTTTTTATCACTGGCCACTCTTAAAATCGCTGCAAACGGAGAAATTACTGCTTTTTTCTTTCCTCTATAGCCGTATATGTTTAGCCAGCTTTGATAATAATTTTTCACTCCAGAATTAGACACCAGAATATCTATATAGCTGTTTGCCACAAAAAAACCATCAAACATTCTCACATATTCTATAAGATAGCTGGCAGTTTTTTCATCATAAGTGATACTGTTAATAACGGCATCTTTCGGCAGGCCACCGTGACTTTTTAAAAATTCGAGGGCTTTGGATTCTGCTTCATCCCTGGACATGTTCTTGGAAACATCATCGGTTTGCCTGTTGAAAAAAGTTATTATGCCATTATCCATTATAATAAGCTGTTTGCCGTCCTCGGTGTAACTCCTGCCGCCCTGTATTTGCTCCATGCGGGGATTTGACCCTTTGCCCATAAAGTTTTCTAAGACTTTTTGAGCATCAACTTTTGCATATCCCAGCTCCAAAAAAGCCTGAGGTATCCCCTCTGCTGGGATTTCTGCTTCCAGCTGGATTCCCTTGCCTTGCAACTGGGCCTCTATTTTTCGCTGCTGTTCCGGTGTAAGAACAAATTCTTCTCCCGCCTTACCCCTAAACCAGAGGTCTACAGCCAGTATTATATTCAGCGCTAAAAAGGAGAATATGAGGATTATTACGGCTTTGCGCCAGTCCAAAACAGATCACTCCGGCAAATTGCGTATTATTATCTCGCGTCCCTGGGACTTTATAACCCACACGGGTATGAATTCGCCATTGTTGAGCATATACGCTGCGTAGATATCTTCCATACTCTTTACGTCTTTCGTAGATACGGCTATATCTATGGCTTTTATTGGTGATATCAGCTCTGTCAATTTACCGGGCTTGTCGGCACTCAGCATATTTCTGTAAAAGTTTTTAACATCGCTGCCCGCCACAGTAACCGACATATACTCCTTATCGCCGGCTAAAGGATACCCGTTTATTCTCAGCCCGAATTTAAATTTGTAAATACTTCCGCTCGAATCCTGATTTGAAACATCGTACGAAGACAGAAAGCCTCCCTGCGGCCATCCTCCATGAGCCGCTATAAAGTCCAGGGCGGTTTTAACGGCATCATAGAACGAGACATTTCTCTTTGGCGCTTTCACTCCTGGGAAGCTGTACTCCACCGTACCGTCGCGATAAATGCGGAGTGCCCTTTGCCCATCGGTGTATATAATAGCTCCATCCGTCTCTTGTATTCTACGAACCACCGAAAAATCATCAAAAAATTTTGCCGCCAATCTGTCGCTTACGATTTTTTCGCGTTTAACACTGTATTGGGGAAGAATATACGATTGAAGCGGCACGTAAATTCCCTTGGCTATTTTCAGGCGGGTGTTACCCGGAGGAATAGTGGCAAACAGCGGCGGGTTTGAAGAAGCTATCTCTTTTACAATCGCCAATAGCTGTCTTGAAGCTCCGTTTTTATTTATTTTGTAATATTTACCATCGCTGCTTTTGAGATATGCCCACATGCCGTCATCATCTATCAAACCGTATGATACAATAACACCATTGTCGTATGCTGCATCATCTGTCGATTCGATGTTGAACAGCCGCTTAACAAAAGAAACCGGCATAGGAGTGGTGAATACCACCTCCAGACCAGTTCGCTGCTCAAAAAAATCCGCACCTATGTCGACGGGTACAATTTTTGCCCCGGCCCATAGGGCGGATAGGGCTTTCGTTGAATAATTCCACGCTTTGTCATAAAAGGCTGACGATGGGGAAATTAGCGTATGCGAAGTATTTCCCATATGTACCAGAATCCTGCCAGGGCTTGCTATGTTCGTCAAATCCACATTCTTTTCTTCTTGGAGATTTTCTTGTACAGCCTGTTCCCCGGGAATCCTGGACCATACGGCAAAATAAAGCAAAAGGCTGAGGCCCACCACAAAGATAAGAATCCATCCCAGGACAGCATCTCTTGTCATGGAGGCACCGCCTTTTTATTTTAATATAAGGAATGTTTTTATGGTCTGAATGAGAGACTCCAAATCCGGCAGTTCGGAGCCGTCTATTTTATATACTCTGCGGGACACCGTTTCGGTTATGCCCGACGGCTGAACGGCCCTTATGGTAATAATGCTCTCTTTTCCCGATATGGGCACCTGAGTCAGAAAAATTCCAGCTGCACCCACCGTAAGCCTGGCCCGGGAGCGCCCGTTAACAAGTATGTAGATGCTGGAATTCGGCAATGCTTCACCAGAAACCACCACGGAATCGCTGGTGGTCATAAGGTTGTCTTTTGGCTCATTCAACGTTACAGATTCAGCCATGGCAAGGGGGGTAAAAATTATAAAATGAGCTGCTATTAATATTAATATTGTGAGCAATACCCTCTTCATTTCTAATCTTCCTTTTCAAATCCAAAGTTGAAAAAAATACCCTTATTTCTATTATTTAGTTTAAATGATTAATATTACAAACATATTACAGCGCTATTAAAAATGAATTACATATTCGCATCAACCCCCTGAACTGCGGGAAGACTTATCGTAACCTGGGTACCCCTGCCGGGTTCGCTTTCTATGGTGATAGTGCCGTCATGCGCTTCCACTATTTCTTTTGCTATAGAAAGGCCCAGACCAGTGCCTCCCAACTCCCGGGAACGGGTTTTATCCACGCGGTAAAATCTTTCAAAAAGCCTGGGTTGATCCTCTTTCGGTATGCCTATTCCTGTATCGCCGAAAATCGTCCTAACCATATCGCCAGCACTGTCCTGAGTGATAAAAATTTTGCCTCCTTCAGGAGTATACTTTATAGCATTGCTCAGGATGTTTTGAAATACCTGTTCGATTTTGTCCCTGTCGGCAAAAATATCTGGTGAACTGTCGGAAATACAGGTTTCCAGTGCCAGCCTCTTTTTATTTATGCTCACAATCATTTTTGAAATAACGTCTTTTAAAACTCCGGAAGGCGAAATAACCTTTTTGTTCCACCGCACTTCCTTATTGTCAAGACGAGAAAGCTCCAAAAGGTCGTTCACCAGCCTGGTCATGCGTTCAGCTTCATTATTGATGACGCCAATAAACTGGCGCGCTGTGTCAGGCTCATCCATAGCTCCGTCCAGAAGGGTTTCCGCATAGCTTTTTATAGTGGTAAGGGGTGTCCTGAGTTCATGGGAAACGTTTGCCACAAATTCCTTGCGCATGTTTTCCAACTTGGTCTGTTTGGTTATATCCTGAAGCACTAGGATGACACCTATGATTCGGCTCTCTCTTTTTAATGGTGCAATAATCGACTTCATTACCATATCCTTATTTTTAACGGATATTTCCCGGAATATTACATCCTTCCCCAGAAATTCTTCTAGGTTTATTTTGAACAAGTCCCTCAAAACCGGCTTGAAGTCTTCTCCGCTAGGATCTCGATTAATGGAAAGCATCCGGCAGGCTGCAGGGTTAATATGAATTACTTCCCCATTGCTGTTTAAGGCTATTACGCCGTCAGCCATATTGATGAGGATTGCTTCCATTTTTTCCTTTTCGTCTGAAATTTCTTCCAACGTATCCTTGAGCCGTGCCGTAAGATAATTGAACATGCCGGTGAGTTTTCCTATTTCGTCATCGGATCTTACCTGAATCTTGTGATCAAAATTCCCCTGCGCCAGGAGGGCTGCGTTTCTTGTCACTTCCTGAATGGGCCCTGTGATCGTTTTTGAAAGAAAATACCCCAGTATCCCTGTAACCAGAAGCGCCAAAAGCGTGGCTACCAGCAATATCGCCTTTATATCGCCTATGGTTTTGTATATATTTTCCATAGAGGATACCAGATAAATAATACCTACTACGCGGGATCCGTTTTTTACCGGATAAGCCAAATACATATATCTTGTTTTGGTTCGGCTGTCCTCCCGGATATCGCGCGCTTTGTTTCCAAAGGTTGCCTGAGTTATTTCAGGCGTCAGCAATTTATCGCCTTTGCGAAACCTGGTTTCATCGGTGGAAGTTATTACACCGGCTGCTTCATCAAGAATCGCAATGTAATTTATCTCCGTCCACGATTGCTGCCACCATTTCACCTGTTCGTCTATATCCCGGTTTCGCAAAACAGGGTAAAGATACCTTTCCACCATATCGGACATGAGCTGTGCTTTTATATCCAGTTCGTCTGAAAGTTTGTTCGTATGATATTTTTCAATAGACTGGACCAGATATACCCCCACCACTTCCATTGCCAGAAGTATCAGGAGTATATATATGGAGACCAACTTCCACTGGATGCTTCTAAACACCTAACAGCCTCCTATTGCTTATTGCTTCGGGAAATAGTATCCGATGCCCCGTTTGGTCAATATGTATGTAGGGTTCGCCGGATCGTCTTCCACCTTTTCTCGAAGCCTTCTAACCGTGACATCCACGGTCCGGATATCACCGTAATATTCGTAGCCCCACACCTCTTCCAGCAGTTTTTCCCTGGAAAACACCTGTCCCGCCTGAGTTGCAAGAAACTTTATGAGCTCAAATTCTCTGTAGGTGAGGTCCAGCGGCACACCTTTTTTCTTGAGCTGGTAGCTCTGAAGGTCCAGTTCCAGATCTTTTATCTTTATGATCTTCTGCTGCCCTGCGGGGTCTGCCATAACATTCCTGCGGAGGTTTGCCTTAATCCTTGCCATTAACTCCCTCATGCTGAAGGGTTTAGTGACATAGTCATCGGCCCCCAGTTCCAGGCCAAGTACCTTATCCACTTCCTCACCTTTGGCTGTAAGCATAATTATGGGGCATGTCATCTTTTCTCTGAGTTTTTTACACACCGAAAAGCCATCAATCTTGGGAAGCATAATGTCCAGCAGTACCAGATCCGGGTTCCCCTTTTCGGCAACTTTCAATGCCTCTTCGCCATCGTATGCCATCAGAACGTTGTAGCCTTCTTTTGTCAAATTATATTTCAAAATGTCTACTATCGGCTTTTCATCATCCACCACCAGTACTGTTTCATTCAACGTGATCACCCCCATTAATAGTATTCGTCACAGGATGGAAATTTCCTTCCAGATGGGCTTTCTCCACCCGTCGAAAGAAAATATCTTCCGCCAAAGCTCCGTCTTTCAACATGGAGAGAATTTTTCTGATTTCAGCGATGCCGCCCTCTCCTGCCATGGTTTTTACCATGGCTAGGGCTTTCATATAAGCGCTGGGCACATCGGGCAGTTCGTCGAAATGGTGAATAATTTCATTTGAAGAATAAAATTCGTTTTTATCTATATCAAAGTCCTGGGCCAGGGTATATCCCGTTACCCTTTCTTCTTCGTATTGTGCTACCCCTTCGGTAAACCAGCGGGAGTAGTTGCCGCCGCTCAACTTGTCCACTGCCAGGTGCGTATATTCATGCACCATTGGCCCATTTTTATAGAAGTTCTCCTCCACGTCTTCGGAATCATCAATCCACGCCCCCGGCGCCTGGATATATATTATACCCCTGTAGTAAACCCCCTGGTTGCTCTCGTCCGCCGGCCAGCGAAAGGCCTGCTGAAGGCTCCGACTGTCAGGGAAGATTACTATGGGTATGCGCTCTTTCGGAAAAAAATTAAAATCCCTGCCCACTTCCGCATAAGCCCTTTCTGCCGCCTTCGCCACTACTTCCACTTCATTCCTGCCCTCGGGCAAAAACAGTATGTTAAAATGCGGAGTAACCAGCGAGTCAAATCCTTTCAGTCTAAACCCGAATATTCTAATTTCTTTATAAAAATAAACTCCTGTGGCCGACAGCAGGATTAAAAACGCCACCATCGCCAGGAGAATAGCCTTTCTTCTCAAGGTTCTCCCTCCCCCCCATAATTATATAAAATTTGAAAAGGAATTTCACTGGAAAATAATTTAAAAAAAAGCGGCTGTTTGCCGCCTTTTCAAAGGGGGGATCGTTTTGTTGTTGCTGACTGCTTTTAATTTTTATTATATTTTACTATTATTAAGAAATTGTAACGGTTATATTACAAAATTATTACAAATTTCTGGGATAATCGACATAATTTAGCTGACAGCAAACATCGCTGCTCATATTGCCCCTTTGAGAAATAATGTAAAAACCGGCGGCCGCGCCAGCGGCTACACCGGTTCATATGCAGTAATTTTTTATCGTGCTGAAAGCTTTGCATAACTATCTGCTCAAATAGTTCAACGGATTTTGCGGTTTTCCATTTAGTCGAACTTCAAAGTGAACATGGGAGCCTGTAGTCCTTCCAGTAGTACCTACTGTGGCTACCTGCTGCCCTTTTTCAACTCTATCGCCTACCGACACCAATATAGAATTGGCGTGGGCGTACCATGTTTCATATCCTCCACCGTGGTCTATTATTACGAGATTGCCGTACGTTCCTCTGCGGCCGGCAAAAGTAACCGTCCCCGCATTCGATGCCCTGATGGGAGTACCTCTGTCCGCAGCCACATCTATACCCGTATGAAACTCTCCGCCCCTCCGGCCGAAGGGAGAGGTTACAGTCCCTACCAGGGGCCATAAAAATCTTCCGCTTCCCCTGAAAGCCACCTGAGCCTTAGTCCCCCTGGCCACAATTCGGGTCACGGGCTCTTTCAGCACCTTTTCCCCTAACACTTGCTGCTGCACTTTCACGCCGTTTTTGTATACGACCTGGGCCGCCACTTCTTTGGTTCCGTTTTCGCCCTGCTGTTTCACTTTCTGGTCCCATTTCCAGAGATTGTCATCTTTTATTATTTCTGTCTTATAAGCTATGGGTTCCTGGTATGTAACTTTTTTTGTTACTGTTACGTTCAGGAGCGGTTTTACCTCCTTAAGGTTGATAACCTCACCCAGCGCCAGCCTGTCCTCGGACTTTAGTTGGGGGTTTGCTTTTATTAGCTCGTCCAGCGAGATGCCCTGCGCTCTGGCTATGTCCCAAAGGGTATCCCCCTGTTTGACCTTATACGTGGCCATTTCTACAGAACCCTTCAAAATCAGGTCTTTTGCCGCCTCGGCAGTCATTATTCTTTCCGGATTTGTAAACTTTTCCGCAAGCTCTATGCTATTTGACACCTCGACTTTTATCAACTCTCCCGGAGATTGGTTTACATAGTAATTTTTGACCTCCTGAAGCACTGCCTCGGCGGTCTGTCGGTCCTTGACAAGAGCTATCTGCTGCCCATCGATTTCTATGGCTACGGCCTTAACCTGAACTGAAAGGATTTTATCAAGTTTTTCAAAAAGTTGTTGTTCTGTATCGATTTTCTTCCCCAGAGCCCGGACGGGCGTAACCTGAATCTCCTGGGAAAACTCGATATCCGAGCCCAGCCTGTCCCTGTACTTTGACTTTAAATCTTCTTTTATCCTGTCCACTATTTTCCTGTCGCTTACGTTCCCGAGGGTTTTACCATCTACGCTCACCGCATAAACGTTTCTATTTATGATAAACGCTATGGTCGATAGCGCGGCCAGCACACAGCACAAAGCAATGATGAGAATCTTCCGCTTGTGGTCTGCCCTGCCCCAGAAGTAAAAACCCTCCACCCTAGGTAACTTCATCCCTCCACTCCTTTCGAACAGTTTTCTAGTTTTTTTCGGCAAATGTACCGCTTGATATGTTTTAGTAAAATTTATGTAATATTATTGTAACATATTTGTAATATATAATATTCGATATCAAGCCGGATTTTCCTTCCTCAACTGTAATTTATTTTGCTGTTTTTTCTGGATTAAAACCAGGAAAAGCCCGATAAACATAACTAAAATGCCCACAATTGAATTTTTGCTTGGAATTTCTCCCAAAAACAAGTAACCGAGCACTACCCCACCGGTGACTTCCTGAGTGGATATAAGGTTAGCATATGTAGGATGAATGTATCTGAGCCCGGCGTTATACAGGGTATGGCCCAGTGTTGTGGGCAAAAATCCGAGCATTATCAAAGCCCCCCATTGTTGGACAGTTTTCGGCCACGTGAAATGCGGAATTGCCCACGGCAGCAAGAAGAACGCCGCCAGCAAATATACCCAGAATACATACTTTAAAAGCGGATAATTGTTTCTCTCCCTTCGGCCCGCCACTGAATAGAGAGCCAGGCACAGTGCCGACCCCAGCGCCATGATGTCACCGAGAATCATTCTGCCGGTAAGCTGGGGTTCAAACCTGGCTAAGATAATAATTCCCAATATTACTATAATTATACCTATATATTTATACGGCGGTATTCTTTCTTTCAATATCACAGCCGTGAGCACGGTTATCATTATAGGCGCTGTATATACCAAGCTCAGAGAGTGGGCAATGGTGGTGTACATCACCGAACCGATATAAAAAAGGAAATGAAAGGACGTAATCAGGCCGTAGAGTATAAATTTTGACACATCCCGCCTCTCAATTGAAACGTCCATGCCTGAAAGCCTAGAAGCTGCCAGGATAAAAATCGCACCCAAAAACATCCTGAAAAAGGCTATTTCACCTACAGAAAGACCTGATGCAAGCCTAGTGAAAACAGGGCTTGTCCCGAAAAAAACTGTGCCCAGAGCAGCCAGCAATATTCCCTTTCTGTAAGGGTTCATGTCTTCAGCTCCCTTCAATTTTATACCATTTGGGCTCAATGTTTCCGGCCTGCCAAAATGCACGAGTTTTGCATCGCCTCAGGCGGCTTTTTGTAGAGGCTCATCGTTTTTTAACATCTTGTTGTATATGTAGTCTGTCCAGTCAGCGCCGGTGGCTTTGTTTACAGCTTTAATAAAATCTTCGGTGGTGGCGTTTTTATAAATATTTTGTTTAAAATAAAAGCGCGTCGCCTCACGGAATTTGTCTTCGCCGATAATGCTTTCCAACTGCTTTAGCATAATGGCACCCCGCGAATATACTATAGCGTCGTATTCTCCCCAGCTGCTGAATTCTGATAACGGCCTTAATATGGGGCCCATTTTCTGGCTTTGGTGAGTCTGCTCATAAAATTTATACGGGTTTAATATAAAGTCATCATAAACCCTCTGACCGCTTTTTCTGCCATAAACTTTTTCATAATAGAGCACTGTGGAAAACTCGGTGAGCGCTTCATCAAGCCAGGGTTCTTTGACTTCGTTGTTGCCCACAAGCCCGTACCACCACTGATGGGCTGTCTCGTGCACCACCACATATTCCAGCATATCACCTTCACTGTAAAACTGGCGGCCTATCATCACCAGATTGGGATATTCCATGCCTCCTATGTAAAAGTCCGAAGCAGCCACCGAATACTCTCTATACGGGTACGGGCCGAAATATTCGCTGAAAAATTTCACAGCCCTTGCGGCATATTCCAGGGCTTTTTGCCCAAATACGGCATCTTCTTTTAAATAATAGGAGGTTATTTTAACCCTGCCGACCTCGCTGGAAGCCTCTTTAAACCTGGTGCTGGCAACCCAGGCAAAGTCCCGCACAAGCCCTGTTTTGAAAGTCCAAATCAAAGAGCTTCCCTCTTGCCTCTTGTTTTCCAAATAACCAGTGGCCGCTATGGTATATTCCGCCGGCGCTTTTATCTTTACTTCATAAAGCCCGACCTCGCTGTAGAAAGGGTCTCCGATCGCATAGTAAGGGTCTTTGTTCCAGCCGTGTTCATCGTATACAGCCAAGATGGGGTACCAGTTGGCTATGTTGTATGTGTTTTTCCCGTAGCCGAAGCGGCCGTAAGATGGGGGAATAATCTCGGTAAATTCCATGGTGAGTTTTAGGCTCTGCCCTAGTTTTAACGGCTTATCCGGCACCACTTTCAACAGGGTGCCGCGCACTTCATATTCCAGCGGTCCAGAAGGCGTCGCCACTTTTTTTATATCGATATAACCGGGGGAAAATCCATTGGGATAAGCTAACTGCATTTCGCTGCGGGGAAAGGGAGCAGTATCGGAGGTTTTGAAAGCATTGGGATAAAGGTGAAAATACAACTCTGAAAGTTCCGCCTTTTCCGTGTTCTTTACGATTAGGCTCTGTGTGCCTTCTATCCTTTTTTCCTCAGGGTAAAAGCTCACATTTATGGTGTACCTGGGGCACTCTCCTGATATGCGCCGAGCTGCGCCTTCCATGTAGTCCGATGGCTTTTTAAAAGCAGCGTAAAGCGCTGATGTCAGCAGGATGAATACCACAGCCGCGATTCCCAGCCTTTTTATGTTCACATAAATCCGCCTTTCTGCAATGAGCCTCGGATTGATGATCTGTTTAATATATATACTTGCTTTTAAATTATTATTAAAATACTGTTTCTTTTATTCCTAAATATTTTGATGTAAAGATTTCTTATATTTATAGATTTCCTGTGTTTTGTTCACATAAATTATATTTCATCTTATATCCAAAATAATCATTTTTATCGGCCCATTCACACATCATATCCAGGATGGGTATAATTTCCCTGCCCTTTTCCGTGATGGAGTATTCCACCCTAGCGGGGACTTCGGGGTACACTTTCCTCTGGATCAGCTGGTACATTTCCAGTTCTCTCAATTGTTTTGTCAGTATCCTATGGGTTATGTCAGGAATCAAATGCTGAAGCTCGCCGAACCTGAGAGTGCCGGACTGCCCTAAAAACCACAAGATTAAAGGCTTCCATTTACCGCCTATTACGCTAAAGGCCACTTCAATCTCGCATGTGGCTTCTTTTGTTCTCCTGCTTTTTTCAGCCATAAGCTTCCTCACCCCTGTAGTATATAGTATCACATGTGTTACCATCTATCAATAAAGTGCATTCTTGTTAAAATAAAAAGTAAATACTATACTATAATTTAAGAATTTAAGAAAACCCATCGCCGGCGGGGGTGCTGAAAATTACAATATAATACAAATACAATGGGAGGTAATTTAAATGAAGTTCAATTATTACATGCCAACTAAGATTCTTTTTGGCCCCGGAAAGCTAAATGAACTTGCAAAGGAGGAACTCCCCGGGAAAAAGGCTCTGATAGTCATTTCTTCAGGCAAGTCCATGAAAAGCAACGGTTACCTGGACCGACTGGTGGAAATTCTGGACCGCCTGGGCATAGAACATGTTCTTTTTGACAAAATCCTGCCAAACCCCATCAAATCCCACGTAATGGAAGGGGCTGCCTTGGCCAAAGATGAGGGTTGTGATTTTGTCATAGGCCTTGGAGGAGGCAGTAGCATTGATTCAGCCAAAAGCATTGCCATTATGGCTAAAAATCCGGGGGATTACTGGGATTACGTAAGCGGCGGAACGGGCAAGGGAATGCCCGTAAAAAATGGCGCCCTTCCCATAGTTGCAATCACCACCACCGCTGGCACAGGTACTGAAGCCGACCCCTGGACGGTCATCACCAAAGAGGAAACCAACGAGAAGATCGGTTACGGAAATTCGTATACATTTCCGACCCTGTCCATAGTGGACCCTGAACTTATGCTCACAGTGCCCAAGCACCTCACCGCATATCAGGGTTTCGACGCGCTCTTCCACTCCACCGAGGGTTATATAGCAAAAACAGCCACGCCCATAAGTGACGCATACGCTTTAAAGAGCATTGAATTGATTGCCAAGTATCTGCCCGTCTGCGTCAATGACGGAAGCAATATTGAAGCCAGGACCCAGGTGGCATTGGCCAATACCCTCTCGGGATTTGTGGAATCCACATCTAGCTGTACATCGGAACACTCTATGGAGCACGCCCTCAGCGCTCATCATCCGGAGCTTGCCCATGGCGCGGGGCTTATCATGCTGTCTGAAGCATATTACACATTCTTTGCATCCAAAGCACCGGAAAGATTCACTGCCATGGCCAGGGCTATGGGAGTAAACGTGGACTTTCTTCCTGAAAAAGAGCGGCCTATGGCCTTCGTGAATGCATTGATCAAGCTTCAGGAAGACTGTGGCGTGAGGGGCCTCAAGATGTCCGACTATGGCATTAAAAAAGAGGACATCCCGGCTCTGGCCGAAAATGCCCGCAAGACCATGGGAGGCTTGTTCGAAGTAGACCCCTACGCCCTTTCTCTGGAGGAAACCATAGAAATTATGAATGAAGCGTATAGATAATGAGTGATTGTACTCTCCTTTTATATTTTGAAAGAAGAATATATGATTATCCAGCGCTTTTATTGAAACCAACACATTTAGACACAGCCAGCATGTTCCAACATCAGATCCATAACATAAGATAAAACATATTTAAGAAATAAAATCCCGGCGCTTTTCAAGTCACCGGGACTTTTTTTATAGTACTATTATGACATGTTTTAAAAGTGTATTGCCTTATTTTTCCAAAGCCTTATTTTTCCAAAGCCGTAGCGCCACTAGATGAAGATTTTAAATGTAAACAATTATATGAACAAAACTAATCTACTTAAAAAATAACTTTTTTCAGTAAAATTTTCCCTTACATCACAGTAAAATATCATCATGAATTTAATGAAATCAGATATTCATCAAGGTTTTCAAAACTTATATTGTATTTTTCCACATCGTGTTTGTCTATTTTATACGGTCCGGTTTGATTATCCAGGGATTCCAGAAATTCTTTGTTTGATTCCAGGATGATATACATTTCTTCTTCCGTTACATTTATGAATAAAATGCAAAACTGCCCATAGGATTTTAGCTCCCGCAATATGTTGTGGCTTACAGTCCATCCAATTCTGCCGGAACCTCTGTATTCAAGGACATAGAACACCCCTGCAGAATCTGTTTCGATAATCGTCTTGGAGTTATTAAAATATCTTGGCTTTTGATTCCTCTCTTCCAGAAGATTGAAAATTAAATTTCTGTCCAACATGTTTCTTCCCTCCATAATTGATTTTTATTCAAATCGAAAACTGATGCAGTTACTTTGAAGTTTCGATTTGTTCTGTTAATCATTATAGTGGAATTAATAACCCGTTGCACCTTCAGAATTTGGCCAAATTCGCCGATTTACATACTGGACTATAAAATCATGTACCGTTAGAAAAATCGGCTATGTACTAATTAAAAAAAATAACGTCGCATATAAGGTACGTCTTGCAATGCAAATGTACTTATGATTCTATTTTAAGCAATTATCTGCTTAAATCTTCGCTTTTCTCATTATTTCTTAAAATTGCTTACTATGACCCGGTATCTATTTTCTCGTCTAAAGAATTTCGGCCATTAAAAATATCCACAACATGGATTCTATTCTCTTGCTGAAGAAGTAAAACGACAAGCAGTAAAAAAAACTTACGAAGTTTAAAAAAAATCTCACCAGAATAGCAACAAAAAAGGGTTCCGATATGTAAACAAAATCTCGGAACTCTTGATATTCCTGGAGCGGAAAACGGGATTCGAACCCGCGACTTAGTTTCTACACCGGAATCATTAAATTACATGTTGCAGTATTTAGTATCGCAACATATTTCTGGCATTAGCTTTGCCTTGAATAAATTCAACTGGTTTTATGAGTAAGGCTATTCTTTTTTATCACATCCCATTTACCATCTCTTTTTAATAAGGTAAAACTTATTTTGGAGCAATATTGCCCATATCTACCGGGCTGCGTAACAATAACGGTTTCTCCGGATTTATTTTTGTACCTATGCTCCGGAATATTAACATGGGTATGTGCTGCTACAATAGCATCGATGCCGTTGGTACTTTGTGCCAATTCTTTAATCCTGTTGCCGGGATTTTTAAATTTTGCTGATTCTTCGCCAGCGTGAACCACAGCAATGACGATATCGGCTCCGTTATACCTCATGCATTCAGTCCACTTTTTGTCGTTGACTTCCTGAACCATATCCGTCAATTCCAGAGTCCCTTTGTATTGTGGCAAATCTTTTAATTCTTTCGCACCGTTAGATTCTCCAACTTCCTTGATAGTAAGGCCCAGGATACCAACCTTTACAACTCCCTGGTCCGTTTCTACTTCTTTTATAATATAGGGATTGACATAATTGACTTTGTAATTGTTTAATGTAGTATATAAATTGGCTGATAGAACCGGTATATTGCAATCGGCAAAATCTAAAACCAATTCGTCCAAATAATCCTTATTATTCGATACAAATTCATGATTTCCCAGCACTACAGCATCATATCCCTGTTTAGCCATTGCGCGTACAATGGGTGACATCCTTCGCTGATGGCTTCTGTTAGGGCCACATATGTTGAACCATTGGCGCATCGGTATACTGCTGATGTCTCCATTGTCCGCGTCGTAAAAATCCCCGGCATCTACCAGAATCAGGTTTCTGTCCTTAATTCTCTCCTCCTGTATATATTCGGCAAGTTTGGCCGGAATTCCTCCGTGTAAATCAGCGGTTGCAAGAACGGTAAGGTTGACTTCAGGATTTTGTAAAGAAAGACCTGTGGTTTTTATTGCCCCGAGCTTTACAAATATAATCAGTGCGGCAATAAGCCCAACTAATACGAACCCCCGGATTATCCAGCTACGCATTGTTTATTTCTCCTTTCAAGATCCATTGTTCCCGATTTATGCAGCTTTTTTCTCAAATATTATCTTGTAAGTCTTTTTCACTAATGCCGGCCTCCTTTAAAACCTCCTCAAAGGATATAAATTCCTCATTTTTTAAAGCTTCTTCAGCTTCTTTTGCTAGCTGTAAGTCAAATTCGTCAATTTCATCATCCATTATTTCTTTTAATTCTTTGAGTATGATTAATATCACTGTCCGGCCTTGATGTGCCTCTTGCCTGGGAACCGTATAAATACACTTTTTCAGGTATTATGCCTTTCGATTTTAGGACGTTTATAAACGACAACACAATATCATTTAGCTTGTTTGCTGTTTCAGGCATCTTACCACATCCTTTTAGGGATGGATTTCGTCATCAAACTATTTATAAACCTCTCCTCTATGTTTAATTGATTCCACGTATAACTTATTCTTTTCCCAGCCAACGCTGAAAACTATGCGCCAGTCACCAGAACGAAGCCTGTATTTTATCGGTTTGCCTTTTAGTCTCTTAACTCTCGCTGTTTCAGGAAAATGTATTAATTTTAATATATCATCAGCAATTTATTGTCTTATTATTCCATCAAGAGCTTTTAGATCCTTCTTTGCCTCCTTCTTAATTTCTACTTCCATTTAAAATCTAACTCCCTTGCGACTTTCTCCATTGGCTCCGATGTATCGTTTTCAGCATGCCTTAAAGCTTCAATTTCATCCGGTGATAATTCCTCATCTTCTTCCGGGACACTTTCAAGAAATTCTTTCAAGGCTTTTTTTCTCTTTTCATACAAATACTCCATGAAATTCAGCACTTCTTTTTTATCTTCATCAGGCAATTTTTTCAGCAGCTCAAAAATCTTTTCCTGTGGTATGCTCATATTTAAAACCTCCATAAAATTATTTCAAGAATATTATATCACAGTCCGTGTATCTCTGCACTCTCAATACGGGAGGATGAAATCTATGAGCAAAAATAATGCATCTGACAGAAAGTTGCTGGAACTTGTTGTTGCTCAAGTAAGTAAGCTCACTATTGACATGGATGAAATGAAATCAGATGTGGAAAAGATTTAACCAGATAGAACAACGAATAGACAAAATTGAACATGAACACGGAGAAAGACAAAAAATCTACAAAGTCGTGCAGGAAATGCTCTGCAATGCAAAACTATCTACAGCGGCTGATATATATTCGCATGTAACGCAGGAAGTAAAGGAACGTGAAGCAATGGAAAAATAGATGAAGTTTTACGTACGGGCACCAAAAAAGGGCTCCGATTTTTAGCTAAAATCTCGGAACCCTTGATTTTTCTGGAGCGGAAAACGGGATTCGAACCCGCGACCCTCGGCTTGGGAAGCCGATGCTCTACCACTGAGCTACTTCCGCAAATTAGTTTAACTATTTTAATTATAGCAAAATAAATGAATTAGTCAAGGTTCAAAACAAACACCCTCCACTTCGGCATGCGGCTTTCGCGTGACCTCAGATTTCATATCTGCTGCTTCTACTTAACCGCCGAAGGCGGATTTTTTTGAAATCTTAAAATAATATAGGCATAGTTATATATCTATGCCGAAGCCGAAAATTTTGTTTTCATTAATTTTGGTGACCCCGGCGGGATTCGAACCCACGTTACCGCCGTGAAAGGGCGATGTCTTAACCACTTGACCACGGGGCCACAAATGGTGAGCCATCCGCGACTCGAACGCGGGACACCCTGATTAAAAGTCAGGTGCTCTGCCAACTGAGCTAATGGCTCACACAAAATGCAAATATAATACTACTATAAAACAGGCAAACTGTCAACCATTATTTTTATGCCTCATTTTTACATTTCATGCCGCCCCTGTGAGCTACGGTGATTACCATGGCCATATCCCCGAAGTGTTTGCCGGTTTTATAAATGGCTTTCACAGCTTCCCAGACTTTATCGTCTTCTCCGCGCAGCAGGGTGCTCATGGGGGTCAAATCCACTTCTACGCCTTCTTGAGGCAAGTTTTTGACGGCTTCAAGCACTATTTTTTCATAATCCTTTGTCCCCAAAGGGTAGAGAGATACCTGACACGACATCATGATATATACCCCCTTTAAAACAGCTTCACCAGCTCATAACCCTGGTCTCTGGCAGGACCTACGGATACAAAAGATATTTGAGTGCCGGTCAATTCTTTTATTCTTTCCACATAATCTTTAAGGCTTTGAGGCAGCTCGTCGTAGCTTGATGCCCCGGATATGTCTTCAGGCCACCCGGGCAATTCTTCGTAAACGGGTTTGCACTCCGCCAGCACATGAAGGCTTGCAGGAAATTCTGTTAGAATCTGTCCTCGGTATTCGTATGCTGTGCATATCTTGACTTTTTCCAGCCCACCCAAAGTATCCAGCTTGGTTATGGCAATGTGGGAAAGGCCATTAACCCTAACCGCAAACCTGAGCATCACTGCGTCAAGCCACCCGCAGCGGCGCGGCCTGCCGGTGGTGGTGCCGTACTCGTAGCCTTTTTCTCTGATGTAATCCCCGACACCATCAAAAAGTTCGGTAGGAAAGGGCCCTTTTCCCACCCTTGTGGTATAGGCCTTGACCACGCCCACCACACTGTCTATCAAGGTGGGACCCACGCCAGCTCCTACGCACACTCCTCCAGCTATGGGATGCGACGAAGTCACATAGGGATACGTGCCCAGGTCCACATCCAGCAAAGTCCCTTGAGCGCCTTCATACAGTATGTTTTTGCCCGCTTTCGCAGCTTCATATATGATTACCGTAGTATCACACACCATTGGCTTTATCTTTTCCGCAGCCTTCAGATAACTTTCCAGCATCGGGCCTTTCTCAAATCCTTTTACTCCATACACCTTTTCCAAAAGGTTATTTTTTACCTCGAGGTTTTGTTCCAGCTTCTCCTCAAAAAGTTTGGGGTCCATAAGGTCGCACATGCGAATGCCCATTCTTTCCGCCTTGTCTATATAGGCAGGGCCTATACCCTTGCGGGTAGTGCCCAGTTCATGCTCTCCTTTGCTCTTTTCGGCAAGTTCGTCCAAAAGTACGTGATATGGCATGATAATATGGGCCCTGTCACTGATGCGAAGGGCGCCCGTATCAACGCCGTCTTTCTCGAGACAATCCACCTCTTCCAAAAGGCCCAAGGGGTCAATCACCACTCCGTTTCCTATGATGCAGATAGTGCCTGGGTGCAATATTCCGGAAGGTATAAGGTGCAGCTTGTACCGCTTCGATTCCACTTCCACCGTGTGACCCGCATTGTTTCCTCCTTGATACCGCACCACTACATCCGCCTCTCGGGCAAGATAATCAGTAATACGACCTTTTCCTTCATCGCCCCACTGGGCGCCCACTACTACTACACCCGCCATTGAAGTCACTCCCAACTTAATGTAATTTGTCAGGGCCTATGTATTTTCATTTCACACGGCCCGCCCTTACCATTTTCCCATAGATTCTTAATTTTACTGCATTCTGTGCTTTATATATTTTTCTCATGGTCAGCACTTCGAAAAACCTCGTTTGCCAAATTGTTTTTTATTCTATTCAGTATCTCCCTGGCCACTACGACTCCAGACGCGGACGCCTGAGCCAGCCCCCTGGTAACGCCCGCACCATCGCCCGCGGCAAAAAGATTTTTAATCTGGGTTTCCAGGGATGAACTCAATGCAGGCCTGGAAGAATAAAATTTGACTTCCGCCCCGTAAAGCAGAGTGTGATTTGAATACACGCCAGGGGCCAGTTTGTCCATGGCCTGCAGCATTTCCAAGATGCTCACGAGATGCCGGTATGGAAACACCAGGCTAAGGTCCCCAGGCGTAGCTTCCTTTAATGTTGGTTCCACAAGGCCCCTTTTGATCCTCTCCGGTGTAGACCTCCTGCCGGACAAAAGGTCTCCCAGTCGCTGCACCAGCACGCCTCCGCCCAACATGTTCGCTAAAGCGGCAATGTATTTGCCGTACGAAATGGGTTCCCGGAAAGGTTCGGTAAAGGTCTTGCTCACCAAAAGGGCGAAATTGGTATTGGGTGTCCTCCTATCCGAATAACTGTGACCATTGACGGTTATGAGGCCGCTGTTGTTTTCAATGACCACCTCGCCGTAAGGATTCATGCAAAAGGTCCTCACGCGATCATCGAAAGATTTGGAATAATATATGAGTTTCGACTCATATACCGCATCCGTTATGTGTTCCATTATTACAGCGGGAACTTCTACTCGCACGCCAATGTCCACAGGATTTATGCTCATGTCAAGTTTAAGGCGAGCCGCTTCTTTTGCAAACCATTCAGAGCCTTCCCGGCCGGGAACCGAAACAATATATTTTGCGCGGAACACCTGCCCGTTTTCTGCTACAATACCTGCGGCCTTTCCGTCTTCCACCAGGATGGTTTTGGCTCCAGTGGAAGTTTTTATTTCCACCTTTGAATCAAGGTAATTTCTCATCTTGCAGAGTATATCCCAGCACTTTTCAGTACCTAGGTGCTTCACCCTGGCGGGAATCAGCCTCAAATCAGCTGTAGCGGCTTTTTGCTGTATTTCTCTAACTTCCGGGCTGTCAGCGCCATGCACCACATCTGTGGCGCCAAAACTCAAAAAAATTTTATCAATATATGTTATAAGTTCCGCCACTTCGCTTTTGGGTAGGTATTCATCAAGCCATCCGCCGAATTCGGTGGTAAGGGTGAGTTTACCGTCGCTGAAGGCTCCTGCCCCTCCCCATCCGTTCACTATGGAACACGGCTCGCAGTGGCGGCACGGCACATTTTTCTCTTTCGAAGGACAAACTCTTTCCTCTATATCCTTCCCCTTTTCAAGAATCAGCACCGATATTTCAGGGGCTTTATTGACAAGCTCCAGGGCAGCAAAAATTCCTGCAGGCCCAGCGCCTACAATAATAACGTCATATTTTTCGGGCATAAGATCCCTCTTTCTCTGCTTAATTTTGCAGCAATATTAATAATATCAAAGTGTCATTGTAAAGTCAACACAATATCCGAACAATATATTTTTATATATGATTATAATTCGCTTGTATCCGAACATTTATGGTATAACAGGACTGATTTTAACACAATCTAAATAATTATTGTCTCCAGCTCATGTTTTATGCCTGTCTTCGAAACAAAAATCCTTCACACCTCAGCAATCCGTGCATATTTATCCTTAGGTTATGAAATGCTATAAAAAGAGCTATAAATCCTTCGAGGAGGCATAAAATCATGATAAAACCAATTACTATTACCGGGATTGAGGCAAGTCATTTTTCCATAAAGCCCCAGGATTTAGGATACGACATCGAAACTTCAGAAGAGATTATACCGAAAACCGGCACCGCCCGGGACGAAATTGAAAATATGCCACGAGAAAAGTCAGTCGCCATAAGGCCAAACCTCATGATATATCCGGGAGAATAGCCGCTGCATCCTGCTATTTACTTATTGTATTGAGCGGATACCCCGTATATTTTGAGAGAATAAAAACCAAAAGCGGGTATATGACAACAATCAGCACCCGGCGAACTGTCTGTATCACCACCACTGCCGGGTGATTCACATCGTAAGATTCCGAAAGCACTATCATCTCCTGCATACCTCCGGGCACGCTGCCAAAAAGCGATGTATAAAGCTCCATGCCGGTAATTTTGCTGACGAGCATACCTGTAAAAATGCCGAAGATGGCCAGGATAACCACCACCATCAAAGACGGGATTATATAATCCTTTAAATCCGCTACCACTTCTTTGGTTATGGAAAGACCCAAAAATCCCCCCAGCACTATCTGGGCAATGGTGTTAAAGGATTCCGGCATTTCGGGTTTTACTCCCAGAATATTTGCAGCGCCTACAAATACCATGGCACCCAGCAGAGCTCCCGCTGGAATTTTCAGCTCGTTTCCGATAAAGCCCCCTATAAGAGCCAAAGTTATTGTGAAAACTACCTTGTCCATGAAAACAACTCCTTTTCTGTACAATTCGGCACAATAAAATAATAACACAAATAAGGGCCGAATTCTATCAGCCCTTTCCCTTTCATAATATGCTGCATGCGTCCTAGTTTTAGAAGTTACTTTTTTTGCCCGGAGGCAGCCCATCAGCAGCCTTAATTTCTGCATCAGGGTTACATACATGTTATAATAACTTCCGCAAATTCCGACGTCTTAACCTCTTTTGCCCCCTCCATCTGCCTGGCTAAGTCATGGGTCACGGTTTTTTTGGAAACGGCCTTCGCGAGACCTTCAGTAATGAGAGATGCTGCTTCTTTCCACCCCATATATTCCAGCATCATAACTGCAGAAAGAATAAGTGATCCAGGATTTGCTCTGTCCTGGCCTGCATATTTGGGAGCCGAGCCGTGAGTCGCCTCAAAAAGCGCGACAAAATCCCCGATATTAGCTCCGGGAGCCATGCCAAGGCCCCCTACCTGAGCAGCCGCCGCATCGGACAGATAGTCGCCGTTTAAGTTGGGAGTCACGATGACATCATATTCCGAAGGTCTTAGGAGAAGCTGCTGGAACATGTTGTCGGCAATGCGGTCTTTTACAACTATTTTGCCTTCAGGCGCACTGCCGCCATACGTCTGAAGTTCTTCTTCATTTACAATTTTTTCTTTAAATTCCTCTGTTGCCACGGCATAGCACCAGTTTTTAAAACTTCCCTCGGTGTACTTCATTATATTCCCTTTATGGACTATGGTGACCGACTTTCGCCCATTCTCGATGGCGTATTTTAAAGCCTTTCTCATTATGCGCTCCGATGCGGCTTTCGATATATATTTTATGCCAATCCCGGCATCTTCCGGGATGTCACACCCCATACTGTCGTTTAAAAATCCCCTGGCTTTTTCCGCTTCTTGGCTTCCGGCAAGCCATTCTATGCCGACATATATATCCTCGGTGTTTTCCCTGAACACCACCACATCCACAAGTTCCGGATGGACCACCGGGCTCGGCACTCCGGGTATCCATTTGACCGGCCTCACGCAGGCATAAAGGTCCAGTTCCTGGCGAAGAGTGACGTTTATGCTCCTGAACCCCCCACCCACCGGAGTGGTGAGAGGGCCTTTTATGGCTATGATATATTCGCGAATAGCATCAACCGTTTCTTTTGGCAGCCATTCGCCCGTGTGATGAAATGCCTTCTCCCCTGCCAGTATCTCCTTCCATTCGATACTGCGCCGGTCCCCGTAAGCCTTTTTTACCGCCGCATCCACCACTCTCCTGGTGGCCCTCCAGATGTCAGGCCCGGTACCATCACCTTCGATAAAGGGAATAATTGGATTGTCAGGAATTATAAGTTTTCCGTCTTTTACACATACTTTTTCGGCCATGAAATCACTTCCTTTTCCAATGAATTAGTGAGCCAGGGATGGTTCTTTGACTCATTTTTTTCCGGCAAAATTCAGCAGCCCTCCGGAAAGGATTATTTCCTTCTGGCGGTCGGAGAGGTTGTGCCTCACTTTAAATGTCCTGCCGCGGGTTACGTTTTTCACCTCAATGGTATCGGAGAAAAGTTTCTCCCGGGCATTTTCAATAACAAGCTCATCTCCATCCCTGCCAACTGCTTGATTTATCTCGTCATAATCCCTTTCATCGTCAAAGGTGAGGGGTAGGATGCCGAAGTTTATTAGATTCTGCCGGTGTATTCTGGCAAAGGATTTGGCAATAACGGCTTTTATTCCAAGATATAATGGTGCCAGCGCTGCATGCTCCCGGCTGGAACCCTGGCCGTAGTTTGCTCCGCCCACTATGAATCCGCCGCCGGCTTTCTCGGCCCTATCCGGGAAGGTGGGGTCCACCGTCTCAAAACAGTGCTTTGAAATTGCAGGGATATTGGAGCGCAGGGGTAGTATCTTCGCGCCGGCGGGCATAATGTGGTCGGTGGTTATGTTGTCCCCAACCTTGAGCAAAACCCTGCCCCTTATTTCATCAGGCAGCTTTTCAGCTTTAGGCAAAGGCTTAATGTTGGGCCCCCTCAAAATCTCCATATCGCTTCCATCTACAGGGGGCGGGATAATCATCCGGTCATCTGCTGCAAACTTTTCGGGCATTTCTACCATAATGGGCTCTCCCAGCGACCTGGGATCTGTGATGACACCGGTTAAAGCCGATGCCACAGCGGTCTCTACACTTACAAGGTATACCTTTGCATCCCTGGTACCACTCCTTCCCTCGAAGTTCCTGTTGGAGGTCCGAAGGGAAACGCCTGCGGAAGGCGGCGCCTGCCCCACCCCCACGCAGGGCCCGCAGGCACACTCAAGTATCCTGGCGCCGGCAGCCACTATGTCAGCGAGAGCTCCGTTTTTGGCTAGCATATATAGAACCTGTTTAGAACCTGGAGCCACCACCAGGCTCACATTGGGAGCAATGGTTTTTCCCTTTAAAATCTTTGACACTTTCATCAAATCTACATATGAAGAATTGGTGCAGCTTCCTATAAAAACCTGGTCCACCCTTTGGCCTTCCACTTCCGAGACTTTCTTGACATTGTCAGGGCTGTGCGGCAGAGCAATGAGGGGTTCCAACTCGTCCAAATTTATATCGATTATCTCGTCATATTCCGCATCTGGATCAGCCTGAAGGGGAATAAAATCGCAGCCCCGACCCTGGGCTTCCAGAAACTTCTTGGTAACTTCGTCGCTGGGGAATATGGATGATGTGGCTCCCAGTTCGGCACCCATGTTGGTGATGGTGGCTCTTTCGGGAACGCTGAGGGACTTTACGCCGTCACCGCTGTACTCCATGACCTTGCCCACGCCACCTTTAACGCTGAGGCGCCGCAACACTTCCAGGATAATATCCTTTGCCGATGCCCACGGCGCGAGTTTGCCGTGAAGCCTCACATTCACTACTTTGGGCATGGCAAGGTAAAACGGCCGGCCTGCCATGGCCATGGCTACGTCAAGTCCTCCGGCCCCGATGGCCAGCATGCCGAGCCCTCCGGCGGTGGGGGTGTGGCTGTCGGAACCCAGCAGGGTCTTACCGGGCACCCCAAACCTCTCTAGGTGCACCTGGTGGCATATGCCGTTTCCGGGCCGGGAAAAATACACGCCGAATTTAGCCGCAGCGCTCTGGAGGAAGCGGTGGTCGTCGGCGTTTTCAAAGCCGGTCTGCAGGGTGTTGTGGTCCACGTAGCTTACCGAAAGCTCGGTCTTTACCCGAGGAATTCCCATGGCCTCAAACTCAAGGTATGCCATGGTGCCGGTAGCATCTTGGGTGAGGGTTTGGTCTATCCTTATGGCGATTTCCTCGCCCGGGATCATTCTGCCTTCCACTAAGTGAGATTTTATGATTTTCTGGGTGAGATTCATGGCCATTTTACATCCCTCTTTCAATTTGGTTGTATTTTGCATTATACATTTTTAAAAATGTATACGGGATACTTTAAATTATAAAATTCGATTCAAGTATGGAAAGTCATTTTCCTGCCAAAGATGGCTCGGCACCTTCGTCCATCCTGCCCCTTTCGAATTTATAGCAGGCGAGAAAAGCTACGCATAAGCCATGCTGCCTTTGACAGAGTATGAGAATAAATTATTCCCGCTCATTTTTATTTATTTTGAATGTCTTCAGATAAGACTCCAGGGCCTTTTGAAGATGCTCTTCAACCAGCTTTCTCGCCCTCTCAGCATCCCTGTCGATGACTGCCTGAAGAATCTCCCGGTGGTCTTTTAGCGCCGATATTTTTCTCTCTTTCTCCCTCATTGTAACCATCCGGAAGCGCTTTAGATATTCTTTATATGTGTTTATAAGACTAATAAGGCGGGGCATCTTGCACGACTTCAGTAAAATGTCGTTAAACTCCTGAGATGTGTTGAATAGGCCTTCGGTTTCGTCCTCTTCGGTCAAGGCAGCCATTTCTTCAATTAAAACTTTTAGCTTCTTTATCTCTGTTTCAGTAATGTTTTTTACCGTATAGGTAATGGCGAGAGCTTCCAGGGCCTGCCTTATAGAATATATTTCTATTATATCTTCGGGGCTGAATCCTTTAACCACCACTCCTTTGCGGGGCACGTGCTTGATTAAGCCTTCGGCTTCGAGTTTTCGGAGAGCCTCCCGTATGGGCGTCCTGCTGACCCTCATTTTTTCTGCAAGTTCTTTTTCCACCAGCCTGTCGCCGGGTTTCAACTCGCCGTAGAAAATGGCCTGGCGTATGGATTCATAAATCATTTCCCTTATGGGCTTTATGTTCGAAACATTGAATGATTCCAGGGCACCGCTCATTGTTCCACCTCGACAATCTTTTATTTGCTACAGCATCAGGGGCTTCTACAGCTAGAACCATCACACTTTTACCGTAAATATTTCTTTATGCATCCCGCATCCGGGATACATTTTGTAATATTTTATATAATTCTACAAATAATTTTAAATTCCTGCAAGCCGAAAAAATATTTTTTCACAAAAAAAGGAACGCCCAAACTTTTTACGGGCGCTTAAAATACTCGCAAACTCTATATTGTTAAAAAGCAGAATGATAAATTTATATTCAGTAGAAATATATATTCATTAGAATAAAATCTAACTTGATAATTATACTCCTAAGATTTTATTAAGTTCAGCCCGCCTGACTCTGCCTATACCTCTCGATGCTGGCAAATTTTGTATATTTTGATAGCCATACCAGCTCTACAATGCCGGTAGGGCCGTTTCGCTGCTTGGCTATGATGACTTCCGCAATGTTCTTTTTCTCGGTGTCGGGGTTGTAGTAGTCGTCTCTGTATAAAAAGGCTACCACATCCGAGTCCTGCTCCTGGCTTCCGGATTCCCGCAAATCACTCAAGATGGGGCGGTGATCCGACCTTATCTCCGGAGCTCTGGAAAGCTGGGAAAGCGCCACCACCGGCACAGAAAGTTCCCTAGCCAGCGCCTTAAGGGATCTTGAGATATCGGATATTTCCTGCTGGCGGTTCTCGGAATTGCCCTTTCCTGACATGAGCTGTAGGTAGTCTATCATTATGAGACCCAGTCCCTTTTCGGCTTTAAGCCTGCGGGCTTTTGCCCGAAGCTCCAGCGATGTGATTCCCGGCGTGTCGTCTATGTAAATGGGTGCTTGAGACAGCGGGCCCATCGCCCTTGCCAGGCGCGGCCAATCGTCTTCGTCCAGCTTTCCGGTGCGCAGTTTATGGCTATCCACGTTGGATTCGGCGCACAATAGCCTTTGCACCAGCTGCTCTTTTGACATTTCGAGGCTGAAAATCGCTACTGGCACTTTATACCTTATAGCCGCATTGGCTGCAATGTTGAGGGCAAAGGAGGTCTTGCCCATGCTGGGCCTTGCAGCTATGAGTATCAGGTCTGAGGGCTGCAGCCCCGAGGTCATCTCGTCCAAATCGGGGAATCCTGTGGGCACACCGGTGATGCCGCCTTCGGAATTGTAAAGTTCCTCAATGCGCTCAAAGGTGGAGAGCAAAATGTCCTTTATGTGGTAAAAGTTTTCAACCCTTCTTTTCTGAACAATCTCAAAAATCATCCGCTCGGCTTCATCCAGCACTTGTTCGGCGTCTTCTCTGGCATCATAAGCCATGGACATAATCTTAGACGATGTGGCAATCAGTCGCCTGAGCAGCGCCTTTTCTTCAACTATGCTGCAATAGTGGGCTATATTGGCTGCGGTGGGGACGGTTTCGGTGAGGGTGGTAAGATATGAAACGCCCCCCACTTGCTCCAACAGCTTCCTAGAGCGGAGGGCTTCGGTGACGGTGATGAGGTCCACAGGTTCCCGGTTTTCGTTGAGTTCCACCAAAACTTCAAATATCTTGCGGTGGGACTCCTTGTAAAAATCCTCGCTTTTCAAGCGTTCTACCGCTACGAATATGGCTTCCTTAGAAAGCAGCATGGAGCCCAGCACCGACTGTTCCGCTTCCAAGCTGTATGGAGGAACTTTCAGATTATCCACGGAAATCACCTTTCTATTATTTTGAAATGTATCTTTGTCTCTACTTCAGGCGCCAGTTTAACGGTAGCTTCATACTCCCCTAAGGATTTTATGGGGTTTGCGATTTCAATTTTTCTTTTGTCTATATCAATATTGTAATTGTTTTTCAGCGCATCGGAAATGTCTTTAGAAGTGATAGAACCAAAGAGCTTGCCATTTTCACCTGCTTTAACCTTCAAGGCTAGATGGATTTTTTTAAGTTTTTCGGCCAGATGCATTGCATTTTCTTTTTCTTTTTGTTTCTTTTTCTCATGGGCTCGCCTTTGTTGCTCCAGCTGTTTCATGCTGGATTCAGTGGCTTCCATAGCCAGTTTTCTGGGAAACAGATAATTCCTGGCATATCCTTCCGCCACATTTATAACCTCGCCTTTTTTGCCCACATCCTTAACATCGCTCAGCATTATTACTTTCATGCAGTTTCACCCTCTTTCATATACTCTAAAATAGCTGCCTGTAATTTCTCCAGCGCTTCTTTTATTCCAGTATTTTTTAACTGAGCGCCGGCTACCGTCATGTGCCCGCCGCCGCCGAGTTTTTCCAGAACCCTTTGTACATTCACATCTCCCAAAGATCTTGCGCTTATAGAAATTCCTTCATCTGTGGGAACCAGCACAAAGGATGCATTTATACCCTTTATCTCCAGAAGGCTGTTTGCTGCCTGTGCAGCGGATAAAGACGGATTTTTAGGCTTTTCAAGATAATAGGAAATAGCTATGTGGCCAAAATGTACCTTTGCCCTTTTCACCACTTCTGCCCTGGCATTTACAGTTTCCATATCCTCCTGGAACAGCTTAAAAACCATTGTGGGGTCCGCCCCCATCCGCCGGAGATAAGATGCGGCTTCAAAGGTCCTGACTCCGGTCTTAAAGGAAAAGTGGCCAGTATCTACAGCAATACCTGATAGCAGAGCCGTTGCTGCCAGCGGAGAAAGTTTTACTTCTTCGCCCATGTATTCCAGCATTTCGGTTACCATCTCACTGGTGGAAGAAGCATAAGGCTCCAGGTATACCAGAAACGCATTGTCAATGAATTCTTCTCCTCGCCGATGGTGGTCTATCACGACTATTTTTTCAGCCCTTTGCAGTATTTTTTGCGACAGGCAAAAAGAAGGCCGATGAGTGTCTGCCACCACCACCAGGGTCTTTTTCGTCATTTTATCTAGCGCAGCTTCCTCTTTTATGAAGACTTTACATAATTCTTCATCCTCCAGGAGAAGGGACATCAGAGACTCCACCGATGGACTCTGCTCTGGGGAGAGCAGAATATATCCCGGTTTTCCCAGTCCTTTTGCCGCCGTCACTATCCCCGCACCGGCTCCTAGGGCGTCCATATCCATAAAAACATGGCCTAAAGTCATGACAGCATCCGACTCTTCTATTAAATCTCTGAGGGCATGGGAAATAACCCTAGCCCTGACCCTACTGTACTTTTCCATTTCCCTGGTTTTGCCACCGAAAAATTGGGTTTTCCCTCCTGCCTTAATCACTATCTGGTCCCCACCCCGGCCAAGGCAAAGCTCCAGGGCGTTTAGAGCCATCCTGCTCGTTTCCAGGACTGTATTCTGTCCGTATGCTATTCCAATGCTTAAAGTCACCATTATGGCTGGCCCAACCTTGAGTTCTTTTATCTCTTCGAGGATGGAAAATTTATCTTCTTCCACCCTATCGAGTTCCTTTTTGCTAAACACGGCTACGAATTTATCGCTTTCATATTTCCTGATAAAACCGTTGTATTTTTGGACCCACTGGGTAATGATTTTATCGATTCTTGCCAGAAGTTCGGGGCGGTTTTCATCCTGACACACAGACATTATTTCGTCAAAATTGTCCACCTGAATGTAAGCCATTACCAACCGTTCCTCTTCAACGTTCGTGGCCGGTTCCTCGATTTGGCTTAAGGTTTCTGCTTTTTCCCGAGTCTTTTCCTCATCTGGCAGTGAAGGCGTTTTTCTTCTGGTATCTTTTAACGTTTTCAACGTGTCTGCAATAAAAATTAAAATCAGCACAGGCACCAGGGCAATGGAAAACCGGTAATCTACAGATAAAAATGCTGTTATTTCTCCCAGCAGGATTATCGCACAAACCCGGAGTAGATTCAAGTTACGGCGGCAGCTCAAGCTCAGTCCCCCTCAAACGATATAAATGGCTAATACACCAAAACCAATAATTTAAATATGCCTGAAATTAAACAATATATCGAACATTCCCGCCCACATTACCAGCTGGGTCACAAAAGGATTGAAAAAAATCAGCAACACAAGCAAAACCCTCAATATTTTCGATACATTAAAGCGTCCCATATAGTAAGCCACTAGAGATAGCCCCTCTAAGATAAACGCAAAGCCGAAAATAAGCTGGAGATTTGTGCCGATGGATTTTAAGACTCCTACAGGCCAGTAATATTCCAGCATATTAAAAAGCACCCCTAGAAGGAATAAAAACACCGTATATTCAGGAAGCCTCCAAAGCCAGAAAGGTGTAAAATCCTCCAGTTTCTGCCCTAGTCTGGAAAGGATGAGCTTTGTCATCTGATAGTTCAAAAACGCCGATACAACTGACGACAGGACCAGCAGCGCAGGAATGGCCAGGGTAAAAAAGTCTAGAATTTTCCCATAACCTTCCACCATCTCTTTGACCATCTCAGGGCTTGCACCCATGTTTTTATACATGTTGCCGACCATGGTTATGGACTCCTTCATGGCGGAAAGCTCTGCCTTCATCGGGTTGAACCCCATAAGGTAAATGGTCGCAGCAATAAGCACTACTTCAGATACGAGAGAAGCGGCGCTGCCTATCATAAGCACTTTGTACGGGCTGAATTTTTTTCTTATCGCCCATCCCATAACCACCCCCAGCAGTCCGAAACCCAGCACCACATTAAATGACTGCGCAGGCCCCTGCAGCATGGCTACTGCTATCCCGGCCACGGCAGTGGCAAGAATGCTGGTCCTTGCTCCGTGCCTTATACCAAGGATGATTATGGGGACGGGCCAGATCAGGCTTGCAAACACGCCCAGAACCGGCACATAAAGGGCAATAAGGCTGATGATGATGGTTATGGCGGAGAGCATGGCTCCTTCTACCGTTGATCTGGTGTTAGCAGGCCCCATTTAGCCTCCTCCTTTTGCTTAAAAAAAGAGAGGGAAGACCCTCTCTTATTCTGTAGTAAATGGCAACAGGGCAATGTTTCTCGCCCTTTTGATGGCCAGAGTAAGCTGCCTCTGGTGCTTTGCACAATTTCCGGTAATTCTACGGGGCAGGATCTTGCCTCGTTCTGTTATGAATTTTCTAAGGCGGTTGTATTCTTTATAGTCGATGGTTTCCACTTTATCCATACAAAAACTGCATACTTTTTTCTTTTTAAGCTTTTTCTGTTTTAATCCACCTTCTGTTTTCATTAAAATGGCACCTCATTTCCTCCAATGTCTTCGTTTTGTTCTCCGCTGTCAAAATCCAGATCCATGTCTATACTGTCAAAATCCGGCTCAACGCCGACATTTTTGGGTTTTTCCAAAAATTTCACTTCATCAGCTACCACTTCAGTTATGGACCGGCGCTGGCCCTCAGGAGTATCGTACGACCTTACCTGCAGCCTTCCGGAAACCGCCACCTGGCGGCCTTTTTTTAGATTATTGGCGCAGGTTTCGGCCAGCTTTCTCCACACCACTATCCTGATAAAATCTGCTTCCCGCTCCCCCTTTTGGTTTAAAAAAGGGCGATCCACCGCCAGAGTAAAAGTGGCCACGGGCACGCTGTTGGCAGGTGTATACCGCAATTCCGGGTCTCTGGTAAGCCTGCCTATCAATATGACTCTGTTCAAGGGTTTCACCTCTTACTTATCTTTTCTTACAATGAGGTATCTCATAAGCCCGCTGGTTATTTTAAATACCCTTTCTAAGTCCTGCGCAGCTTCGGGGTTTGAGCTGAAATTCATGAGGACATAATAACCTTCCCGCCGGTGATTGATAGGATAAGCAAGCCTTTTCTTGCCCCACTCATCAATCCCCTGCACGCTGCCCCCCTTTTCTTCAATCACACCCTTGAACCTGTCCACCAATTGTTTTATATCATCGGTTTCCAGTTCTGGGTCAATGATGTAAAGGGCTTCGTAGTCTCTCATTATTTTTTTCACCTCCATGGACTTTTGGCCCCGGTGGTCCGGAGCAGAGATGTTCGGATGTATTATATCATTTATCAAATGGTTTTTCAAGGTTATCCGTCTGGACAC
>JARRBK010000056.1 GCA_029982615.1 Tepidanaerobacteraceae bacterium | reverse complement strand
CCACTACGAAGCAAATGACTGCATGAAGAGCCGGATGCCTTAATTGGGCACGTCCGGTTCTGTGAGGGGCATGGGCCGCAAGGCCCATGTCTACTCGACTCCTCTGTCGCAAAAATATTATTCAGCTAATTTATCTGCAGCAAGCCCTTTTTTATCAATGTGTAATATAATGGCTTTGCCAAGCATGGTTAAAAATGATAGATATTCGAGGTGAATATAGTTAAGTCTACTGAATTATAAAAAGTTCTCAAGATGATACTCTATAAGGGGCAGGAAATAGGGGAATAGGAACTAGGTTTCTATATCGAAATGAATGGCATATTAAAAAATTTTTTAAATCTAGCAGGATTTTAAAAAAATGTGGAGAATAAATATATTATCTAAATGTTGGTTGGATAAACAAACAAGAAGGAGGAGTAGAGGTGAAAAGAGAAATAAAAAATAGTGTGGGCATATGGGCTTTCGGGAGCAATGCTACCAGGTTTGTGCCAGGAGGTTATCATCTAAAGGCAAAAGATGAAACAATGGAAGCCAGGACCGAAAGAGCAGTAAAAGGTCTCGAAGAATACGTGGATGGGTTTGAGTATCATTATCCCAATGAGATCAATGAAAAAAATGTGGACTCCGTAAATAGCATTTTGAAAAGCGCCGGGAAGGACATTTACTGCATAGCTCTTGGCCATCACGTAAATGAGAAATACGCACTCGGCTCATTTATAAATCCAGACCCTGCCATACGGCGGGAAGCTCTAGAGGTGGCAAAGGCGGGAATTGACCTGGCTGCTTCGCTAGGAGCAAATTTTATTATATGGCCCGGCGGAGAAGGTTACAATTATCCTTTTCAGACCAATTACGAAGATATGTGGAATAATTTCATTCATGCCATCGCCATCCTTACAGACCATGCCAATAAAAAAAATGTCACAATTTTTCTCGAACACAAAAACAGTGAACCTGCCATGAAGATAGCCATGAGAAATATAGGTATGGCTTTATATGTCATAAATAAGGTCAGGGAAAGAGGAATAGAAACCAAAAACCTTAAGGTGAACATGGACTGGCAGCACCTTATTATGAATGGCGAAAACCTGGCCGAATATGCCAGGATTCTTTCCATGGAAGGCAAGATGGGGCATCATCATGCTAACAGTGGATGGGGGCTTTTCGATGATGACAACATGGTGGGAGCCCTTTGCTTTATGCAGACTCTGGAACTGGCCAAGGAACTGCAACTTGTAGGCTATGGAAAAAACGGCGAGAGGATAGGTTACGACCTCTTCCCATATACGGAAGACCAGGTAGAAGCCGTAAAGCAGAGCATCATCAACTGGGAGTTCATATGGGATCTTGCCAAAAAGATAGATACCGAGGAATTGATGAAGGCAAAGAATAAAAAGGATGCGGTGATGGCTTGCCGGGCAGTTTACAGAGCAATGGGAGCCAAGTTTTAAAGATAGGAGCGGGGTCGAAGTGGCGTACCTTGGAATAGACCTTGGAACGTCGTCGGTTAAAATAATATTGATGGATGAAACGGGAAAGGTTATGGCAAACCTTTCAAAGGATTATCCTATTTACTATCCACAAAAGAACTGGGCGGAACAAAATCCAGAAGATTGGTGGAATTCTACGAAAGAGGGCATAAGGGAGATAATTACAAAAATAGGTACAAAAGCTGGTGAAATTAAAGGTATTGGCCTCAGCGGCCAGATGCACGGTTCGGTATTGCTGGATAAAGAAGGCAAGATACTTATGCCGGCCATTCTCTGGTGCGACCAAAGGACCCATGAGGAATGCGAGTACATCACCGAAAAACTGGGGCAGGCTAATCTTACGAGGTACACTGGCAACAAAGCCCTGCCTGGTTTTACTGCGCCCAAGATTCTCTGGATAAAAAAATACTTGCCGGATGTTTTTGAGAAAGTTGACCATCTGCTGCTGCCAAAAGATTACATAAGATACAAATTGACCGGAGAATATGCCACCGAAGTATCCGATGCATCGGGGACCCTTATGTTCGACGTAGAAAACAGAAAATGGTCAAAGGAGATAACGGAATTTATGGGACTGTCCGGGGATATTCTTCCGCAATGCTTCGAGTCTTTTGAAGTGACGGGAAAAGTGAGCCAAAAAGCGGCAGAAGAGACGAATCTCAGGCAGGGTATTCCGGTAGTGGGAGGAGGCGGGGACCAGGCAGCGGGGGCTGTGGGCACCGGAGCCGTAAAAAGCGGCATAATTTCTGTGGCCCTGGGAACATCGGGAGTAGTGTTTGCCAGCCAGGATACATACAGTGTTGACGAAAAAAATAGGCTTCATTCCTTCTGCCATGCCAACGGGAAGTGGCATGTGATGGGTGTGATGCTGTCGGCAGCTTCATGCCTGAAGTGGTGGGCGGAAGAAGCATGCAAAATCCCCGGGAAAAAAGGTTTTGACCAATTGCTGAGTGAAGCTGAAAAGGCAAAACCTGCCAGTGAGGGCATTATCTTTCTCCCATACCTGATGGGTGAAAGGACTCCTTATCCAGATCCAGATGCCAGAGGCTCCTTTATCGGCCTGAATATTACCCACGACAGAGGTTATATGACAAGGGCCATCATAGAGGGAGTAAGTTTCGGCCTGAGAGATTCCCTGGAAATAATAAAAACTCTGGGGATTCCAGTCAAGGAGGTTCGGGTTACCGGTGGGGGCGCCAGGAGCAAACTTTGGCGTCAGGTTTTGGCAGATATATTTGACACAAACGTAAACATGATAAATGCCACCGAAGGTCCGGCATACGGTGCAGCAATACTGGCAGCTGTGGGTACGGGCCAGTTTGCCTCCGTCGAAGAGGCCTGCGATGAGCTGATAAAAGTCACGGAAAGCGTTGAGCCGGTAGAAGAGAATAAAAGGAAATACGATGAAGTTTATCAAATATACAGAAATATGTACCCTGTTCTTAACGAAACCTTTCATAGAATTGCTAGGTTAAAGCTTTAATATAGAATTGGTCAATCTAATTCGGAGCCTTTTCGCATAATTCATTGCCGATTTTGCGGGAGCGGTATCGATGAAAGTTGCGAAGATATCCAAGATAATTTATTTATAATTTAAGAGCAAAATAAAAAAACAGAGGTGTTCCATGAAGACAGCTGATCAAATCCTTGTGAAACAAATAAACAAATCTATCGTATTGAATTTTATACGAAAAAAGGGGCAGATTTCACGGGCGGACATAGCAAAAAAGACGGGGCTGAACCGTTCTACCGTTTCCGCTCTTGTGGATGAATTGATATCCGATGGATTGATTGTAGAAAAAGGCATCGGAACTTCCAAAGGTGGAAGAAAGCCTGTGATATTGGCAATAAATAAAGAAGCGGGGAATATAATAGGTGTCGACCTGGGAGTAAATTATATTTTAGTGGTATTAGTAAACCTCCTAGGGGAGATCATTAGGGAAAGAAGGGTTAACATAAGTGCCCAAAATTCTGTGGAAAAGAACATAGAAATGCTCCTTGGCTTAATTCAGGAGGTATTAAAAAATGCTCCTGTAGCGCTTAAGGGTTTGCTGGGCATAGGAATAGGGGTGCCTGGAATCGTCAATTACGAAAAGGGCCTGGTCTTAATGGCGCCGAACCTCAGATGGGTGAATGTGGGCTTGAAGGACATAGTGGAAGAAAGATTCAAAGTGCCCGTATTCATTGATAACGAGGCCAATGCCGGCGCAATTGGAGAAAAATGGTTTGGTTTGGGCAAAAAAGCTACAAACTTTGTGTATGTGAGTGCAGGCATAGGCGTGGGCACCGGGATAATAATAAACAATGAGCTTTATCGCGGATCTTCAGGTCTCGCTGGTGAGATGGGTCACATGACCATAGACATGAATGGAAAAGCATGTTCATGTGAAAACTTGGGGTGCTGGGAGGAGTATGCCTCAGAAAAAGCTCTTTTTAGATATCTGAAAGAGCAATCCGGTTCCTGCGGTGGGAATTCAAAAATTGATTTAAAAAAGATAGACGAGATGACAGTTTTTGATGTGGTGGACACCGCAAAGGCGGGAGATCCATTGGCCGTTTCTGCCTTTCGGTGGGTAGGCAAGCATTTGGGAGTCGGCGTGGCTAATATTGTAAATACCTTCAACCCGGATCTGGTGGTTATTGGAAATACCATTTCTATGGCAAAAGATATAATCATAGAAGAAATAACAAAAGAAGTGCAGCAGCGCAGCTTTATAAGCAGATATTCAAAGGTTACCATTGCTCCTTCCCAGCTCAATATGCATGCCTGCGCTATGGGGGCAGTATCGCTGGTTATGTCAAAGGTGTTTGCCACACCGGAGGTTTAAAATTGAAATAATCATTTATTGGAATAAGCAATAAAGCATGTTTATAGAGGGGATTGGGGATGGCGGGAGAGTCGTTTTGAATATAAGTTAAAATTATCTTAAATATAAAAAATCAAAAAATAGTTATTGATACCAAAAATGCTATAAAAATAATATTTTGCAAATAAAGATTGATTTTGCTGTAAAAAGTTCGTTTTTTAATAAAAGCACAACATTTGGTGCTAATATGCAGTTAATACAACAACATATTGATATATTTTTTTTAAAAAGGCATTTCTACACTAGAACCAAGATTAGATTTAAAAAGCTGTTCTTAAGGGGGTGAGAATGAGGAGGGTTAATAATAATTTAATTATTTTAATGAAATTTCAAAAGGGAGGCAAGAAAATGTTAATGTCAAAGGGATGGAAAGCTGTTGTTATTCTAAGCGTATTTTTATTGTTGCTTGCAAGTCTGGCGGGTTGCGCAAAAACTCCCACCGGGGAAAGCCAGGGTTCCCAAAACCAGTCAGCACAGCAAACTCCACAGCAGACAGCCCAGTCAGAGAAAATCAGGATAGGTCTCAGCATGGATGATCTGAGACTGGAGAGGTGGCAGAGGGACAGGGATTATTTTGTAGAAAAGGCCGAAGAGCTGGGAGCTGAAGTTTTGGTCCAGTCGGCCAACGGTGATGATCAGACCCAGCTGTCCCAGTGTGAAAACCTGATAGCTCAGGGAGTAAATGTACTGGTGATAATACCTCACAATGGGGATGCAATGGCACCGATAGTAGAAGAAGCTCATAAGTCTGGTGTAAAGGTGATTGCATACGACAGACTGATAACCAATTCGGATGTAGATTATTACATCTCCTTTGACAACGTGAAAGTCGGGGAACTTCAGGCACAGGCCATCGTGGAGAAAGTACCTTCCGGCAATTACTTTCTAATGGGAGGATCACCCACCGACAATAATGCCAAACTGTTGAGAGAAGGGCAGATGAAGGTGCTGCAGCCCTTGATCGACAAAGGTGACATTAAAGTGGTGGGCGATCAGTGGGTAAAAGATTGGTTGGCTGAAGAAGCATTAAAAATCATGGAAAATGCCCTGACAGCCAACAAAAACAAAATAGATGCGGTGGTTGCTTCTAATGATAGCACAGCCGGAGGCGCTATTCAAGCCCTTGCTGCACAAAAATTGGCGGGTAAAGTGGCCATTTCCGGGCAGGATGCGGACCTTGCCGCATGCCAGAGAGTGGTGGAGGGGACGCAGACGGTTACGGTCTACAAACCCATAAAATTGATTGCCACAAAAGCCGCTGAACTGGCCGTTGCTGCTGCAAAAAATGAGAAAGTTGAAACCAACGGAGCCACAAATAACGGTAAGATTGATGTGCCTTCGGTACTCCTGACACCAATACCGGTGAGCAAGGATAACATGGCTGAAACAGTTATAAAAGACGGATTCCACAAGCTGGAAGAAGTTTATAAAAATGTTCCGAAGGACCAGTGGCCAAAAACCTAACTGAAAGAAGCCCGTATGATATTTTGCTACGGACACGCTCGCACGCCGTTTGCGGTAGCAGTTGCCGACGGCTGAGCGAAACTAATCCCGCTCCATAATACATGCGGGCCAAGTGAGTCTGTCAACGGCCTGAGGGGAATGAAAAAATCATTCCCCTGCTTATAAAAATCACTTGAACAAAGGCGGAGAGATTTATGGATGATTTCATCCTGGAAATGAAGAATATAACCAAAGATTTTCCCGGAGTAAGGGCTTTAAACAACGTATGCCTGAAAGTAAAAAAGGGTGAAATACACGCCCTTTGCGGCGAAAATGGGGCAGGCAAATCCACCCTGATGAAGATATTGAGCGGGGTTTATCCCTGCGGCACTTATGAAGGAGAAATATTTTTAAACGGCAAAAAAGCAATATTTCATAGCGTAAAAGATGCTGAAAAATCGGGAATTTCCATAATTCATCAGGAATTGACGCTGTTTAAAGAGCTGCCAATATATGAGAATATATTTGTGGGCAATGAACCGAACAAGAGAGGCGTTGTAAATATCCACGAAAGTGTCAGGAGGACGAATATTCTGCTGAAGGAGTTAAAGATGGACGTGAATCCCTATATAAAAGTAAAGAACCTGGGGATAGGTCAACAGCAGTTGGTAGAAATAGCCAAGGCATTATCAAAAAACACTCAATTGTTGATTTTGGATGAACCTACAGCTTCATTGACGGAGCTTGAAGTGGATATATTGATGTCCATATTGAAACAGCTGAAATTAAAAAACGTAACTTGTATATACATATCCCATAAAATAGATGAGGTTTTCAGAATTGCAGATACAATAACAGTGATTCGCGATGGTTGCACAATCGAAACCAGAAATGTTGCGAAATTTACAAAGGATGAAGTAATTAAACTTATGGTGGGGCGCGAAATTACGGACCTTTTTCCGAAGGAAGACCATGCTGTGGAGGAGGAATTTTTCGGCGTAAAAAATTTTAATGTATTTGATGTAAAAAGCCCTGCAAGAAAAGTGGTTGACAATGCTAGTTTTAGCCTAAAAAGAGGAGAAATTTTAGGTATTGCAGGGCTGATAGGTGCCGGTAGGACAGAACTTGTTTCGAGCATATATGGCTCCTATCCCGGGAAATGGAATGGGGAATTATATCTGAACGGTCAAAAGATTATCATAAAGACTCCTAAAGATGCATTGAAATACGGCATCGCCATGGTGCCGGAGGATAGAAAAAAACTGGGTTTGATTGAATCGCTTTCGGTGAGAGACAACATAACTGTCGCAAGCTTGGAAGATTACAAGGAGAGGTTTAATTCAATAAATAGCATACGAGAGAATCTGGATTCCATGGAACTTGTAAAGAAACTTCGCATTAAGACACCTCATTTAAAGACGCTGGTGAAAAACTTGAGTGGGGGAAATCAGCAGAAGGTCATTCTGGCTAGGTATCTGCTCAGGAAATTAAATATATTGATACTGGATGAGCCCACGAGGGGCATAGATGTAGGAGCGAAGTATGAAATATACAGGTTGATTAATGAACTTGTGAGGGAAGGCATATCGGTGATTATGGTTTCTTCGGAGTTAAAGGAAATAATAGGTATGGCTGATCGGGTTATAGTTATGCATGAAGGAAAGATCAAAGGAGAATTCATAAATAAGAACCTGGACCAGGAGACTATCATGCAATGTGCTATAGGGAGGAGAAACTAATGGCAGTAAATTTGAATGAGACGCCATCAACCGGGCGTGGAAAAAATATTCCGGGTTTCAATATAAGGACATATACGATGATAATAGCCTTGCTGTCCATATGGATCATCTTTACCTGCGCCACGAAAGGAGATTTTTTAACGCCAAGAAACCTGTCAAATCTTTTTAGGCAGATGTCGATAACCGGTGTGCTGGCCATAGGCATGACATTTGTAATAATTGCCGCTCAAATAGACTTGTCGGTGGGATCATTGCTGGGCCTGACCGGTGGTATCTCAGCCATACTCAACGTCTGGTACAACGTGAATGGGATATTTTCAATTCTAATCGCTCTTGTAGTAGGCCTTCTGATTGGAATCTGGAACGGATGGTGGGTGGCATACAAAAAGGTGCCTTCTTTCATCGTTACACTCGCAGGAATGCTGGTTTATAGGGGGATACTGATCGGGATTACAAGAGGCACAACCATCGCACCTCTGAGCCCTGAATTTAAATTTTTAGGCCAGGCATACCTCACAAACATCACAGGATATTTTTTGGGCGCACTGTTGATACTGGCCATCATATACAGTTCAGTAAAAAGCAGAACACAAAGAATAAAATATAATCTGGATGTGATGCCGGTGCCGCTGGAAATCGGCAAAACTGCAGGAATAATTATACTCCTTGTGGCTTTCATTGCAATTTTGAACCTTTATCAGGGCATACCATTTCCCATATTTATTTTGGCTGTGCTGGCCATTCTATTCTCATATATATTGAACAAAACGGTATTCGGCAGGAGGGTTTATGCCATAGGCGGAAATATTGAAGCCGCAAAGCTATCGGGAATTAATGTCAATAAAAACACCCTGATGCTCTTTGCCATGAATGGCCTGCTGGCAGCCACCGCAGGCGTCCTGCTGACAGCAAGGCTTGATGCGGCATCTGTATCTGCCGGGCAAAATGCCGAGCTTGATGCCATAGCCGCATGCGTCATAGGCGGAGCCAGCATGATGGGAGGCATAGGCACCATAAGCGGATCTATCATAGGAGCACTTGTCATGGCAAGCCTTGACAACGGCATGAGCATGTTGAATATAGAAACCTTCTGGCAGTATATAGTAAAAGGCCTGATACTTTTGACGGCCGTATGGATAGATATTTCATCAAAAAATAAGAGTTAAATGGGATTAACTTTTGCTGCACTCTCAAGTTTCCGCTTTTAGCACCCCTATCATGAATACTGTGCGAATTGGTATAATAGGCCCACTGAGCAATTGTTTCAAACCCTCGGGCCTTATGCCCGGGGTTTTTGTTCTGAAGGATGGCGGAATAAGTTCCATATTTTTTTAAAAAAGACGGAACTTTTTTCGCCATTTTTCCGTCTATATATATGATGATATATAGTGGTAATGAACCTGAATGGTTGCAAATCCAATATTTAAAATAATTACAAGAATCAGGAGGAAAGATCATGAACAGTGAACTGGAAAAACGAATTCGGGAAGCGAGAGAAAAACGGGATACGGCTATAAGAATAAAGAAAAAATTGGATTCTGTTAAAAAAGATTTATCCCAATCAACGCAGAGAAAAATGGAATTAGCCGTGATTCTCGAGAAAGAAAGAAGAGATGTGGAAAATCTAAAACATTTGAGTCTTGCTAATGTTTTTGCCACCATCATGGGTAACAAAGATGAGAAACTTGACAAAGAACAGCAGGAGTATCTTGCGGCCAGGGTGGAATATGAAACATCTCAGAGAGTTGAACAAGAGCTTTTAAAGCAGTTAAAATCTCTGAGCTCTCAAATGGAATCACT
>JARRBK010000012.1 GCA_029982615.1 Tepidanaerobacteraceae bacterium | reverse complement strand
AAGAACTAAAACGACAGGTGTTATTATGTGTGAACAGGTGAAAGCTTTAGACATATATGCCAGAGATGTATCTTTTCGTGAAAAAGCACCAAAAGACATAGTCGAGGAAGTGGTAGATATTTTAATAGGATTTGTTGAATAGGGAAATAATTGACAAAATAATATTAAATATGAGTTTAATGAGGTTTGATATTATGATAGACCATGAGGAGATAGAAAAGATAAGGAAAGAGATAATAAATAAGTTTCAACCCGATAAAATAATCCTATTTGGATCTCAAGCAAAAGGGATAGCTAAGTTGAGTAGTGATATAGATTTATGCGTCATAATTAACACAGATAATAAAAGAAGTCTGTTGGCCGAAATTTATTCGGAGATTGATAGTCGTAAACCCTTTGACGTTATAGTTTATACACCGGGGGAATGGGAGAAATTTAAAAATCGTGAGGGAACTTTTGCACATTTAATAAATGAGAAGGGGGTGACCCTATATGGTTGACAGCAGTAGGTATCAAGATTGGATTCAAAAGGCCAAAAAAGATATTAATGCTGCTCTAATACTAAAAGAACATGACTGTGGCAATGATTTAGTGTCTTTTCATTGCCAGCAAGCCATTGAAAAGTTGCTAAAAGGTTATATCATCTATAAGATAAATAAAATAGTTGAAGGTCATAGCTTGGTCTATCTATGTAAAATTTGCATGAACTTTAACCCGGAGTTAAAAAAATATATTAAAGACTGTGCTTTTGTAAATCAATATTATATAGAAACAAGATATCCATCGGAAGATACCATAGAAGTGTCTGATGAAGAAGCGCAGGAATGTATAAAAATATCAAAAGAAATATTTCAATTAATAGAAAATGATATTAAATAGGTTCTCGACGCTTTTACCATATTTCCTTGACCACATTCTCCACCGTAAAG
This sequence comes from Tepidanaerobacteraceae bacterium, assembly GCA_029982615.1. Taxonomy (GTDB): domain Bacteria; phylum Bacillota; class Thermosediminibacteria; order Thermosediminibacterales; family Tepidanaerobacteraceae; genus JANLFP01. The sequence continues at coordinate 39,882 of JARRBK010000012.1, read as the reverse complement.
CGGCCATCGTTTTCCATAAATGAAAGGACTTGATCCAGCTGGCGGCCCGCGTGTTCACCAGTGGTGGATACGCAGGCCATGCCGATTACCGCCCGCCTTATGTCATCCTGCCTGTCTACTTCCGCTATAGATATGTTGTAGCGGTTTTTGAACCTTTCGATTATGCTTTTCACTATCTGCCTCTTGTCTTTCAGGGAAAACGTATCGCCCATAGAAATCTCCACAATCATTGTGCCGATGATCATGTTTATTTCAGCCCCCTGCAGTATTTGATTATCCTAGCTATCTAGGGCTGCAGCCCCGACTGCAGACCCGGTTCCATAACGCTTGCTGCAGAAATTTGCCTCCTTTGGGAGAGACCCGCGTCGAAAAAGATGGGAAGTGGTGCCGGAAAACCGTGCCGTTGCTGCCCTTGACAAAAGCAAATAGGACAAAGCCTCTACTTTTCCGTCTCCGGGATCAGAGCAAAGTTTTCGATATTTTGCTGCTCCAGGTGCCTTATTTCCGAAAGGATCCATACGCCGGTCAAAATAGAAGAACCGGCGTCGGAAATGGGTCCCGCCATAAAGATCCCGGTAAGCCCGAAGAACCGGGGCAGTATCAGTAAGGACGGTATAAGAAGGATTACCTGCCTGGAAAGGCTCAGGAACATGGCGTGCTTCGGCTTGCCCACCGCCTGGAAATAGTTTGCGCTGACAATCTGAAAACCTATGACCGGCAGGAACATCAGGAAGATGCGAAGCCCGCGGGCCCCCAGAGAAATAAGCTGCGGGTCCCTGTTGTTGAACATTCGGATAAGGCTGTCCGGAAAAAGCTGCGTGACAACAAACCCTATGATGACGACACACGCGGCCGCGGCGATGGCCAGCCTCAGCGTTTTTTTCACCCGGTCGAATTTCCTGGCGCCGTAATTGTATCCTATGATGGGTTGGGCGCCCTGGTTAATGCCGAATATGGGCATCAGGAGAGATAGGTGCCAGGCACTCACTTATTCACTTATTGAGAATTAAGACACCTTCTGTAATGATAATAAGAATATTTTATATTAGAGTATGATGTAATAAACCAAATATAAATCTTTCTTTCATCGATATTTATATTCTCCAGCCTGTCAGATGACATAATAGAATATTTCTTAAGATTAAAGCTAAAGAAGATAGAAGAACTCAACCTGGAATTCACAACAGTATAGAAATGGGGGCGGTCCTTTTTCAAGTCGAGAACCGTCCCCGTTTGAATTTATTCTTCTACTTCTTCCTGAATGTTGTCGTTGTCTGCTTCCGGTTGGGCTTCTTTGGCACTGCCTTTTTCTTCATTATCTTCTGCCTGACTGTCGGTGGCCAGTATCTTGCCGTTGCCGGCATCTACCTTTATCTCAAGGGTTTTTCCTGATTTATCTGCTATATTAACTTCGTAAACAAGATAACCGTTTTCATTTCCGATGGATGCACCTTTTACCGCATAGCCCGGATGAGCTGCCAGAGCCGCTTTTATGGCTTCATCTTTGGTTATCTTTGCTTTTGAGGCCAGAGCCGCATCTTCATTTTGTTCTGCTTTGGGGTCTTTGATCTCTTTTGAATCTTGAGCTGCACTTTTAGTTTGGTCCTGCTGGCCCAGGTATATGGAACCTTTATATGACGGGTTCTGCTGATTTATCTCCTTTTGGGCCTGCTGCTGCACAGCCGGTGGGTTTTGAGGGGCAGCTATGGATTTTGACAACCCTGAAAATCCTGCTGCGCTTCCCAGAATCACCGCCCCTGCCAGGAACGGCACTCCATACTTTTTGAATGTTTCTTTGATGTTCATGACAAATACCTCCTTGAAATATTTAAGGTTGATGTCTTTACGTTTTTTATTATGCGACAGCAGCATTAAAATGACATTAATGGGAAATTAGAATTTTTTAATCTCTGTTTAAGGTTCTTGGTTTATAATAAAAATAGTAAGACGATAGCTGGAGGTAGATTCGATGAGGATACTCGTGGTGGAAGACCAGTCTTCTTTGTTGAAATCCATCGCTCGCAGGCTTCAGGAAGATGGATACAGCGTGGATACTGCAAAAGATGGGAGGGAAGGGCTGGATTTTGCCCTGGCGGTGGAATATGACTGCATCGTACTGGATATCATGCTTCCTGCCATAGACGGCCTTACGGTGCTGAGAAGATTGAGGGAAAACAATGTGACGACGCCTGTTTTGTTCCTGACTGCAAAAGATGCAGTTGAAGACAGGGTGAAGGGTCTTGACCTCGGCGCCGATGATTATCTTATAAAGCCTTTTTCTTTTGATGAGCTTCTGGCGAGAATTAGGGCTCTTTTGAGGAGGCGAAGTATCGGCCGTGAAACTGTGATAAAGATAAAAGACCTGATTCTTGACACAAATGCTCACACTGTAACCCGCGGCGGCAGATTCATAGAGCTTACAGCCAAAGAATATGCGGTGCTGGAATATCTCATGAGAAATAGGGGCAGGGTATTGACCAGGACTCAAATAGCAGATCATGTATGGAATTATGATTTTGAAGGAAATTCCAATATAGTCGATGTCTACATAAGGTATTTGAGGAGAAAAATAGATGACGGCTTTGAGGATAAGCTCATACAAACTGTAAGGGGTAGCGGGTATATGATGAGGGATGAATCATGAGAAATCTGACCATTCGGACCAAAATGACAATGTGGTACAGTTTCATGCTTTTAATTTTGCTTTCTATTTTCAGTTTCTTAGTTTATGCCATGATGTCAAAGATGATGTACAGCGGTGAAGAAAATCTAATAAAAGCCCATGCGGCTCAGGCGGTTTCAAGCGTAGAAGTGGAAAACGGTAGTGTTAAATTCACCGAACCCCATGAACTCGTGACCTCCGGCACTTATATAACTGTATACGATAAAAGAGACCAGATAATATTCGGCGGTGACGGTATTTATCCTGACATTGATATACAGAAGCCATCGGAAGAAAAATTAAGGGTAATTAAAACAAAAGACAATACATGGATGATATATGATAGGCCTGTGCATGAAGAAAACGGCCTTATAGCTTGGGTGCGCGCCAGCCGCTCTCTGATGCCGGTGGGAAAAACCATGGAGAATCTTAGAGATATATTGTTTTTGACAATTCCCCTTTTTCTTATTATTGCCTCTGGAGGGGGCATGTTTTTGGCAAGCAGGGCCCTGGCACCAATAGATCGCATAACGAAGACTGCCAGAGCCATAGGGCATGGTGATTTGAGCAGGAGATTGAATATGCCGAACGTTCAAGATGAGGTCGGAAGGCTGGCCATGACCTTTGATGAGATGCTGGACAGGCTTGAGAAGAGTTTTAAAAAGGAGCGGCAATTTACCTCGGATGCTTCTCACGAACTCAGGACCCCGATAGCTGTTATAAGGGCCATAGCTGAAGAAACCCTGACTGGTGAAAGAAATGGTGATGAATACAGGGAGGCTCTTGAAATTATACTCAAAGAGGCGGCAAAAATGGGTAAGATGGTATCTCAGCTGCTGCTGCTGACAAGGGGTGATGAGGGAAGATACAGGCTGGAGATGGAAAAAATCGACCTTAAGATTGTGGTTGAAGACGTAGCCGGAGAGATGCAGTCCATGGCAGAACAGCACGGTATAGATTTATGCATTGATGCTGGGAAGAGTGTGGTAGTAAAAGGTGATCAGACGCTTTTGACAAGGCTTTTCATGAATTTGATAGAAAATGCCGTAAAATACAATAAAAGAGGCGGATGGGTGAAGGTCACCCTGGATGAAGTGAAAGACTTTGCCAGAATAATTGTGGAAGACAGCGGAATCGGTATACCGGAAGAAGATTTACCCCATGTATTTGACAGGTTTTACAGGGTTGACAGGTCAAGATCCACTGATGGCACCGGCCTTGGGCTTTCGATTGTCCAGTGGATTGTAAAAATCCACAGTGGCAAAATTGACGTAATGAGCCATCCTGACAAAGGGACAAGATTTATTGTATATTTGCCGCTAAATTCAAGCCGGGACGGCTCTTGACTTGAATTATCTTTTGAATTGAATTCAATGCTGGAATTAAATCAAACGCTACGAGAAAATGGTGCCAAGCACTCACTTACTCACTTATTGAAAATTAAGACATCTTCTGTTATTTTGAAAACGAAATGACAGAAGGTGTTTTTTTTATTAAAAAAGTGAAAACGGCGCTTCGCCTGCACCGCCGGCGGATAGGCCGGGAGAATTCGCTAGAGCGGATCTGACAGGGGAAGTTTCATCTATCACCGGCAACGAAATAGTGCTTAAAGTAATCGATATGCCTGATTTCCGGTCCCAAAACGGGCAGAAGAATGACAATCAGGGAGCAAATTCTCAGCCGGACAATGCTCAGATGGAAAATAACGGCAATCAAAATGATAACAGGCCGAAAGAAAAAACTGCACTGAATTATACCGGAGAAAGCAAGACCATTACCATTCCCGATGGAGTTGAAATCACCACTTTTGCGAGAGGAGATAAAGGAGGGGAGCAAAAAACAATCGAACTAAAAGATATCAAAGTTGGCGACATTCTTCGGATCTGGTATTCGGATGAAAATAAGACCACCATATCCAGGGTTAGCGTCATGCCTGTTGCGGAATAATTAGCCCGACAAGAGATTGCCTGTGCCATTGGCGGCACGGGCAATCTCTTTTGTAAAACCGCCACCCTTGCAATCTGTGCGTTTGTATTCACTTCGGCGGCCATGGCAGCGGGAGTATGAAAAAGGCTGGTCAGCACCGCTCTGGGGGCAAGCGTATCCTGGGGATGCCTGCTAATTGGATTTCAAAGGCAAAGAAAGATATTACAATAGAAAATCATTTTAACCTTATTGAGCCGTTATTGACGAAATAGCAAACCTGAAGTATAATTATCGTATCGAGGAAAATCTAAAGGAGGAATTCTTTAAGTATGCCTGTTGAGGTAGGCCAGATAGTGGAAGGGAAGATTACTGGTATCACAAAGTTCGGTGCATTTGTAGAACTGCCGGGCGGTGTAACGGGGTTGGTTCACATTTCTGAAGTTGCTGACAGTTACGTTAAGGATGTCAACGACTTTTTGAAAGAGAACGACAAAGTAAAGGTTAAGGTGATAGGGGTTTCGCAGGATGGAAAAGTGAGCCTTTCTATACGAAAGCTAAACGAAAGCTCCCGCGACAGAAGGTCTAAAGAAAGGGATAATCTCAGTTTTGAGGATAAGCTGGCCAAGTTTATGAAGGATAGCGAGGAAAGACTTCTGGATATCAGAAAAAGCCATGAATCCAAAAGGGGTTCATATGGGAGGAAAAGAGCGACTTACTAGCATTTATATAATTTACTAATTTTATTTTCTATTAAATAAAATAATTGTGAAGGTGCGTATATATCCGGGGTTACCCCGGATTTTAAGTTTGATTTAGTGAGTCAAGGAATCCGTCCCCTGACTCACTAACTCGTTTTATGGAGGGATTATGGGATATGAGGGTCGCGGTTATTGATATGGGCTCCAATTCTATAAGGCTGCTTCTGGGGGAATATACTGCAAAAAAAGTTGTTTCTTTGGACAAAAGGCTTATTACCACCCGGCTGGGGAGGGGAGTGGCAAAGAACGGTAGGCTGGATGAAGCCTCCATGCATGACACGATTTCGGCGCTGGAGTTTTTTAAAAAAATAGCTAAGGACAATAAATGCGATAAAATACTGGCTTTTGCCACCAGCGCAGTGAGAGAGGCAGTGAACGGAAAGGATTTTATCCATATTATAAGAGAAAAGATAGGGATCGATGTAGAGATTATATCGGGGGAAAAGGAAGGTGTTCTTTCTTTTAAAGGCGCAAGAGCGGGCCTGGGCATTAAAGGGAGTGCTCTGGTGGTGGACATCGGCGGCGGCTCGACGGAATTTTGCGTGGGAGATGATGAAGGCTTTGAAAGTTTTAGTATTCCCGCGGGGGCTGTACGCTTGACTCAAAAGTACCTGCATTCGGACCCGCCAATCGATGAAGAGATTCAGACGGCACAATCTGCAGTAAATGAATTGATGGAAAACTTTGTACAGCGCAGAGCTTCAATGCTAAAAGACGGTTTTTTTACTGCGGTGGGCGTAGGTGGAACCATCACGTCCCTGGCGGCTATGATACAGAAACTTACAGTATACGATCCGGCAAAGGTGCACGGCTTTTCTATGAAACAGGAAGACGTGAAAACTGTGTTTGAATCCTTATGCCGTATGACTACAGAAGAAAGAAAAAAAATACCGGGCATATCGCCCCAGCGCGCCGATATAATTACTGCAGGTGTGATTATATTGCGTCAGATTATGCAGAAATTGGATATTTCTGTGATTAAAGCAAGTGAATCAGATCTGATGGAAGGATATATTATAGAAAATGTTTCAGATATGTGATAGTGGCTTGTAAAATGAAAAATATACAAAAGTCCGGGTCAACCGGACTTTTGTTTTTCTGGCACAGCCTTTGAATTTATAAGACGCATACACTGCTGGAAAGCTGGCGGTTGAATATTAAGCTTTTTTCTGAGATAATTAACAGAGCTTCTTGTGCGATGATTTGATAAAAAAATCGATCTTAAGAAATTCTTAAGGTTTTTCTCACCGATTTATCACCAATAAATGGTATACTAAAAAAAAATTTAATATAAATTTTAAAGAATGGAGGTTTATGCATTGCCAAAAAAATTAATCAAAACATCTATCGTTATCATTCTAATTGCTGCGTTGGCTTTTGCCGGTTATAAATGGTGGAGTGGGAATAATTCTTCAAAGAAAACCTTGGCTCAGACTTCATCCATAGCCAGAGTGACCCGGGGCGACCTGGAAGTTACACTTTCTGCATCAGGCACCCTTGAGCCGATGGATCAGGATACGATTTACTTAAAAGTGGACGGCACTGTAAAGAAGGTTTATCATAAGGAGGGAGACACTGTAAAAAAGGGAGATTTGCTTTATGAACTGGAGGACCCGACCCTGGAGATAAATTTACAGAAAGCACAGCTTTCTGTAACCCAGGCGAAATTGAATCTGGATGAGGCGCTCAAGCAGAGGAATAAGATTGTCGTATACGCACCGGAAGATGGAGTTGTAAAATCAATTGATGTGGATGTGGGGGATTCGGTAAGTGAAAGCACGGTGCTTGCAACCACTCTGAATGAAAATAAGAATAAGGTGAGAGCGCCTTTTAACTCTGCCCAGATAAAAAATATAAAGGTGGGGCAAAAGGCAGAAGTGTTTTTTCTGGATTATTTATCTTCTGTTTATGGCAAAGTGACAAAAGTAGAAAATGCTGCAACGCCATCATCTTCAGGTGCCCGGTATTATTACGTGACTGTAGAAATTGATGGGAACTATTATGTTGAAGGAGAAGATAAGCCAACGCAGGTATACATAATAACGGACAGCGGTAAGGAACAGGCTTTGGAGCAGGCGAATGTGGAGCCGATGGATACTGTAGAGATAAAACCTGAAATATCTTCAAAAATAAAAAAAGTATATGTGGAAGAAGGGGATACGGTCAAAAAAGGCCAGAAACTGTTTTTACTGGATGATGAAGATATTGAATCTAATATAGAAGAAATGCAGCTTGCACTCCATCAGGCGGAGCTGGATTTGCAGTCCAAGCTGGAAGACAAGAAGAACCTGCTGGTTTATGCGCCCATTGACGGAACTATAATTGAACAAAACGTCAGGGAAGGCGACCTCATAAAGGTGTCAAACAACAGCAGCAGTTCTTCTAATGAAGCGGCAGCTGTCATTGTGGATTACTCAAAGATGCAGGTGGTCCTTTCAATAGATGAACTCGATATTAACAAAGTTAAAGTGGGAATGCCGGTCAAGATAACATCGGATGCGGTGCCCGGAGAAGTTTTTGAGGGCACGGTGGAAAAAATTGCTGACGAGGGGACCAGCCAGAACAACGTTTCCACCTTCGATGTCACTGTAACCATGGATAAGACACCGAAACTTAAGGCCGGCATGACTGTAGATGCGGAGCTCACTGTGGCGAAAAAACAGAATGTGCTGATGCTGCCAATAGCAGCGGTACAGCAGAAGGACGGCAAAAGCTATGTCATTCCGGTAAGAAGTGAAAATTCAGGCACACAGGAAAATGGAGGGAAAAATGGTAAAAACGCCAATAACAGCAGAGACAACGGCAGCAGGCGTTTTTCAATGAATATGGTAGAAATCAAAACCGGCATCAGCAATGACGATTATATCGAGATTGTGAGCGGTTTGAACGAAGGGGATATGGTACTCGTGCCGACCAGTTCCACATCGAGCAGTTCCAGCAACAGGCAGGGCGGTCCGCCTATGGGCCCAATGCCTATGGGAGGGGGCCCCAGGGGGTGATGACGTGGTAATAAATCTTGAAAACGTATATAAGATTTATAAAATGGGTGATACGGCTGTACATGCCCTGGATGATGTCAGTTTAAAAATAGACGAAGGCGAATTTGTGGCCATCGTGGGGCCTTCCGGCTCTGGAAAATCAACGCTTATGAACATTCTCGGATGCCTTGATACACCCACTAAGGGCAAATATGAATTCGAAGGCAGGGATGTTTCGAGGTTAAATGACAATGAACTGGCAGCCATAAGGAACCGGCGCATTGGCTTTGTGTTCCAGAATTTCAATTTGCTGCCGAAGCTCACAGCCCTGGAAAATGTGGAGTTGCCCCTCATGTATGCAGGTAAGAGTGCTGCTTTTCGAAGAAAACGGGCAAGGGAAATGCTGGAAGCCGTGGGGCTAGGTGAAAGGCTGCACCATAAACCCAAGGAGCTTTCAGGAGGGCAGCAGCAGAGGGTGGCCATAGCCCGAGCTCTGGCTGCAGACCCTCCTGTTATCCTGGGTGATGAGCCTACAGGCAACCTTGATACGAAGTCAGGCCGGGAAATAATGGAAATAATGAAAACGTTAAATAAAAATGGCAAAACAATAATACTGATTACCCATGATTTAAATATTGCCAAACAGGCTCAAAGGAATGTTCATATACAGGACGGCAAGATAGTAAAAGATGAAAAGGTGGTAGGTTGAATGGATATACTCCAGACGATAAAACTTGCCTTCAGAGGCATCATAGATAACAAGCTGCGCTCTTTTTTGACCATGCTGGGTATAATCATAGGAGTTACTTCGGTTATAGGGTTGGTATCCATCGGCCAGGGCACCACTGCAAAAGTGACTGAACAGATACAGAGCATGGGGGCCAACCTGCTCACGGTGAACATCATGGGTAGAGGAGCAAATACCACCCTCAGCTATGAACAGGCCATGGAATTTTTAAAAAGTCCATACATCAGCGGTGTGGCACCAATTATTTCAGATTCAGTGACGGTGGAACACGGCAATGAGAATGAAGAAAATGTTCAGCTTCAGGGGACCAATGAGTATTTGCCGGCGGTAAGAAACTACAGTGTTTCCAGCGGAAGATTTTTCATCTCCCAGGACGTAGACATGCGAAGGAAAGTTGCAGTGCTGGGGTCCGGGATAGCCAGCAATCTGTTCGGGTTTGTGGACCCCATAGGTCAGACCGTAAAAATAAAGGGATACAATTTTAAGGTAATAGGCGTAATGAAATCGTCCAGTTCCATGATGGGTTCCACCGACGAGCAGGTGTTTATTCCAATAACGGTGGCAGAAAGGATTTTGCAGTCAAGGGGGGTCAGGACCATATACATACAGGCTGCCGGAAAAGAAGCGGTGTCTTCTGCCAAGACCGAAATATCTACAAAACTCGATAAAATCTACAGAGTAAAGTCTGAAGATGAAAACTATGCTTACCGGATATTTGATCAGAGCGAAATGCTGGATACAATAAATGAAACTTCAAAAACCATGACCATGATGCTGGGGGGAATTGCCGCAATTTCCCTTCTGGTGGGAGGCATAGGGATTATGAACATCATGTTGGTTTCCGTGACGGAGCGCACTCGAGAAATAGGCATAAGGAAGGCGCTGGGAGCTAGAAAGATAGACATATTAAATCAATTCCTGATAGAGTCTCTGGTTTTGAGCGGTATTGGCGGCGTTATCGGAGTTGCTGTAGGATATCTTTTGAGCTGGGGGCTAGGTAAGGCTTTCAGCATGAGCACGAAAACAACATTGCCGGTGGTTTTGATAGCTTTCGGTTTTTCCATAATTGTTGGAGTGTTTTTCGGCATCTATCCAGCAAACAAAGCAGGCAATTTAAAACCCATCGATGCGCTGCGCTACGAGTAGGAAAAAGCCCGAACAAGATTAACGTTCGGGCTTTTGTCTACTCGCGCCCCAGTTGGTGGATAACATCCGGCACTGCATCCATTAGCACAAAGATTCCAATGCCCACAAACAATATGCCTGCAATGAGCTTGAGGTATGCTGTAGGGACGTGCCGGGCCACCAGATTTCCGAAAAGAGTTCCTATGAGGGTAACCAGTATGAGTGCCAGAGAAGCTCCTAGAAAAACCGGCAGAGGCTTATTATATTGGGTCACCAGAGTGAAAACCGCAAGCTGGGTCTTGTCCCCCATTTCAGCTAGAAACAGCATACTGAAAGCCATGATAAACAGTTTAAAAAAGCTCATTTTATTATCCCTCCAGTTTTAAATTATGATGTGCAAAAAATAGGCCTTTATTTCGACAAATACTGTCGAAATAAAGGTCTCATTCCCGCAAATTGCGGTGAAAGCCCAGGCAAAAAAGCCCTGGCGGGCGAATCTGCCAGCGTGTTGAGCTTCCAAAGCCCGAAGGCTGAACTACTCCCCTTTATTTTGGATAAAAAACATATGAGACGGCGATGAGCAAAATCGATTTATATTGCTGAAACATGCCTTTAGTTAATATATTATCATTTGATATAGGTTTTGTAAATATAACATTCCTTATCCCTGCAGGTTTTAATCTACAAAACAAATATGCTGCACAGCCTTGACATGTCCGGAAAACTTTGATAATATTTGGCATAATAAATTTGAGGATTTGGAATTAAACATTTTTTATTATGGGGGCGAATGTCTTGGATAAATTTTTAAAGGAAGGCTTGAGCTTCGACGATGTGCTGGTCTTACCGGCAAAGTCCGAAGTGCTTCCAAAGGATGTGGATGTGAGCACCAGGCTTACAAATAAGATTCGCCTGAATATCCCCATTGTCAGCGCTGGCATGGATACGGTTACTGAGGCAAGGCTTGCTATAGCTCTGGCTAGGGAGGGCGGCATAGGAATTATCCATAAAAACATGTCCATTGAAAAACAGGCTATGGAAGTGGATAAGGTAAAAAGGTCCGAGCATGGCGTCATTGTTGATCCGTTTTACCTTTCCCCAGAGAATAGAATAAGAGATGCACTGGAACTCATGGAGCATTACAGGATATCCGGAGTGCCCATTACCGAAAACGGAAAATTGGTGGGAATTATAACCAACCGGGACCTGCGGTTTGAAGATGACATGAATAAGAAGATAAAGGATGTAATGACGAAGGAAAATTTGGTAACCGCGCCGGAAGGCACCACTTTGGATGAAGCTAAAGAAATTTTGAAAAAGCACAAAATAGAAAAATTGCCGATAGTTGATAAAGATTATCGTCTCAAAGGATTGATTACTATAAAAGACATTGAGAAAGCCATAAAATATCCCAATTCTGCCAAGGACAGCAGCGGCAGGCTGCTGGTCGGAGCGGCAGTGGGTGTGGGCAGGGATATGGATGACCGCTTGAAGGCGCTGGTGGACGCCAAGGTGGATGTGGTGGTGGTGGATACGGCGCATGGGCACTCCAAAGGTGTGATTGATGCAGTCCGCCGCATAAAGAATAAATATCCGGAGCTGCAGGTTATAGCTGGAAATGTAGCAACCGCTGAAGCCACTAGGGATTTGATAAAAGCTGGGGCAGACGCTGTAAAGGTGGGCATGGGCCCTGGCTCCATCTGCACCACCAGGGTGGTGGCGGGCATAGGGGTGCCTCAGATCACCGCCATATACGACTGTGCCGAAGAAGCCAAGAATTACAATATTCCAATTATCGCTGACGGAGGCATAAAATATTCGGGAGATATTGTCAAAGCTATTGCGGCTGGAGCCGATTCAGTGATGCTGGGCAACCTTTTTGCAGGCACTGAGGAAAGCCCTGGCGAAATTGAGATATATAAGGGAAGAAGTTTCAAGGTATACCGCGGCATGGGTTCCGTGGGTGCCATGGAGGAAGGAAGCAAGGACCGCTATTTTCAGGAAGATGTTAAAAAGTTTGTTCCCGAAGGAGTGGAAGGCAGGGTCCCCTATAAAGGGCCGCTTTCGGAGACGGTGTACCAGTTGGTGGGAGGCCTCCGGGCGGGCATGGGCTACTGCGGCGCTAAAAACATAGAAGAACTAAAGAAGGCGAAATTTATACGGATTACATCGGAGGGCCTCAGGGAAAGCCATCCCCACGATATATATATAACAAGGGAATCCCCCAATTATACTCAGACGTAAAGACAGTCCATTTTCTGCCAAAAAATTGGCAGTTTTTTTTTATAAAATTTGTAAAGAAAATTTAGCAGGAAAAAACAAAATCAAAGTAGAATAAATATAATAAAGTTAATTCAAAAAATATTATCGAAGGAACGACAAGGAGGAGATCAGGTTTGAAAAGCTACAAGAGTGAAATGATAAGAAATATAGGTTTGATTGCTCACAGTGGATCCGGCAAGACATCTCTGGCTGAAGCCATGCTTTACACATCCGGCGCCATAGATCGCCTAGGAAAAGTTGATGAAGGGAATACCACCTGTGATTTTGACCCCGAGGAAATCAAAAGGAAAATATCCATATCCACCGCGTTTGCGCCTTGTGAATGGAAGAATAATAAAATAAACATACTGGATACTCCAGGTTATTTTGATTTTGTTGGGGAAGTAAAAAGCGCTATCCGCGTGGTGGAAAGCGCCATCATAGTGACGTGTGCTGTATCGGGTGTCGAAGTCGGCACGGAACAGGTGAAAAAATATGCTGATGAAGCGGGTTTGCCCCAAATTTTTTTCATAAACAAAATGGATCGCGAAAACGCCAATTTCTTTAAAGTGGTGGATCAGATACGGCAGCTTTTTGGGCAGAAAGCCGTGCCGTTCCAACTTCCCATAGGTGCCGAAGCCGACTTCAAAGGTGTGGTTGATATAGTGCATAAGAAAGCCTACACTTTTGAGGCAAAAGGTGCAAAAGAGGGCGCCATACCGGAGGAATTGAAAACCGAGATGGAAAATTACCGCTCAATGCTGGTGGAAGCTGTGGCTGAAACCGATGATGATCTCCTCACCAAATACCTAGAGGGTGAAGAACTGACCGAAGAAGAAATACAAAAGGGCCTGCGAAGGGGTGTGCTAAAAGGCGAGATTTATCCGATACTCTGCGGTTCAGCCCTTACCAACAAGGGAATAAGCTTGCTTTTGGACACCATATGCGATTATATGCCTTCTCCCTGCGACAGAGCTGCCGAAAAGGGCGTAAATCCGCTCACAAAAGAGGAAGAGACAAGGGAATGCAGGGCAGATGGGCCCTTGTCGGCGCTGGTATTTAAGACCATGGCGGACCCGTACGTGGGGAAATTAACGGTTTTTAAAGTTTTTTCTGGAAAGATAAAGTCCGATTCAACTGTATATAATGCTACAAAAGGCGAGAGTGAAAAAATAGGTCAGCTCTACGCGATGAAAGGCAAAAAGCAGGAAAACCTGTCAGAAGTGGTGGCTGGCGATATTGCCGCAGTGGCAAAACTGCAGTACACATCAACTAACGATACGCTGACGGACAGCGACCATCCTGTTATACTTTCGGGCATTGAATTTCCGAAACCGGTGCTGTCCATGGCTGTCCATCCAAAATCCCAGGGCGACGAGGAAAAGATATCCGCCGGCCTCTCGAGGCTCATGGAAGAAGACAGGACCTTTGAAGTCATTAAAAATACTGAAACCGGTCAGCTCCTTGTTTCGGGGATGGGTGAGATTCACCTGGAAGTGCTGGCAGGCAAGCTGGCTAACAAATTTGGGACGGAAGTGCTTTTGGATTTGCCGAAAGTGCCTTATCGGGAGACCATACGGGCTTCGGTCAAGGTGGAAGGCAAACACAAGAAACAGAGCGGCGGCCGTGGCCAGTATGGTCATGTATGGCTGGAACTTCAGCCTCTTGATTCTGAGGATGGATTTGAATTTGAAGATAAGATTTTCGGAGGAGCTGTTCCAAAACAATATATTCCAGCAGTGGAAAAAGGAATAAGGGAATCCCTCAAATCTGGTGAACTGGCAGGTTATCCCGTGGTGGGAGTTAAGGTTATCCTTTATGACGGGTCATTCCACCCAGTGGATTCTTCGGAAATGGCATTCAAAATAGCGGCTTCCATGGCTTTCAAGAAGGGCACCTCTCAGGCGAAGCCGGTGTTGCTGGAACCTATTATGGATGTGGAAGTGGTGGTGCCCGAAAGCTATATGGGAGACATTATCGGTGATCTCAATAAGCGCAGGGGCAGGATATTGGGCATGGAGCCCAGAAATGGAATGCAGCATATAAAGGCCCAGGCTCCTATGGCGGAAATGTTCCGCTATGCGACAGACCTTCGTTCCATGACTCAGGGTCGCGGTTCCTTCACTTCCAAATTCAGCCATTATGAGGAGGTTCCTGCACAGCTGGCAGAAAAAATAATAGCGGAAGCAAATCAGGCTGCGGGTTGATTTGTGCCATAATCTTCCTGCAGGTATCGGTATGTATGCCCTGCCTTTAGGAGAAACTTAAAGTGTATAATCTAAAAGGAGGGCATGCTGATGAAGACTCCAAAAGCCTCCAAAAATCGTACGGGGCAGGTGACAAAACGGGAGGAGGATATCCGCAAAAAGAAAGTTGATAGCCTGATGGAAGATGAATTGATGGACGATACCATGTACGGCGAAATCATTCCGAGCCTTATGGGATGGACTTCTTCCGAAGAGCAGGAAGAAAGGGCAAACCACCTCATGGAGATTTCTGAAGAACTGAAAAACGGAAAAAAGAAGCGTAGCAAAAAGGGATAAGTGTTTACCAGAGGGAGAAGCAAAGCCTCCCTCTTGTTGCTTTACATATCTTATTATTGATTTTGGTGTAAAAAGTCTTTTCACACCAGAATCATTATTCCTTTCAAAAAGAAATTTTTGAAAGGGGTTGCAAAATTTTCATAAGTGAAATATAATATAATTGAAGGTCAGGGAAAGTCAAATCATCGGTGAGAGGGGGAATTTAATGGCGAATCTTGCAGACCTCATCGAGGATTTTATAAAAGACATGTTCAGCAGAATACCCGGCGGCATTTTGGACATTCAACGGAACGAAATGGCTAACCGATTCGGGTGTGCGCCTTCTCAGATAAATTATGTGCTCACTACCCGATTCACCCTGGAAAGGGGTTACTTCGTCGAAAGCCGCAGGGGAGGAGGAGGATACATCCGCATCAGGAAGCTAAAAATAAGAGAAGATGAGTTTTTAAAGGAAATTATAGATTATATAGGAGATTCCATATCTGGTTCTGAAGCTCGAGCCCTCATTACAAGGCTAAGGGAAGAAAAGGTGATAAGTGAGAGGGAAAAAGAAATCCTCAATGCGGTTATAAATCGCTATAATCTGGGAATACCTCTTCCCGAGAGGGATAGACTTAGGGCAAGGATATTGAAGTCTGTGATTACTGCCATTATGGACTATGAAGCAAGGAAAGGGGGAGAATTATCATGATGTGTCAGGAGTGCAATATGCGTCCTGCCACTGTGCATATCACAAAAATTGTCAACGGCGAAAAAAGCCAGATGCATTTATGCGAAGAGTGTGCAAGGCAAAAACACATGGGCATTTCTGTCGGTATGAATCCCTTTGATTTTGATGACGTTCCGGGATTTTCTCTGGGGAAATTTTTATCCAGCTTTTTTGAAGAACCGCAGCAAATCAGGCAAAAATCCGATGAACTCAGGTGTAACCGCTGCGGGTTGACTTTCCCAAGGTTCACCGAAACCGGCCGTTTCGGATGCAGCAACTGCTACAACTCTTTCAAGGGACAGCTGGATCCCATGCTCAGGAGGATCCACGGTAAGACCTACCATGTGGGCAAAGTGCCCCGCCGCAGCGGCAACGATATAAGGCTGAAAAATGAAATAAACAGATTAAAAAGAGAACTGCAAGAAGCCATAAATGCTGAGGAATACGAAAGGGCGGCTGTGATCAGGGATAGAATAAAAGAGATTGAGCAAAAGAAAAATAAGGAATAGGAGGTGTAGGAATGGGAGAAAGTGAATTGGTTGATCCTACCAGGATAGGTTGGATAAATACTCCCGGGCCTGATGGGGATATTGTTATCAGCAGCAGGGTTAGACTTGCCCGAAACCTTAAGGACGTTCCATTTCCGCATCTCCTATCGGAATCCGGAGCAAGGGAAATCATAAACCAGGTCTATGAAGCCTTCAGGGCAAATCCGGTGCTTTCAAGGGATGCTGAGCTTTATATAATGGATGAGCTTTCATATGAGCAGAAGAAAATGATGGTAGAAATGCACCTCATAAGCCTGGACCTTTCGAATTCGAAAAAAGGAGCAGTAATTATAAATCAGGATAGGACTATCAGTATAATGATAAATGAAGAAGACCACCTGAGGATTCAGACGATGTTCCCCGGTTTGAACCCGGAGAAGGCTTATGACCTGGCTGACAAAGTTGACGATGTGTTGGAAGAAAAATTGGATTTTGCATTTGATGAAAGAATAGGTTACCTTACGGCGTGCCCCACCAATGTGGGCACAGGCATAAGAGCATCGGTCATGATGCATCTTCCGGTGCTTACTATGATGAATCAAATAGGTCAGATATTTTCTACCATAACCCAGCTGGGTTTGGTGGTACGAGGCCTATATGGAGAAGGGACTCAGGCAAACGGTAATCTTTATCAGATATCGAACCAGATAACGCTTGGAAAATCAGAAGAGGATATCATTCGCAATCTGACCGGTGTGGCCCGCCAGATAATAACCAGCGAGCGAAAGGCCCGGCAAAACCTGTCGGGCGAGGCAAAGTTACGGGTGGAAGATAAAATTTTAAGGTCGTACGGGTTGCTTACTAATGCAAGGCTTATGAGTTCTCAGGAAGCCCTGGCATTTATATCTGATGTAAGATTGGGAGTGGACATGGGTATAATAAAAAATCTTAACCCCCAGGATATAAATCAGTTATTTATATTAACAGGTCCCGCCTATATTCAGGAAATATCCGGCAGACCCCTTTCGCCTACAGAAAGGGATTTGAGCAGAGCTAATTTTATCAGGCAAAAAATGATGAAATGAGGTGAATGAAAATGAATGGAAAATTTACTGAAAGAGCGCAAAAAGTGGTGGCATATGCCCAAGAAGAGGCAAGGCGGCTCAACCACAATGTAGTCGGAACGGAACATCTGCTGCTGGGACTTATCCGTGAAGGCGAAGGGGTAGCCGCCAGAGCGTTGAAAAATATGGGCGTCGATATACAAAAAGTCCGGCAGCAGGTGGAGATGATGATAGGCGTAGGGCCTTTTGCCATCCAAGGGCCCATAGGCTATACTCCCAGGGCGAAACGGGTTATGGAACTGGCTATGGATGAATCTCGGAAGCTGGGCCACAATTATGTGGGCACTGAGCATATTCTGCTGGGCCTCATCCGGGAAGGGGAGGGGGTCGCAGCCCAGGTATTGACAAACCTTGGGATTAGCATGGAAAAAGCTCAGGCAGAGGTATTGAACCTTTTGGGGACGGACCCCAAAACCGCCTCCACGTATAAAAAGCCCGCTAACACCCCTACCCTTAACCAATTTGGCAGAGACCTGACTGAACTGGCTTCAGAAGGGAAACTGGATCCGGTGATAGGGCGGCAGAAAGAAATTGAAAGGGTACTGCAGGTGTTAACGCGCCGCACCAAGAACAACCCGTGCCTTATAGGGGAGCCCGGTGTGGGCAAGACTGCGGTGGTGGAAGGCCTGGCTCAGAGAATCATCGAACAGGATGTGCCCGAGATTTTAAAGGGGAAAAGAGTGGTGAGCCTGGATATGGCTTCTATGGTAGCGGGCACAAAATTCCGGGGAGAATTCGAAGAAAGACTAAAAAAAGTGATAAATGAAATAAAGCAGGCAGGCAATGTGATACTTTTCATTGATGAAATGCATACCATCATAGGAGCCGGAGCCGCCGAAGGTGCCATTGACGCTTCCAATATACTGAAGCCGGCTCTTGCCAGGGGTGAACTCCAGACCATTGGAGCCACCACCCTTGATGAATACAGGAAACACGTAGAGAAGGATCCAGCTCTGGAAAGGCGTTTCCAGCCCATAATGGTGGAAGAGCCTTCTGTAGAGGATACTATAAGCATACTTCAGGGCTTGAGAGACCGTTATGAAGCCCACCACCGCGTGAAAATATCGGATGAAGCGCTTGTGGCTGCAGCTAAGCTGTCACACAGGTACATCACCGACCGTTTTCTGCCTGACAAAGCGATTGATTTAATTGACGAAGCCGCTTCAAGAGTCCGCCTGAAGACCCTCACCACCCCTCCCGAGTTGAAGGAACTGGAGGATGAGCTGGATGCTGTGCGCAAGGAAAAGGATGCAGCGATAAAGGCACAAGAATTTGAAAAAGCCGCCAGGCTCAGAGACAAAGAACAGGAGATTAAAGCGAAAGTAGAAAGCTTGAAGGAAAAATGGCATAAGGAACACAAGCTGGATCATACCACTGTTACTGAAGAGGATATAGCCCAGATAGTATCGAGCTGGACTGGAATACCTGTAAAGCGCCTGGCTGAAGAAGAATCCGAACGCCTGCTTAAGATGGAAGAAATACTCCACAAGAGGGTAATAGGGCAGGACGAGGCGGTGAGAGCCATTGCCAGAGCCCTGAGAAGGGCAAGGGCTGGGCTAAAAGACCCTTCAAGGCCAATCGGTTCGTTCATATTCCTAGGCCCCACCGGCGTTGGCAAGACGGAGCTGGCCAGAGCTTTGGCAGACGCCATGTTTGGCGATGAGAACGCCATGATCAGGCTGGATATGTCCGAATACATGGAGAAGTTTGCCGTCTCCAGGATGCTTGGAGCGCCTCCAGGATATGTGGGATATGAGGAAGGCGGAGAACTCACTGAAAAGGTGCGCAGGAAGCCTTATTCCGTAGTGCTTTTTGATGAAATAGAAAAAGCACACCCCGATGTTTTCAATATACTCCTGCAGATTCTGGAAGATGGCAGACTTACTGATTCCAAAGGCAGGACTGTGGACTTTAAAAATACCATAGTGATTATGACTTCCAATGTCGGTGCGAATCTGATTCAAAAATCCAGAGTGATGGGCTTTACTCCCGAACAAGAGGAAGAAAAGAATTATGCAAACATGAAGGATAGGGTACTGGATGAACTTCGCCGCACATTCAGACCGGAATTTTTGAACAGGGTTGATGAAATCATAGTATTCCACGCCTTGACGCAAGAAAACATCAGGTCTATTGTGACTCTTATGATAAATGAAGTGAATGAAAGATTGAAAGAAAACGACATATCTATTGAAGTCACCGATGCAGCAAAAGATTTACTGGCCAAGGAAGGTTTTGATCCGATGTACGGCGCTAGGCCCTTGAGAAGAGCAATTCAAAAGCGAATCGAGGACCGGCTGTCTGAAGAATTACTCAAAGGCAATATTTCTGCGGGAGATACAGTTTTAATTGACGTGCACGATGGCGAACTCACATTCAAGAAAAAAGAAGTTGTGGTGACAAACCGACAGACATAGCAAAACTTTGAACATGGAGATTGGATTTAGTTATCACGCCAAGAGGAGATAGGTCAAAAGCCTATCTCCATTTTTTAACATTAACCTTGCTGGCAGATTAGGTGAATTATGATATAATTATTTAAACAGAATTTTAGCATCCAACTGCTGGTATAGTGGGGAGAGGAAACATTGAAGGAAAAAAAGCGGTATGTGTGTCAACAGTGCGGCTCTATAGCTGTGAAATGGATGGGCAGATGCCCTGAGTGTGGAAGCTGGAACAGCATTGTGGAGGAGACGGTGCACCCCGCAAACAAAAGCGCTTCCAATGGAGCAAAGCCTGAGCTCATAGATGTGGTGGAGTATTCAGAAGAAGAGCGCATAGTCACATCGATGGCTGAACTGGATCGGGTGCTCGGCGGCGGCATAGTCCCTGGCAGCCTAGTGCTTGTGGGAGGAGACCCCGGCATAGGCAAATCCACTCTCATGCTCCAGGCTTGCGGTTTTTTAAGCGCTCAAAACAAGGTACTTTATGTATCTGGAGAGGAATCGGCGAAGCAGTTAAAACTGAGAGCGAGCAGGCTTGGAATAGCTGGAGGGCAGTTGTACATTCTGGCCGAAAACGACATAAACGTCATCGAAAATGCGGTGAGGGAACTTTCGCCGCCTGTGGCGGTGATAGACTCCATTCAGACTGTGTATTCCCCAGAGATGGATTCTGGTCCGGGGAGTGTCAGCCAAATAAGAGAAGCTACAGTGAGGTTAATGAAGCTCGCCAAAGATGCCGGGCCCGCCATATTTGTGGTCGGGCATGTCACAAAAGAAGGGAGCCTGGCTGGCCCGAAACTGTTGGAACATATGGTGGATTGCGTGCTGTATTTTGAAGGGGAACGGTATCATTCCTACCGGATTTTGAGGGCTGTAAAAAACAGGTTTGGCTCCACAAACGAGATAGGCATTTTTGAGATGAGGGACAAGGGGCTTGTGGAGGTGGAAAGCCCGTCGAAATATCTTCTGTCGGGGAAACTCCGGGGCGTCTCGGGTTCCGCTGTTGCATGCGTTTTAGAGGGTACAAGGCCCCTCTTGGTGGAAGTGCAGGCGTTGGTGTCGGATTCTGGATTCAACATACCGCGGCGCCAGACTTCTGGTATGGATTATAACAGGGCTATGCTCCTGGTGGCAGTCCTGGAAAAAAAGCTAGGGTATTCCATGAGCCGGGAAGACGTATACATCAATGTGGCAGGCGGCATAAAAATAGAAGAACCGGCAGCCGACCTTGCAGCAGCGGTGGCGATGGCTTCGAGTTTTAAAAACCGCCCTGTGCGGGAAAATATGGTGATCATAGGAGAAGTGGGCCTGGCAGGCGAAGTGAGGTCAGCGGGTTTTATGGAACGGCGGGTACAGGAAGCGGCGAAACTAGGATTTGCCGAAGCCGTAATACCTTATGAAAATGCAGCGGAGCTTCGAGGGTTAAAAATTAAGATTGAAGGGGTGAGGACCGTGAAAGAGGCGGTGGAAGCAAGTCTGCTGTAATGATAGCATATATTTGCCCGGCCGCTTCTTCAATTTACGATATTTGCTGCATTTGGCTTTAAGACCTCTTACGACATATTGTAGATACCGAGAGTTGACAGCTTTTCATTTTCGCTCAGCAGTACATCGTAAATATTCAGGTCCAGCAGGTTGCAAAGGGCAGCCAGATAAAAGAGGTGGTTTCCCAGCTCCTGCTCCAGCACTTCCCTACAGGAGGGGCAAAGCTCGCCCTTCAAGTGAGTTTCCATGTAAGAGCCTAGTTCCTGCAGCTTAATATTAGTGGGTATTTGCTGCTTTTTGGCGTTTATTTGCAGGCATCCACAGCTGGTTACCGATTTTGCCACTGCTCTGTTTACTCTGGCGGAAGTTTCCTGGATTTTTGTAAGCACGTCGAGAATGCTCCGGTGCCTCACAAGACAATTGGAGACGGCATCCTGAAACTCATCGCAGATCAAATCTTTCACGTTAAACTCCCCCTCGTTTTTTCTATCATTAATTATAGCTGCCATATGGAGCTTTTGTCAAATGGTAAGAAAAAAATCTGTATAAGCCCTTAAACAAAACGATGGAAAATCAAAAAAATGCATTGACACATTATGGTGGTTATAGTATAATTAAAATTTAACTTGACAAAAAGCTGGAAATATGTTATTTTTTTTTGTAAGATGTATTCGAGGGGGAGACTCCAATGTTCAACATAGGGGACAAGATTGTATATCCCATGCATGGAGCAGGGATTATAGAAGCTATAGAAGAGCGCGAGATTCTTGGGGAAAGGCAAAAATATTATGTAATGAGGATGCCCATGGGAGATATGAAGGTAATGATCCCCATAAATAACATAAAAGAAATCGGGGTTCGACAAGTAGCGGGCGAAGAAGAGATTCAGGAGATGTTGAACGTCCTTAGGGGCGAAAAAAGCAAAATGTCTTCAAACTGGAACCGCCGCTACAGGGCAAACATGGAGAAAATAAAAAGCGGAAATATATTTCAGGTAGCAGAAGTAGTTAGAAACTTGGCCCTTCGGGAAAAAGAAAAAGGGCTTTCCACGGGAGAGCGCAAAATGCTGGAAAATGCAAAGCATATTTTGATGAGCGAGATAGTGTTGAGCAAAAGTATAGGGGAAGAGGAGGCTCTTCAGTTAATTGAAAGCGCATTTGACTGAGAGCCTTTTTAATATATATACCACATTTTACTATTTTCCGAGTGGATTTAATCATCATTTTATTATATAATGTTGAATGTATGGAAAATAAAGGGGGAAAATGGTAATAATTTTAACAGGAGGTGAAACCGTGATCAATAAAATTATACGTATGGCAATAGCGCTTGTTGGATTTCTGGTGGGCTATCAGCTGATGGCTCTGGCGCTATACATCAACCGGGTTTTGAAATTGGTAGAAGCGGGCTCTATTCCGGTGCTTGGAATCGAGCTTGCCGGGGGATTGATTTTCGCACTCATATTTTTTATTTTGAGTTCAGGGCTGATAAAGGGCGGCGCTATGGCAAGAGAGTGGATAGAAAGCAAATTGCAAAAGACTCCCATGAGGGACATCCTCTACGGTTTTCTGGGCCTGATAATGGGTCTTCTGGTGGCAAATCTATTTGTGAGGGCTTTTGTAAGCATTCCCTGGATAGGGGGGTATCTTCCAATTATAGCGAATATAGTGCTGGGTTATCTTGGAGCCAGTGTAGCTCTCAAAAAAAAGGATGAGCTGTCGGGCATAATTAATCTGCCGAATCTGCTGAATCAAAAAAAGAATACAGCGCCCACCGTCGTAAACTGGGTAAAGCCCAAGATACTGGACACCAGCGTAATAATCGATGGTCGCATAGCTGATATCTGCAAAACCGGCTTTATTGAAGGTACTCTTGTGATACCTGGTTTTGTACTGGAGGAGCTCAGGCACATAGCTGATTCATCCGATGCCTTGAAGAGGAACCGGGGCAGGAGAGGACTGGATATCCTCAATAAAATTCAAAAAGAACTAAACGTGGATGTTGAGATATATGAGGGAAATTTTGATGATATCGCAGAAGTAGACAGCAAGCTAGTGAAGCTTGCACAAATACTCGACGGTAAAATAATCACCAATGACTTCAACTTGAATAAAGTGGCTGAGTTTCAAAATGTACAGGTATTAAACATCAACGAACTGGCCAATGCGGTAAAGCCTGTGGTGTTGCCTGGAGAAGAGATGATGGTGCAGGTGATAAAAGACGGCAAGGAAACCGGCCAGGGGGTGGCTTACCTGGATGACGGTACCATGATAGTTGTGGATGGAGGCAAAAAGCATATAGGTGAGACCATTGGCGTTATGGTGACGAGCGTGTTGCAGACTGCTGCCGGCAGGATGATTTTTGCAAAACCCAAATCCCTTTCTTGAGGTGAATCTTATGCAGGTTGGCGCCATTATAGCAGCCGGCGGCAGAGGAAAGCGCATGAATGCCGGTTTGCCAAAACAGTTTCTTGCGATAAAAGGTCATCCGATACTATATTATACCCTCAGCACTTTTGAATCTATCGGTCAGATTAAGGAAATCGTACTGGTAGTGGGAAAGGATGACCTGCGCTTTGCCCAAAAAGAAATCGTTGAAAGGTATAGATTCAAGAAAGTAAGGATAACTGAAGGCGGAGCCGAACGCCAGGATTCGGTATATAACGGTTTGAGGGAACTTTCCCCTCAAACCGATATTGTTGTTATACACGATGCTGTAAGGCCTTTTATTACAAAATCCATTATCGAAAAAAGTATACATGCCGCCCGGGAATACAGAGCCGTAGGGGTGGCAGTGCCGGTTAAGGATACTATAAAAGTTGTGGGCAGCGGGAACGTAATAAAAAACACTCCTGATAGAAAAAGCCTTTGGGCTATGCAGACCCCCCAGAGCTTTGATTACGGGTTGATAATGGAAGCTCATGAAAAAGCACGAAGAGAAGGCTTTTACGGCACCGACGACACTGTGCTGGTGGAACGCATGGGACTGCCGGTGCGCGTCATTGAGGGAGCTTATGAAAATATTAAAATAACAACTCCGGAAGATATCGTTATAGCTGAAACCTTGATTGGCCTTGGATACGGAGATTTCAGGAGGTAATCATATGAGGGTGGGAATGGGCTTTGATGCCCACAGGCTGGTGGAAGGCAGAAAATTGGTGCTGGGCGGTGTGACAGTGCCTTTCGAAAAAGGTCTTCTGGGGCACTCGGATGCAGATGTGTTGGTTCATGCCATAAACGACGCACTGCTGGGAGCTGCGGCGTTGGGGGATATTGGAGTTCATTTTCCGGACACCGACATGCGCTTTAAGGATATAAGCAGCATACTGCTGATGAAAAGAGTAGGCGAGCTTCTGCGCGAGGCCGGATTTGGCATAGTAAACATCGACTCGGTGATATGCGCTGAGAAGCCGAAGCTTTCGCCGTTTATCCCCAAAATGCGGCAAAACATCGCCGAAGCTTTGGGTATTGAAGTAGAAAAAATAAGTGTTAAGGCTACCACCACTGAAGGCATGGGATATGAAGGGCGAGGCGAAGGCATATCTGCCCATGCCGTGTGCATGATTGAAAAAAAGAGAAAGAAGATAATGCACATATTTTTTTAGCGAGGATGCACCTTGCTTATTTTATTTAAATGTCCCGCGAGGATGGACGTTTGTTTACATAAAATTAACATAAAACCTTACATCAAATCTTGACATTCGCATTCACTTGATTGTATAATTATAAAAAATTATTGAACAACTGTATACAATGATACAACTCTAATGTTGGAAGGGTGCCTAGGGTTCCGGCTTTTATGTGACTGGTCCGAGCGGCACCGACCGGGTTGTTTGCCGGTTACACCGTAAGGATAAAAGCCTTTCGGAGGGTTCCAGACGAGAATCTTTCGGAAGGTTTTTGATTTAACGAGAAGATGGGGAGGAGAAAAATTGTTCAGAAGACCAGAGATAAAGGATATTTCAGGTTGTGCCGTCGTCGGCATAATGAATGAGAAAGGCAAGGCCATCCGCGGCGATGTCATTACCAATGCTATTGCCGTTATGCACGAAAGGTCAAATGGTCTGGGGGGAGGTTTTGCCGCTTACGGCATTTACCCAGAATTTAAGGATTATTATGCTTTTCATATTATGTTTGAGGATGAGGGAGTAAAGGATTCAGTGGAGGCTTTTTTGCAGGAGAGTATGGTGCTGGTAAAAAGCGAGGCCATCCCCATACGCAAAAAGATGAGCCTTATAAACACCCCGATACTGTGGAGGTATTTTTTGGAAGTTCCAAAGAGCAAAATACCGGCAGGATATTCGGAAGAGGATTTTGTGGTGTCTGTGGTAATGAAAATAAATCTTCGCTTTAACGGAGCCTTTGTGTTTTCTTCGGGGAAAAATATGGGTATTTTCAAAGGCTTGGGATATCCAGAGGATGTCAGCCGGTTTTTCAGGCTGGAGGAATATGAAGCTTACCTGTGGACGGCCCACGGTCGATTCCCCACCAACACTCCCGGCTGGTGGGGCGGCGCTCATCCTTTTGGGCTTCTTGATTGGGCTGTGGTGCACAACGGCGAGATTTCATCCTACGGCATCAACAAGCGCTATTTGGAGATGTTTGGCTATGAGTGTACACTTATGACGGATACAGAAGTGATAGTATACATGCTAGACCTGCTTATGAGGAAGCACAATCTTCCGCAGGATATTGCCCTTACAGCTCTTGCTCCTCCTTTCTGGAAGGAGATAGACGAGATGGATAAAAACAAAAAGGAAGCCATGACCGCCCTCAGAATGGTCTATGGCAGCGCTCTTTTAAACGGGCCCTTCAGCATTATCATTTCTAACAGCAATTCCATGATAGGCATGACCGACAGGATAATGCTGCGGCCGCTGGTGGTGGCGAGAAAGCAGGATACGGTTTACATGTCTTCGGAAGAATCCGCCATCCGCGAGGTGTGCCAGGACCCGGATGAGGTATGGAGTCCGCAGGGCGGAGAACCGGTGTACGCCAGATTGGAGGAGAGAGCATGAGAATGATACCGCCTGAATTTATGGTAAGGATAAGCGATGCGTGTATTAAATGTAAGAGATGTATAAATGAATGCAGTTTTGGTGCCCTCAGATTTGAAGAAAACAAGGTAGTAGCGGATCATGACAAATGTGTGGCGTGCCACCGCTGTACTGCTTTTTGCCCCGCTCATGCCATATCGATAGAAAAATATCCGGCTTCATTCAAAGACAATTACCTTTGGAGCCAGGATATATTGAAAAACCTGTGGAAACAGTCAGAGTCCGGGGCAAAAATACTTACGGGGGCTGGCAATGACAAACCGTATCCGGTTTTTTGGGATAAAATGCTGCTGGACGCATGCCAGGTGACCAATCCTTCCATTGATCCGTTAAGGGAACCAATGGAACTTCGGACATATCTCGGCAAAAAGCCCGATAAACTGGAATTCTGGCAGGATAAAAAAGGTGACATAAAGCTTACTACAGTAATGGAACCTCAAATAAAGCTGGAAACTCCCATAATTTTCGCCGGCATGTCTTACGGCGCTGTGAGCCTGAATGTGCAGTTAATATTGGCCAGGGCTGCCCAAGAGCTGGGCACCATCATGAATACTGGGGAAGGCGGCCTTCCGCAGGAGCTGACTGAATACAAGGACCATATCGTGGTGCAGTGTGCCTCCGGCAGATTTGGCATAAATCTTTCATACTTGAATTCCTGCGCCGCCATAGAAATAAAAATCGGACAGGGTGCAAAACCAGGCATAGGCGGGCATCTTCCGGGCGAAAAGGTTACTGAAGAGATTTCCCGAACCCGCAGGATACCAGCCGGTACTGACGCCATTTCACCTGCTCCTCATCACGACATATATTCCATAGAGGATCTGCGCCAGTTGATATATGCTTTGAAGGAAGCCACCAGGTATAAAAAACCCGTGGGAGTAAAGATTGCTGCGGTACACAATGTGGCAGCCATTGCCAGCGGCGTGGTGAGAGCGGGCGCAGATATAATTACCATTGATGGTTTTAGAGGAGGCACCGGGGCTTCTCCTCAGGTTATACGGGATCATGTGGGCATTCCCATAGAACTGGCTCTGGCACGGGTGGATGAACAGCTCCGCCGGGAGGGTATCAGGCATATGGCCTCAATTGTCGCCAGCGGTGGCATAAGACAAAGCGCGGATGTGCTTAAGGCAATAGCCCTAGGAGCAGATGCTGTGGCCATAGGCACGGCTGCACTGGTATCCATGGGATGTCACCTGTGCCAGAAATGTCATACAGGGCTTTGTGCATGGGGCATTGCCACTCAAAAGCCGGAATTAATAAAGCGCCTCAAGGTGGAAGATGGCGTAAAAAGGCTTGTCAATATGATAAATGCATGGAATTTGGAGATAAAGGAAATCCTGGGCGCTCTGGGAGTGAACTCCATAGAAAGCCTTCGGGGCAGCAGGGAGAGGCTCAGAGGAGTGGACCTGGATGAGGTATATCTGGATGTGCTGGGCATAAAGCCTGCCGGCAAATGAGGGAAGCTTAAAGAATTAAGCGTCGGTTTTTCAAAACTGCACTTGGAAAGTTTGCAGAGTATATAGAGTATAGAGTATATAGAGTATATAAAAATGTTTGGAGAGTATATAAATTTTAAAACCTGAATTTGTGGGGAGGAGAGAGAATGAAAATAGATGCCAAGGGCTTAAATTACAGGGAGTTAAATGAAAGGATTCATGATGCTGTGTCCAAAGGCGTAGAAGAAATTGATCTGGTAAACGTTTTGGGCCAAAGATACATCGGCACCGGCCTCGATCGAGAGGTTACCTTAAATATTTACGGCACACCGGGAAGTGACTTAGGGGCTTTTATGGACGGGCCTAAAATAAATGTATTCGGCAGCGGGCAGGACGATATAGGCAATACCATGAACAGCGGCAGCATAGTTATTCATGGTGATGCAGGCAATGTGGCCGGTCTTTCCATGAGGACCGGGAAGATTTTTGTCAAAGGCAGCGTGGGGTACCGGGCAGGCATTCATATGAAGGCGTATCAGGACCAGTGCCCCGTCATGGTGATAGGCGGCAGAGCAGGAGATTTCCTTGGGGAATACATGGCCGGAGGCAAGTTAATACTGCTGGGAATCTTTAAAAAAGAAAAGGACCCGGTGGCAGGTCGTTATATAGCCACCGGCATGCACGGCGGGGTCATATATATTCGCGGCGGAGTGAACAAAAACCAGGTGGGCAAAGATGTAGCTGTGGAAGAAGTTTCAGATGAAGAAAAAGTTGAAATAAAAGGAGAAGTGGAGGAGTTTTGCAGGCACTTTGGGATAACGAGAATAGACGACATAATAGCTTCTCCCTTTGTGAAGCTTTTGCCGAAAAGCAGCAGGCCTTATGGAAAACTGTACGCGTATTGATTATAATTGCGTATTGATTATAATTATAGTTAGGATTATTTTTTACCTAAAGCTGAATCGTAGTTAATGTAAATACTGTCAAAACAAAAAACGTTAATTGATAAAAAGATAATCAGGATAAGCAAAGATAAAGACACAAAAAAATTTATCAATTATTGACAAAATCAGGGCGTTGTGGTATTATAATAAATTGCATGATTATATGCAAATTTCATGCCACAGGCTCTTTTTTTATCTCTTTTGTATAATTTTCCCTGTTATAGGAGATAGTATAATAGACATTTCATTCTCAAAATGTGGAAAAAGACAACTTTGTTTGATACATACTTTGTGTTTTTAATATATAAAGGGGTGAGAAAAACTAATGGTTCATCCTATTAAACTGGGGGAACGCACCCGATGGAGTTATTCCAAAATCGAAGAAGTCATGTCAATGCCCGACCTTATAGAAATTCAGAAGAATTCTTACAAATGGTTTCTGGAAGAAGGGTTAGCGGAAGTTTTCAGGGATGTTTCACCCATAGAGGACTTTACCGGAAATTTAGTGCTGGAATTCATCGACTATACGCTGGAGAACAATCCTAAATATTCGGTGGATGAGTGCCGGGAGAGGGACGCCACCTATGCCGTGCCTTTAAAAGTCAAAGTAAGGCTTATAAACAAGGAAACCGGCGAGGTAAAAGAGCAGGAAGTTTTCATGGGCGATTTTCCTCTTATGACTGAGAACGGCACCTTTATTATCAATGGAGCGGAAAGGGTCATAGTGAGCCAGCTGGTCCGGTCGCCGGGGGTGTACTTTGACCGTCAAAGGGATAAAAACGGAAGAGATCTTTTTTCAGGCACCATCATTCCCAACCGTGGCGCTTGGCTGGAGCTGGAGACCGATTCCAATGAAGTTATATATGTGAGGGTGGACAGGACCCGAAAGGTTCCGATTACCACGCTCCTCAGAGCGCTCGGATACAGCAGCAACATGCAGATAATGGAACTTTTGGGCGAGGATGAGAAAATCCTTCGCACTTTTGAAAAGGACAATACCGAAAATCAAAACGATGCCCTTCTGGAGATATACAAAAGGTTGAGGCCTGGAGAACCGCCTACTGTGGAAAATGCCAAGTCTTTGCTGGAATCGCTGTTTTTTGACCCCAAGCGATACGACTTGGCCCATGTCGGCAGATATAAATTTAATAAGAAACTGAGGCTGAGGAACCGCATAGTGGGAAAAATCAGCGCCGAAAATGTGGAAGACCCCCGGACCGGCGAGATTGTGCTGAAAAAGGGCGAGAAGATTTCAAGGAAAATGGCGGAGAAATTGGAATCATTGAAGATAAAAGAAATAAAGGTAATGGTTTCCGAGGATAGAGCTGACGCCAGAGAAAAAGCCGTAAAAGTAATCTGTAACGGATATTCCGACAGCAGCCAGGACGGATTTCCCACTGAAAAACACATAACTGTGGAAGATATTGTTGCGGCTGTAAATTATCTTTTGAACCTTTCCTACGGCATCGGAGAAATTGACGACATAGACCATCTGGGCAACCGCCGCTTAAGATCAGTGGGGGAACTGTTGCAGAACCAGTTCAGGATAGGTTTGGCGCGCATGGAAAGGGTCGTCAAAGAAAGGATGACCATCCAGGATGTAGACACGATCACGCCCCAGGGCCTTATAAATATCCGGCCCGTAGTTGCGGCCATAAAAGAATTCTTTGGTTCAAGCCAGCTTTCCCAGTTTATGGATCAAACTAACCCATTAGCAGAATTGACGCACAAGAGAAGGCTGAGTGCCCTGGGCCCCGGTGGCTTGTCGCGGGAAAGAGCAGGTTTTGAAGTAAGGGACGTGCATCATTCTCATTACGGCCGCATGTGTCCTATAGAAACGCCCGAAGGTCCCAACATTGGCCTCATCGGTTCCCTCAGCACTTATGCCAGAGTAAACCAGTACGGCTTTATTGAAACTCCTTACCGGAAGGTAGACAAGGAGCGGGGAGTTGTCACAAATGAGATAGAATATCTGACAGCCGATGAAGAAGAAGCTTTTATCATTGCTCAAGCCAACGCTCCTTTGGATGAGGAAGGCAGGTTTATTCAAAAGCGAATCACCGCCCGGCACCGGGAAGAAACGGTTGTTGTGCCTGCCGAGGAAGTGGATTATATGGACGTTTCACCGAAGCAGCTGGTTAGCGTGGCTACGGCTATGATACCCTTCCTGGAGCACGATGATGCCAATAGGGCTTTGATGGGGTCCAACATGCAGCGCCAGGCGGTGCCGCTGTTGGTTACCGATGCTCCCTATGTGGGCACCGGGATTGAGTACAAGGCTGCCATTGACTCCGGCGTAATGATTTTAGCAAAAAACGACGGTGTTGTGGAAAGGGTTACCGGCCGCGAAATAGCAGTAAGAAGAGATATAGACGGCGGCCTGGATGTGTATAAAGTGCATAAATTTATGAGGTCAAACCAGGGAACCTGTATAAACCAAAGACCTATAGTAAAGAAGGGCCAGAGGGTGACAAAAGGCCAACCAATAGCTGACGGTCCTTCCACGGATCACGGCGAACTGGCTCTCGGCAGAAATGTACTGGTAGCTTTTATGCCCTGGGAAGGCTACAATTACGAAGATGCTATACTGCTTTCAGAACGCCTGGTGAAAGACGATGTATTCACCTCGATTCATATAGAGCAGTATGAAGCAGAAGCCAGGGATACCAAACTGGGCCCCGAGGAAATAACCCGAGATGTGCCTAATGTAGGTGAAGAGGCTTTAAAGGACTTGGATGAAAGAGGTATTATACGTATTGGAGCAGAGGTCAGGGCGGGAGATATTCTGGTAGGAAAAGTTACGCCCAAAGGCGAAACAGAACTTACAGCCGAGGAACGACTGCTAAGGGCCATATTTGGCGAAAAGGCCCGGGAGGTGAGGGACACTTCGCTCAGAGTGCCTCACGGCGAATACGGTATTGTAGTGGATGTAAAAGTTTTCACACGGGAGAACGGAGACGAACTTCCTCCCGGAGTCAATGAGATGGTAAGGGTGTACATTGCCCAGAAGCGAAAGATATCCGAAGGCGATAAAATGGCTGGGCGGCACGGCAACAAGGGCGTTATCTCCAGGATACTTCCCGTGGAAGACATGCCATTTTTGCCCGACGGCACTCCGGTCGATATAGTTTTGAATCCACTGGGTGTGCCTTCCCGTATGAACATAGGCCAGGTGCTGGAGACCCACCTTGGATGGGCAGCTAAAGCCCTGGGGTGGTACGTGGCCACGCCTGTGTTTGACGGCGCTCGGGAGGAAGAAATAATAGAGACCCTCAAGAAAGCGGGGCTACCCGAGGATGGAAAGACCAACCTCAGGGATGGCCGTTCTGGAGAATACTTCGATAATCGGATTACGGTGGGCTACATGTATATGCTGAAACTGGCACACCTGGTGGACGATAAGATTCACGCCCGTTCAACAGGGCCTTACTCCCTCGTGACCCAGCAACCCCTTGGGGGAAAAGCACAGTTCGGAGGCCAGAGGTTTGGAGAGATGGAAGTTTGGGCTCTGGAAGCTTACGGCGCAAGCTATACCCTGCAGGAACTGCTGACAGTAAAATCAGACGATGTTTTGGGCAGGGTGAAAACCTATGAGGCCATTGTCAAAGGTGAGAATGTTCCAGAACCAGGCATTCCGGAAGCCTTTAAGGTTCTGATCAAAGAGCTTCAATCCCTTTGCCTTGACGTCAAGATTTTGTCTGAAGACGCCAAAGAGATTGAAATCAAAGAGACTGACGAGGATGAAGAAGATGAGGGACAGCCGCTGGATGTAAACATTGAAGGCATGGAAGACGAAGTCCAGACAGGCAGGGATTACGTAGAAACCGAAGAAGAAGCCGAGGAAGATGAAGAGGCAGAAGAAGTGGAAGAAGATATAATTTACGATGATTACACCGAGGATGACGATAAAACCGATTACGATGATGGGGACTTGAACGAAGAAGAAGATCTGGAAAAAGAATTTATCCCTGTTGATAAATACGATGACGATATTGACGATTTATAATGGAGCTTGCCTTAATTGAGCCTCGAACTTCGAATATCGAAAAAAGAAGGGAGAGAAACAGTTGCTGGAACTCAACTTTTTTGATTCCATAAAAATAGGTCTGGCCTCCCCGGAACAGATCCGGGAATGGTCTAAAGGTGAGGTTAAGAAACCAGAGACCATAAATTACAGGACTTTGAAGCCTGAAAAACAGGGCCTTTTTTGCGAAAGAATATTCGGCCCGATAAAAGACTGGGAATGCCACTGCGGTAAGTACAAGAGAGTGAGGTACAAAGGTGTGGTATGTGACCGCTGCGGCGTCGAGGTTACAAAGTCCAAAGTACGGCGAGAAAGGATGGGCCATATTGAACTGGCGGCCCCTGTTTCCCATATATGGTTTTTAAAGGGTATACCCAGCCGTATAGGGCTCATGCTTGATATGTCGCCCAGATCTCTGGAAAAAGTCATATATTTTGCATCATATGTGGTTATTGACCCTGGGAACACTCCCCTTACGAAAAAACAGCTGTTAAACGAGAAAGAATACAGGGAATACCGCGACAAATACGGCAACGCTTTCAAAGCTGGAATGGGCGCCGAAGCGGTAAAAGAGCTGCTCGAGGAAATAGATCTTGACAAGCTGTCGAAAGAATTGAGAAACGAACTTAAAGATGCAAACGGGCAGAAAAAAGTGAGGATATTGAGACGGCTGGAAGTGGTGGAGGCATTCCGAAAATCCGGCAACAGGCCTGAATGGATGATACTGGAAGTAATCCCTGTCATACCGCCGGATCTTAGACCTATGGTGCAGCTGGACGGTGGCCGCTTTGCCACATCGGATTTGAACGACCTTTACAGAAGGGTTATCAACAGGAACAACCGCTTAAAGAGGCTTCTGGACCTTGGGGCACCGGATATTATAGTGAGGAATGAAAAACGCATGCTTCAAGAGGCAGTGGATGCCTTGATCGATAACGGACGTAGAGGCAGACCGGTAACAGGCCCCGGCAATCGGCCCCTCAAATCTCTGAGCGACATGCTCAAGGGAAAACAGGGGCGGTTCCGCCAGAACCTTTTGGGAAAACGCGTGGATTATTCCGGACGCTCTGTGATAGTGGTAGGCCCAGAACTTAAGCTTTATCAGTGCGGCCTTCCCAAAGAAATGGCGTTGGAACTCTTCAAGCCTTTTGTGATGAAAAAACTTGTGGCAGACGGTTATGCCCACAATATAAAAAGCGCTAAGCGAATGGTGGAAAGGGTAAAACCGGAAGTATGGGATGTGCTGGAAGATGTAATAAAAGAGCACCCCGTTCTGCTAAACAGAGCGCCTACACTGCACAGACTCGGAATTCAAGCCTTTGAGCCGGTTTTGGTGGAAGGCAGGGCCATACAAATTCACCCCTTGGTGTGCACAGCTTACAACGCCGATTTCGATGGAGACCAGATGGCCGTCCATCTACCCCTTTCCGCCGAGGCGCAGGCAGAAGCTAGGCTGTTGATGCTCTCCACAAACAATATACTCAAACCTCAAGATGGCAAACCCGTAGTAACCCCCACTCAGGATATGGTCTTGGGTTCATATTACCTGACTATAGAGAGAGAAGGGGAAAAGGGCGAAGGCAAATATTTTTCAAGCCCCGAAGAGGTTCTACTCGCTTATGATATGGGAGAAGTGGGCCTTCACGCTATGGTGAATGTGCGGATGACAAGGCTCATCGATGGCAAGAGGCGCACGAAGATTATCACGACTACGCCGGGCAGGATAATATTTAACGAAGCCATACCCCAGGATTTGGGATTTGTAGACAGGTCTGTGGAAGACAATGTTTTTGAATTGGAACTCAACACTTTAGTAGACAAAGGAAAACTTGGAGAAATCGTGGACAGATGCTACCGCAAGCACGGTACCACGGTTACAGCGGAGGTTCTCGATAGGATAAAGAAACTGGGTTACGACTATGCTACAAAAGCGGGGATTACCATCGGAGTCACAGATATA
The DNA here is from genome assembly GCA_029982615.1 of Tepidanaerobacteraceae bacterium. Taxonomy (GTDB): domain Bacteria; phylum Bacillota; class Thermosediminibacteria; order Thermosediminibacterales; family Tepidanaerobacteraceae; genus JANLFP01. The sequence continues at coordinate 5,207 of JARRBK010000012.1, read as the reverse complement.
GAGGTGCCTTCGGAAAAAGAAAAGATACTTTCAGAAGCTGATGAAAAGGTGGATCAGGTGGAACTCCTTTACCGCCGTGGCCTGATATCCGAAGAAGAAAGGTATGAAAAAACCATCGAGATTTGGAATAATGCCACTGACCGGGTGACCGAAAGCCTGATGAATTCCCTGGATAAATTTAACCCCGTTTATATGATGGCAAATTCCGGCGCCCGAGGCAACAAGCAGCAGATAAGGCAGCTGGCTGGAATGCGGGGCCTTATGGCAGACCCATCCGGCAGGATCATCGACCTTCCCATCAAGGCCAATTTCCGGGAGGGCCTCACTGTGCTGGAATACTTCATTTCCACCCATGGCGCGAGAAAGGGTCTTGCGGATACAGCCTTGAGGACCGCCGACTCGGGTTACCTTACCCGCCGTTTGGTGGATGTGAGTCATAACGTAATAGTGAGGGAGCACGATTGCGGGACCACAGAAGGCATTACAGTGAGAGCCATAAAGGACGGCAACGAAGAGATAGAGTCGCTCAAAGAGCGCATTGAAGGTCGATGCGCCCTGGAGGATGTGAGACACCCAGAGACCGGAGAAGTCCTGGTTTCGGCTAATGAGATGATTACTGACGAAGTGGCTGAAAAAATAATCAAGGCGGGCATTAAAGAGGTAAAAATACGATCAGTGCTTACATGCAGGACGCGGCACGGGGTTTGTACCATGTGTTACGGCAAAAACTTGGCCACGGGCAAGCTGGTCAATATTGGCGAGGCTGTAGGAATTATCGCTGCTCAGTCCATAGGCGAGCCCGGGACTCAGCTCACCATGAGGACATTCCATACTGGCGGAGTGGCGGGCCAGGACATAACCCAGGGTCTCCCCCGCGTCGAGGAACTTTTTGAAGCCAGAAGGCCCAAAGGACAGGCCATTATATCAGAAGTGGGAGGGACGGTCAAAATCCTGGAGAGCAAGAAAAAGCGAGAAGTGGAAATCACCACCGAAACTGGGGAAAAGAGAGTATACCAGGTCCCTTACGGCGCCAGGCTCAAAGTGGAAAACGGCATGGTAATAGAAGCTGGAGATGAGCTTTGCGAAGGCTCCGTGAACCCCCATGACATACTGAGGATTAAAGGCATTCGAGGGGTGCAGATGTATCTGCTGCAGGAAGTTCTCAGGGTTTACAGGCTCCAGGGTGTGGACATAAATGATAAACATATTGAGATTATTATCCGCCAGATGCTATCCAAAGTGAAGGTTGAGAATCCCGGAGACACAGATTTGCTGCCCGGGGAACTGATAGATGTGTTCGAATTTGAGGAACTGAACCAGAAAGCGATTCAGGAAGGGAAAAAGCCCGCTGAGGCAAAAAGGGTTCTGCTGGGCATCACTAAAGCATCTCTTGCCACAGATTCTTTCCTGTCGGCGGTATCCTTCCAGGAAACCACAAGGGTTTTGACCGAGGCCGCCATAAAGGGGAAAGTGGATCCATTGCTGGGCCTTAAGGAAAATGTCATTATTGGCAAACTCATTCCTGCAGGTACCGGCATGAGCCGTTATAGAAATATAAAAATATATCCGGAAGATCAGCAGCCGCAGGAGGTGCAAAACCTCGAAGAGCAGGAGCAGCCATCGGCAATCTAGCAGCAAGGTGAAACCGGATAAAGTTAGCGTAATAAGATTCATATTTTATCCTGCTAGCATGGGTTCAAGAGAGAACGACTTGTGCATTGGTGATTGACAGTTAAATTATGTGATGATAAAATATATTGGTGTGTTTTGAGCTCTCTTTAAATAGTAAAGGGGAGGGCGAGAAAAATGCTTGAAAAATTGAAAGAGGCCCCCGCTAAAACCATAGGAACAAAACAGACACTTAAGGCGCTGGAAAAAGACAGAGTCGCAGTAGTGTTTTTAGCTCAAGATGCTGAAGAACATGTGGTTTCCGGCTTAAAAGAGATGTGCTTAAAAAAAGGCGTCGAGATCGTTCCTGTAAGAACCATGAAAGAGCTGGGGGATGCCTGCGGAATCCAGGTAGGGGCGGCATCGGCTGCAATTTTAAAACAATAATCTGCTGTTTAAGATGCCCCTATGCGGGGCATCTTTTTTAATTTATTGATTATCGGAAGGAGGTGCAACAGTGCCTACTATTAACCAGCTGGTAAGAAAAGGCAGACAGAAAGTCAAATACAAGTCTACAGCTCCTGCCCTGAAAGGTTGTCCTCAAAAAAGAGGGGTTTGCACGGTGGTTAAGACCACCACTCCGAAAAAGCCGAATTCCGCTCTGAGAAAGATTGCGAGGGTAAGGCTTACAAACGGCATTGAAGTTACGGCCTATATCCCCGGCATAGGGCATAACCTACAGGAGCACTCCGTGGTTTTGATAAGAGGAGGCAGGGTGAAGGACCTGCCGGGTGTTAGATACCATATAATTCGAGGGACTCTCGACACAGCAGGAGTTGCCAACCGCAAGCAGGCAAGATCGCTTTACGGCGCAAAAAGGCCTAAAAAATAGCACTTGAAGGAGGGATATGATGCCACGACGTGGTCATGTAGCGCGAAGAGATGTGCCTGAAGACCCGTTATACCACGACAAAATGGTTACAAAACTCATAAACAAAGTAATGTATGATGGAAAAAAAGGCATAGCTCAAAAGATATGTTACGGAGCTTTTGATATTATCAGTAAAAAAACCGGCAAGGACCCTGTGGAAGTATTTCAGGAAGCCATGAAGAACGTCATGCCGGTTTTGGAAGTAAGGCCCCGGCGGGTGGGCGGTGCCACCTATCAGGTGCCCATGGAAGTAAGACAGGAAAGAAGACAGTCGTTGGGAATCAGATGGCTGGTTGAGTATGCTAGGGCCAGGGGAGAAAGGACTATGAAAGAAAAACTGGCCGCAGAAATAATGGATGCAGCCAACGGCACCGGAGGGGCGGTTAAAAAGAAAGAGGAGACACACAAGATGGCGGAAGCCAACAAGGCTTTTGCCCATTATCGATGGTAGAAAGCGCTGAACATCAGGGATACTTAGCAGAAAGGGAGTGTAAACTGTGCCTAGGCTAACACCACTGGACAGACTAAGGAATATAGGTATTATGGCGCATATCGATGCCGGAAAAACAACTACAACGGAAAGGATTCTGTTTTATACCGGCAAAGTGCACAAAATGGGAGAGGTCCATGAAGGTTCAGCAGTAATGGACTGGATGGAGCAGGAGCAGGAAAGGGGCATCACCATCACATCAGCTGCCACAACATGTTACTGGAAGGGTCATCGTATAAATATTATCGATACGCCAGGGCACGTGGATTTTACAGTAGAGGTAGAGCGTTCGCTGCGGGTTCTCGACGGTTCAGTGGCTGTGTTTTGTGCTAAAGGTGGCGTGGAGCCTCAATCAGAAACAGTATGGCGTCAGGCAGATAAATACAGGGTTCCCAGGATTGCTTATGTAAACAAGATGGATATAGTGGGGGCAGATTTTTATAACGTCATTGAAATGATGAAACAGAGGCTGGGTGCTCATCCAGTGCCTATTCAGCTCCCCATTGGCTGTGAAGATAACTTCAGAGGCATAGTGGATTTGGTTTGCCAAAAAGCGTATATATACACCAATGATTTGGGCACAGAAATCCAGGAAACGGAAATTCCGGATGATATGAAGGAAAAAGCCGAAGAATATAGGGAAAAGATGCTGGAAGCTATTTCGGATGTGGACGAAGATATTATGATGAAATACCTGGAGGGTGAAGAGATTTCCGCAGATGAAATCAAAAAAGCAATTCGAAAGGGTTGTGTTGAAGTTAAAATCACCCCGGTGCTCTGCGGATCGTCTTACAGGAACAAGGGAGTGCAGCTTTTGTTGGACGCTGTTGTGGATTATCTTCCTTCGCCTTTGGATATTCCGCCGGTAAAAGGCATGTCTCCTGAAAGCGGGGAAGAGATACAAAGGCATGCCAGCGATGACGAACCTTTTTCGGCTCTAGCTTTTAAAATCATGAGCGATCCGTATGTAGGGAAACTCACCTATTTCAGGGTTTATTCAGGAAAGCTGAAATCTGGATCATATATATATAATTCCACCAAAAACAAGAAAGAAAGGATAGGCCGCATCCTTTACATGCATGCGAATCACCGGCAAGAGGTGGAGGAAATAATGACCGGGGATATAGTGGCGGCTGTAGGGCTCAAAGATACCACTACCGGTGATACACTGTGCAGCGAAGAACATCCAATTGTCCTAGAATCCATGCAGTTTCCAGAGCCGGTCATATCGGTGGCGATCGAGCCTAAGACTAAAGCCGACCAGGAAAAAATGGGCATTGCCCTGGCTAAGCTGGCAGAAGAAGACCCAACGTTTAAGACCCATACAGACCAAGAAACAGGTCAGACTATCATTAGAGGTATGGGAGAACTCCACCTGGAAATCATAGTGGACAGGATGTTCAGGGAGTTCAAAGTTGAAGCCAATGTGGGCAAGCCGCAGGTTGCTTATAAGGAAACCATTCGAAAAGCTGTAAAATCCGAGGGCAAATTTATACGTCAGTCCGGAGGTAGGGGCCAGTACGGCCATGTATGGCTCGAAATTCAGCCTCAGGAACCCGGGAAAGGGTATGAATTTGAAAACAGGATAGTTGGTGGAGTCATACCAAAAGAATACATCCCCGCAGTAGATGCTGGCATTCGAGAAGCCCTGGAGAACGGTGTGCTGGCCGGTTATCCTGTGGTGGACGTAAAAGCCATACTGTACGATGGTTCATACCACGAAGTCGATTCTTCGGAAATGGCCTTTAAAATTGCGGCTTCCATAGCATTTAAGGAAGGCATGAAAAAGGCTGACCCGGTACTTTTAGAACCAATAATGAAAGTGGAAGTAGTGGTGCCGGAGGAGTATATGGGAGATGTCATCGGCGACATAAACTCCCGGCGAGGACATGTAGAAGGTATGGAGCCCCGCAGTGGAGCTCAGGTAATAAGAGGCTTCGTGCCGCTAGCCGAAATGTTCGGCTACGCCACTGATTTGAGGTCCAAGACCCAGGGCCGCGGCACGTACACCATGCAGTTTTCGCATTATGCGGAAGTGCCCAAGAATATTGCTGATTCTATAATTAATAGATAAATTTTTCAAGGAGGATAAAAATGGCAAAACAGAAATACGAAAGGACAAAACCGCACATTAACGTTGGTACCATAGGTCATGTAGACCACGGCAAGACCACCCTA
>JARRBK010000011.1 GCA_029982615.1 Tepidanaerobacteraceae bacterium | reverse complement strand
GATGTTGCTTTCACCGCCTTTACAGATTATCCCGGAGCTCTACCGGGGCATATAATCAATATAGAGCCACATATCGAATACACCGCCTTTGAATTTTTATCCACAGGAGAACTATATGTAAAAAATATAATCCGCTTCCGGTTGACGGTGCTGGAAATTCAAAATCTACATGCAGTCACCGGCACGGGCATTATGTTGCATCTGCCTCAAATAATAGGATCTAATACCGAACAGATCATGGTCACCGATAAGGAACCCATCGTAATTCCCGGTAAACTCGTAGTCACAAAAAACCCTATTGTAATATCTGAAGAATTATCAGGGACCCGGCAAACTCAGGTAAATCATACAGTAGATGTGTCCCCTCCGGCTGTAGCCTTAAGCGAGACCCACTGTATCATTGAAAATATAAGCGGCACACCCTTTGAAGATACTGTGATTGTTGACGGTGATATTAGATGTTTTATATCCTATGTGGACAGCGACGATGTAGTCTATCACGTGGAATTTAATGATAGATTTTCAGTCCTTGTCCCCCTGCCGGGTGTCAATCCTTCAGACATTGTAAAGGCCTCGGCAATAGTGGAACACATTGATACTGACATACTTCCGGGAGGCAACCAAATAGGGCAATTAATCACTATCAGGGCATTTGCGAAGGTTTTAAGGGAAGAAACGGTATATGTGGTGACCGATGTAGAGGGTCCCGGCATCACCACCGAAAAACTGCCGGTACGTGTCAAGATACCCTCCAGCGAAATAGTGGAAATGTATGTTGTGATAGAAGTCTACGACTCAGGCCTTATTGTCACGAAGAGGACCCTCATGCTGGATGTAGTAGGTGAAGGCATAAGACCCGTAGATGTAGTAGTAGATATTAAAAAAATATAAAAATCCTGATTGACCAAAACAAAAATCCCGCTTGTCAGCGGGATTCTATTGCTTTCGCCCCTCAATACATGCGCCGGGGTATTACCAGCTGCTGGCCGGGCATAATGCTGTCGGGGTTTGCTATGTTGTTGGCCTTTACGATGGAGTCTATGGTGACATTGTACCTCTTGGCAATGTTCCAGAGGGTATCGCCTCTTTGGACGATATAGATGGTCATGGAGGGCTTTTCTTCTTCCTCCTTTTCCTTTTTCTTTTCTTTCTTTTCTTCTTTTTCTTCTTCCTCTTCCTCTTCTTCTTCCTCCGGCTCTATGACATTCTCCACCACTTCAAGCTGTACCATCTTGGTAACTTTTGCATTCAAGCCGATTACAATTCTCACTTCAAATTTTCTGTTGTCGTTAGGATCGGCCTTAGATGAAACGTGTTCCACATCTATATCAAAGTCCACGATCATATCTTCCCTGGCCCCGGGTATTTCAACGAAAGTTGTGAAGGGGATTTCATGTTCCATAAAGTGCAACGGCTGCAGCGGGGCTCCGGGAGTAGCTGTCACATCAGCCACATACAGGGTCTCCAGGGTCAAACTGCCCTCCACAATTATCTTGTCATCTATAATATCATATTCAGTAACTTCATCCTTAGCCCTGGTCTTGAAAATCTGTTCGATGGGGGGTTTTTCAGGAGGAACGCTCAAAGTTTCCTTGACCACAATTTCATTTTCTGCTTCCCCTATAACCTGATCGACCTTTATCAGGCTTTTTTCGACTTCCAGTTGTTCTGAAGGGCTGAATACATCCACCACTACATTGAGTATCTTTGTTTCGAAAACCTTCGCCCTCATCCTCAGAATGGCCTCTATTGTGACGGTTCTGGCATCCTTCCTGCGGCCTTTTATATGTTCTACTCTCACCTTGACATATTTAGACATATCCTCCTCGGCGCAGGGGACTTCTACAAACTGGGTAAAAGGTATTGAAGCTTCCATAAAATGTACCGGCTGCTGCGGCTCGCTTTCAGGAACAGAAGCTACATACAACACACCCACATCCAGATTGCCTTCAATTATGACCTTGTCATGGATTACTTTTGTATCGGTGTCCTCTACTTTCCCTTCCACTCTGACGATTTCAAGAATATCAGGCTTTGCTTCGGGGACAGACACATCACTTTTTACAATGGCTTGTTCCCTGCCCTCTCCCACTACATCATCAATGTTCAGCGTTTTCCTCAATACCTGCAGATCCTCGGGGCCGGTGGCATCCACCACTATCTCGAGCTTCTCCCTCTTGGTGACCTTCACAAAAAATTCCACTATAATTCTTACCTTTATCTCTCTCGGCCTGTTGGGGTCAAAACTGACCATGACAAAGCGATCGTGATGGTCATGGTGGTCGTGATGGTCGTGATGGTGACGTTCAATTTTTGCTTTCACTCTTACGTCCATGTCTTTCCTAGCTCCGGGAATTTTTACGAAAAAGCTGAAGTCCACACTGCTCTCTACAAAGTGGACGGGTTGTGACCCTTCCGGTACAGCCCCTACATACATTACATTTACATCCAGTTTTCCTTCTACTATAACCTTGTTCTCTATAATGTCGGTTTCAAGGCTCTCCGTGTCCAGGGTGGCATGTGCAGAAATTACTTGCTCGATATCCGGTTTTCCATTCGGAAGAGTAATGGTGCCTTCGACTACGGTCTGAGTTTTGTCTTCTCCCACCACCTGGTCGACCCTCACCAGTTCTTTTGTGAGTTGCACTCCCATTTTCATCCTCCTTTCTCCAAAAAATGCTCCTTACTCTTATATAATATATGTGAAGCTTGCCAAATATGTTACATTTTTATTTCATCGACATTTGCTGGCGAACATTGCTGCGATTCCTTTTCCTTATCTTCCTCTGCAGCACCCTCTTGTTCATCTTTTTTTTCGACAGATTCTCCGGGTTTTTCATCCGGTTCAGGCCGGGCCTTTTTCGAAACCTCGGGTGCCTCTTCAGAAGGCGTTTTATCAGCATTGCCATGTGGCTTTTCACCCGGGCGCGGCTTTTTTTTCGGGAATATTAGACGATCTTCATTGAAAAGTTTTCTCAAAAAAAGATAGAATACTACCAGAGCAGCTCCCATTACCACTGCAAAACCCACAATATGCATGATATTCCTCCTTCCCCATGATTTTGGCTGATTTTTGCTCGATGAGTCCCACGTTACAATCAGTCTCAGTATTATAATATGATGGGTTTGCCCGGAAAGTTCGGATAAAATAAAAAAAAGAGGCCTCTTGCCTCCTGACTTATCCACATTATTAACATGTTATCAACAGGATATCCACAGACTATGTTATTAAATAAGGCTATTTTATCCCTATAAATGTCTGGGTAAACATTTTGCCGTAAGGTCCTCCGTCGACGATGCCTATACCCACGTAATTATAATTCGGATTTAATATGTTCGCCCTGTGCCCCGGGCTTGCCATTAACGCTTTGTGAGCCTCTTCCACAGTGGGCGCGCCCGCCAGGTTCTCCCCCGCATATTGATAGTTTACACCGTTGGCTTTCAAGGCATCAAAGGGGGTGCCATACGTCGGCGATGTGTGTCCGAAATAATTTTTGTCTATCATGTCCTGACTCTTTTTGCGCGAAATTTCCACCAGCTTCATGTCTATTTTCAGCGGGTCGACACCGGCTTTTTGCCTTTCTGCATTTATCAAGTCCAGCATTTTTTGTTCATCCGCCGTGAGTCCTTCGATGGAAGTCTGTTCCGGCGTTTTGACAGTATCTCCGGAGGAGGCCGATGCCTGCTTTGGCTTCCGGGCATCTGACGGTGCCGTATTGCTGCCGAATTGTCCGCTCTGGAAAGTAAGAACCCATTTTCCGTCTTTGAAAATATAAACATACCTGTAAGTTTTGGTGCTGCCTGCAGCATTATAATTGTCAAAGGGAATCTGGATGGTATGGGTTTTGCCGTTAATGGAAAATGTCAGATTATAATATGTAGCAGCGCTGGCAATGGCAGGTATTGCAAGGGCAAACACCAGCAAAATTGTGAGAAAAACATTCTTGCGGTTTAAAATCACGTTCTATACCTCCCTGTTTTTTAAATCGGGTATGAAGAAATGTTAGTATAATTATAACAATATCGACATAATTCGACAATTCTTCCGTACCCAGGAATGCTGGCGTATAAAAAGCAGGTCCCCTTTTACGGGAAATCCCTGCCTTATCACATTAAAATCTTCTATTTAGTTTAAAAAATAACTATGATGGTTAATTTATCCTGAAAAACTTTGTTTTCCTCAATGTATATCAGTTGCACTTCGTATTTTCGATTTTTTTACAATAAACTAGAAGGTTACTTTCAATAATTTCATCACATTTGCTATGGGGTTTATGATGGTGGCCTGATCAGACCCCGCAAACAGGAGACCCACGGCATTCATGTTCTCATCCACTACAATGGAACCGCTATCTCCCGGCTGGGCCATGGGGCCGGTGAGTATCTGTTCGCAAAAGGACGCTTCCTCAGAAGGCCCCAACATGACCTTGAGTATCACATCCAGCGCCTTTATGCTGCTTTCAGTTATGCCGCTGGTGCGGCCGCTCTTTTTTACTTTCATGCCTATGCGGGGCTCAACGGTCCCCCTTATTCTCCCCAAATCAAATATATCCTGCAGAATGTATCCGGGCCTTACAGGCTTTGCCACCGCAGCATCGATGAGATTGTATGAATGGCTGTTCTTTACAAACTGCAGCCTGTATTTAGGTTTCAGCACTTTCAAGATTGTATTCGCCGCTTTCTCAATGCCCCTTGCTATAGGGCAATGGGCTGCACTACTGCTCTTTGCTATTGGTACAAAGCGTTCGAGGTTTGCTATCACATCGGACATGGTTCCGCCATCGTAAACCCCCGGCTGCAGTATGGGGTCACCCACGGCAGATCTACCGTCTTTTCCATCGGTGGCATTGGCCAGCACATGATTGTTGGATAGTATAAGCGGCTCACCGGTTTCTACATCCATCACCACGGCTCCAAAAGTCCCTGCGGTAACTTTGAAATGCCCGATGCTCATTCCGGGCTGGGCCGGCCTTGCCCTTTCCGTCCGGGTTGAAAGCAGGCGGATTTCGCCCACCTCAATCACGTCAGTGGGCACTTCGTTCAATGCCTTCGGCACTACATGCTTTGACTTCAATTGTCCTTCGGGGTATTTCTTTTTCACCAGCACCATTACGGCCGGCTTGTTTGTAACCCTTCCTCTCACAATTTTGTATCCCATTCCAACGCCCACCACGTTGTCCAGGCTGAGAAGTTTCTTTTCATACTGCCTCAGAAGAGTTTGGATCCTTTCCACTCAGTTCCCCCCCCTCTCATATTAGCCATTAATATATATATATTTGAGATAGGGGGAAATTGTGTAAATGCAGCAAAAAAAATAGCCCTTTTTAAGGACTATGCAGAGCCAAATTTTATTTTTTGTTCGCCTTTGGAACACAGGGTGAGTTCTACTGTATCTGTCAATATATCCGAATAACTGTAAGAAATGCGCCTCACAAAATCCGGTGATTCCGTCACTTTGACCACAAAAATATTCGGATACACCTTTTCCAGTATGCCTTCCTTTTCAAAAGTCTTCTTACGGCCACGGTTCGCCTTGAGTCTAACTCTTTTACCCACGCAGGATTCCACGCTTTTTTTGATTCTGCCCAGTGCATCCGCCGAAGCCATAACCTCACCTCACAAAATACAAAATACAAGGTATATTATAACATCAGCGATGCTTTTTGTCAAATATTATATTATTTTAGCAAACAAAATGTTTTTTGTCAATCAATCAAATTGAATACGAAGAGGCTTTCTAAACAGAAAGCCCCGTTTTTCAACCGCTATTTCTGGTAATATGAGACTATGCCTTCAATTATCGCAGCTGCTGCCCTGTGCCTGAACTCGGGTTCGGAAAGCAGCTTTTCTTCCTCGGGGTTGCTCAAAAATGCCACATTCACCAAAACCGAAGGATTATTGGTTTCCCTCAGGACATACAAGTCCGCTTCTTTTGCTCCTAAATCGCAAAGCATGAGCGAACATACCAGATTTCGTTGGATGTGTTCCGCAAGCCTCTTGCCTTCTGCATCTCCCGGATAGTAAAAGGTTTCAGTCCCCCCCGCCCTGTCATCGTTAAAAACATTCTGATGGATGCTGACGGTAATATCGGGCTTGATTTGGTTGGAAAGCCTTACTCTTTCTGCAAGGCTTTTGAACTCGTTTTTATCCCGGGTGAGATATACAGCCGCTCCTTCGCGTTCCAGGCACTCGGCCAAAACTTTTGCTATCTCAAGATTCACATACCCCTCGGAAAGCCCCATGGGGCCGGTGCTTCCGCTGTCACCGCCGTGGCCTGGATCCAGTACAATGACTTTGCCCTTTAAAGGTTTTGAAATCGTGGGCTTTTCAAGGGACCCTATTTCTACACCGGTAAAATAAAATTTGAGTATCTCATCCACCGGAAACCCCAAAAGCGCCATGCCCCTGGCACCGTGCTGGCACATGCCCAGCCCATGGCCCAAACCCATGGCTTGAAAACAAATACTTGACACTTTCCAGGCGAAGCGGGTCGACGGCAGGTTCAACAGGTTTCTCACTTCGTCGCCGTCAAAGAGCATGTCGCCGATTTTTATGCTTTTTATCCTGCCTGCTGCAGTGCTGTTTATCTTGTGAATCAGCCCCGGAATTTCTTTTTTATCCACCTGATTGTCATCAAAATTGATGCCCAACTTTTTTTTGAGAGTCTTGATTGAAAAAGTTCTGGTGGTCTTCCAGTAAGGGGAATCCTTACAGTATATACATTCCACCCGGCGCAGGTAGCTCACCCTGTTGCCCCACACGTTTTCTGAGTCTTCCGTATATCCTCCACACGCAGGGTGAAATACGGCTTCTATTGGGCGATCGTTATATAACAACACCATTTCCCGGGTCTCTTCCACAGCCTGGTGTATTTTATCTGAATACTCTTCATAACTGCTCTGCCAGAGTTTCTGCCGTTCTTCCACATCAAGAAAACCTTGGCAGTGATTGGAATCGCTGCATACATCAAATTCTTGCTGCCTCCTGCAGCCGCTCCCTCCGAATATCCGCATGCGCTTTGCCGCCAGCGTACGGCAGCATATTGCCTGGGCCTTTAGGGCTTCCCTCGGGAACTCCGCAGGCATGCTCGCTGCCACAGCACCCACAACATATTCTTCCAGGCCCATGATGCGGGCTTCCTGTTTTTGGACATTATAAAGTTTGATGCTCAACATCTCGGATTCCTTTGCCATGAAGACCACCACCCGATTTATTATTCATACGGAGAACGGGGCAGGCCCTCCCGGAACTTTCCGCGAGTCTCAACCCCTCCGATACCTTTGATACCCGTTATCGTAGCATCTATGACGTCTTTAGCGGAAATAATTTTGTTGATGGGAGTATAGGCAACTTTCTCTATAATAAAAACCGGATCAAGGGCATGGATAAACACGCGGTGAGGGGAACTGGCAAAATTGGCCCCCGCGCGCAATATGCCTTCATAATGGGACTGGCACGCGCCTGCAAATATCACAAGGTCATCCAGGGACGGCTCAAATCTTCTTGCTGCTTTCACGGTTTCAATAAAATGTTTGGAATTCCTGTAACTCGCAAGGTCACTGAAGCCCCTGTGATTCTTGATCAGTCCGTCGTGGCCGGTTATAACCAGGATGTCAGGATTGTATTCCATCAAAAGCTGAGCAAGCTTTTTGTGCTGATCCTTCTCCGGGATGCACACCCCATGGGCTTCAATTCCAAGCTGCCTGTAAGTGGTCATGCACAGCTCCAGGTATTCCTCGTCGCCATCCAGATGAAGAACCGTCCCCGGAACATCAAAAAAACCGTTGCCATCACCGCCTTCAGCCCGCGAAAAGCGCTGTTGTCTTTCCAGTTCTCTTCTATAAAAAATGCGCTCCATGGATTCATTGCTTTTTTTTATATATTCCCTTTTATATTCTCTTATCTCGGCCGAAGACGGCAAAACCAGGTCTTCTAATGGAGCGTCCGCCAGAACTCTTACATTCAATCCCTTCAATGCTGCATGTTTCCCATCCGGATGAATCTCCACTACCTTGAAAAAAACATCCCTGTTGTAAGACAGCCGGGTAACCACGTCGCCTATCTTTATATCCGCCAAATTTACCCCCCCTTTTTAAACTTTTCACAGCATCCGGCTTTAATACATAATATGAAAGTATCAGGGGGGATGTGAGCAACAAAATGAGGTGGAAAAAATGAATATAGCCGTAGTTCCCGCAAAAAACGAGCAGGGAAGAATCGGAAAAGTGCTCGCAATGCTCTGCAAAACACGAATCGACAAAATAATTGTAGTAGTTAACGGCTGCACAGACAATACAATGAGAGAAATAAAATCATTAAAGCTGCCCAATGTGGAAATAATCTATTTTAAATCCGAACTTGGCATAGATATCCCCCGGGCCATAGGCGCTTACAGGGCTTTTAAAGAAGGGGCCCGTTCCGTGGTTTTCGTGGATGGAGACATGATAGGAAACATAACGGAACATATAAATAAACTCATATCGGCAGTAGCAGGCTGTGGAGTAGATCTGGCCATGTCCTACTGTTACCCGGAGAATCTCTACGGCAATGAACTCGCTCAGCAGCTTCTTATATTCCGCAAGCTGCTGAATGTTAATCTCGGAATATACCGCAAAGTTGGGGTAGCCACTCCATCTCATGGACCGCACGCGGTGTCCTACAGGCTATTGAGCAAAGTCGATTTCAAAGACTTCGCAGTGCCGCCTGTAATTCTGGCTTTCGCAGTAAAGAACGCCTTCACTGTCCAAACAGCCACAAACCTGCCTCAAAGCAAGATGGGATCAAAATCGAGGGGCTTTTACCACGCCGTCAAGATCGCCGATACCATCATCGGCGATTCCCTGGAGGCCTTGAATTACTTCTACGATAAGCCCAGGACCCGGATATATCTTTACAAAGAATTCCAGGGATACAATCCAGAAAGGCGATTCGATTTGCTGGAAAAATTCCTTGAGAAAAATTAAAGCCGGATTTTGAGATGTTTGAAATGCGATGTTAGAGGTGAGAATAGAGGGAATTACCTTTCGGCAATTCCCTCTATTTAAGCTATAAATTCAAAATTCAAACACTAATCCATAAAAAAATTAAGGATTTGCCCTTCGGCTGATTCCTGCTACTCGAACTTCCAACTCCGAACTTCGAACCTCTAACTACTTGGTGTATTTATCGGCCACCTTTGTGGCTCCACAAGCGTTGGGTTTTATCTTAATCTTATAGCCGCTGCCCATGACCCATCCCACCACTTCCCGGATGAGTTCCTTTGTCTCTCCGTTCTGGCCGATGTCCACATGCACTTCCACATCCATATCCTTATAACGGGTCTTATCGAGTTCCTCCTTGAGCAGGGTCACCGCCTCCAGGGACAGCGAAGTCTCAGTGAAAATCTTGTGCCGAAGATTCCTAACGGCAGACATGAACTTGCGCCTGTAGTAGTAGCGCGCTCCCTTGCCCACCCGATGGATTATGATGGCGGTTACAAAACACACATGATCCCTGGCCTGGGAATCGGTACCTATTATTAATTTGTATGAGGCAGAAGGCTCCTCTTCCATAAAAGCTATCATATCACTGACCACTTCGGAAAGGGGGAGTCTCCCTTTTGTGGGGCTTACGAAATGCATAGAAATCCCATCCTTACAACAGCAAAAATTGTTATATGTATAATCCCCTTCTACCTCTAAATTTGAAGTGAGAGGTGAGAAGCCGGATTCCTCGCACTTCGTTTCTATATTTTTAAGGCCGGAATGCAAAAACTTTAATTCAATAACGAAGCAGTGCCGAAAGCTTTGCAAACTCTTCGATAGATAGCGTCTCTCCGCGGCGTGCGGGGTCAATGCCCGCTTTTTCAAGGGCATTGTCTATTTTTTCGGGCGATATGCCGCAAAGGGCGAGCCCGCTTTTAAGAGAATTTCTCAAAATCTTTCGCCGCTGTCCGAAAGCTGCTTCCACCACTTTGAAGAACGCATCTTCGTCTTCCAGCTTCACCCTGGGCTCAGATTTAAATACAATCCTCACCACTGCTGAATCCACCTTGGGAGGCGGTACAAAAGCATCCCTCCCCACTTCGCAAACCATGTCTACATCAGCGTAAAGCTGCACCGCAACGGATAAAACGCCATAATCTTTTCCCCCGGGGAGCGCCGAAAGCCGCCGAGCCACCTCTTTTTGCACCATTATCACCGCCAGCTTCACGAGGCGGCGGTGATTCACCAATTTCATTATTATCGGGCTCGTTATATAATACGGCAGGTTTGCCACCACCTTGAAATCCGACATAAAATATCGTTTTTTCAGAAGCTCCAAATCTAATTTTAACACATCTTCTTCAATTATACAAACATTTTCGAAAATGCCGGTCATACTTTCCAGCACAGGGATAAGGTTCCTGTCCTTTTCTACAGCAACCACTTTTTTTGCCCTCTGACACAGCTTTTCCGTAAGAACGCCGATCCCCGGCCCTATTTCCAGCACGCAGTCCTCAGGGGATAAACGCGCTGCCTCCAGCATGGCAGCGATCGGCCTTTCATCCGCCAAAAAATGCTGCCCCAGGCGCTTGTCTGCTTTTATGCCGTATTTTTTCATTACAGATTTAATATCCATCGTTACTCCTTTATATAATGCCTCACTCTGAACTCCACGCCGAGTTCTTCAGCCAGCCTGCGGCATTTTTCGATATCAATGGAAGGGATGTCCACCACCGATAAAACCACCCTGGGAACATGGCTTTTGCATTTTCGGGCAAATTCCAGAATGGAATAATATGCCTCCTCGCCGTAGTCCGAGCGGCATAACTCCTGGTACTTTTCTGCATTCTCGGCGTTCAGACTTATGGAGACAGCATCTATCAACCCCTTGAACTGGGGTGTCACGTCTTCACCGTATATGAGGTTTGCCTGGCCGTTGGTGTCTATGCGGATTTTTACACCAGGGTAATTTTTCTTTAGATAAGCCGCCACATCCAGCACAGTCTGAAGCCGCATAAGGGGTTCTCCATATCCGCAAAACACCACCTCTTTATAACCGGAAGGGTCTCCGATGGCTTCTATAATTTCTCGAAAAGATGGCTCTTTTTCCAGCCACAGATTATACCCTCCTACTCCAGGCCCGGTTTGCCTTATGCAGAAGCTGCACTTGTTCGTACACCTGTTTGTAATGTTGAGGTATAAAGAATCTCCCAATCGGTATGCTATCATCTTTTGCACCATCCATACTTTTTATAAAATAACATTGTTATTTTAGCATAAAGGGCAGAAAATCACAACTTTGGAATAGAGTCGTCGCAAGCGCTGCGGTGTCAGCAGTTATTCGCCTGCGGCAGCTTGAACAGGCTGCGGGCATTCGAGGCAGTGGCCTGCTTTATGTCCTCCACAGGAAGGCCCCTGAGGCCTGCCAGAGCTGAGGCTATTATCTTTATCTTTGTGGGGTCGTTTCGTTTTCCCCGGTATGGCTCTGGGGAAAGATAAGGGCAGTCGGTCTCCAGCAGGATTCTGTCCAGCGGCAGGTTTGATGCTGTTTCTTTGGGCCTTCTGGCGTTTTTGAAGGTAATCGTGCCTCCGAAGGAAAAATAAAACCCCAGTTTCATGAATTCTTCCGCCATCTCCAGGCTTGCAGAATAACAATGCATGAGGCCTTTTTTTATGCCGGATTTTTTTAATATCTCCAGGGTATCCTGGTGGGCTTCCCTGTCGTGGACCACGACCGGCAGGTCCAGTTCCTTCGCCAGTTCCAGTTGTTCCAAAAACACTTTTTTTTGAGCGTTTCTGTCGCAAAAATCGTAATGGTAATCCAGTCCGATTTCACCTATGGCTACAACCTTTTCACACTCTGCCATTTGTCTTAATGTTTCAATGTAATTTCCGCCCGCCTTTGCGGCTTCATGCGGGTGTATCCCTATGCAGGCGTATATAAAGTCATGTTTCTGCGAGAGTTCCACCGAAAATTCGCTGGTTTCAATATCAGAACCCGCATTGATTACCATGATGCCCGCTTCCTCGATTTTTTGCATCACGCTGCCTCTGTCGGCGTCAAAGGCTTCGTCATCCAGATGAGCATGGGCATCGATGAGCATGATATTTCCTCCTTTCACATCCGCATAAATTTCATAAAGCCGGCTTTGCGGATTCAGCCGGCTTTTCGAATATATACAGCTCTTGTCATTTTATCCTGGCACCGGATTCTATGTCTTTATCGACCGTCAGCAACGTAAGTTTTTCTTCATTTGAGGCTGCGAGCAGCATACCCTGGGATTCGATGCCGCGAAGTTTCGCGGGCTTAAGGTTTGCCACCACCACTATCTTCTTTCCCACCATTTGTTCTGGAGCATAATGTTTAGCAATGCCCGCCACTATCTGGCGGATTTCTTCGCCGATTCTTATCCGCAGCTTCAGGAGTTTGTCCGTATTCGGCACTTTTTCGGCTTCCAGCACTTCTGCCACCCGAAGCTGAACTTTTGCAAATTCATCAATGGAAATCAGGTTTGCGCCATCTTCCTGCTCTGCTTTCCCCGTCTCTTTATCGGCTTTAGCCAGAGCCTCCACCGCAGATTTCCCCGTTTCCCCGATGGATTTACAGGAACCGGCATCGGTTTTGGTTTTACCGTCCGCGCTTTCGGATTCAACAGGTTCAGAGCTTTCTATCCTCGGGAATATGATTTCCTTCCTGGACACCGGAAGCCCCGCCGGAAGTATGCCCCAGGTTTTTACGCTCTCCCAGGTGACCAAATTTTCGTCCGCAATGCCCAGCTGTTCCCGGATCTTCGCCGGTGTGTTGGGCATAAATGGCGAAATGTGCACCGATATAATGCGAAGTGCTTCCGAAAGATTGTAAAGCACCGTGGAAAGCCGCTCTTTTTTTGATGCATCCCGGGCGAGAACCCAGGGCATAGTCTTGTCGATATATTTGTTGGCACAGCCTATAAACTTCCAAATCTCCTGAAGTGCTCCGGAAAATTCCAGGCCGTCCATGAGTTTTTCCACCTTTGCCGGCAGAGCTTCTGCCATGGCTTTAAGTTCATTGTCTATGGCATCGTCGATGCCCGGGTCGGGGATTTTTCCATCTGAGTATTTTTCTATCATGGTGACGGTGCGGGATAGCAAATTGCCCAGGTCGTTGGCCAGATCGAAGTTTATCCTGTCCACCAGAGCCTTATTCGAAAACACGCCGTCGGCCCCGAAGGGAATCTCGCGAAGCAGGAAATACCTGACGGCATCCACTCCGTATAAATCGACCAGCGCCCTGGGGTCCACCACATTGCCCTTGGATTTGGACATTTTGCCGCCTTCCAGGATGAGCCAGCCGTGGCCGAAGACTTTTTTCGGAAGGGGCAGCCCCAGGGCCATGAGCATGATGGGCCATATTATGGTGTGAAACCTCACTATCTCTTTTCCTACCAGGTGCACATCCGCTGGCCAGTATCTCTTATAAAGCTCGTCATTTTCCAGGGAATATCCGAGGGCGGTGATGTAGTTGGAAAGGGCGTCTATCCATACATACACCACGTGTTTTTCGTCGAAGGGCACCGGGATGCCCCAGTCGAAGCTTGTCCTGGAAACACAAAGGTCCTCCAACCCGGGCTTTAAGAAATTGTTTATCATCTCGTTGCGCCTGGAAGGAGGCTGTATAAAGTCCGGATGGCTTTCAATATATTCTATCATCTTGTTTTGATACTTCGAAAGCCTGAAGAAATATGCTTCTTCCTTAATGAGCTCCACCGGCCGGCCGCAGTCGGGGCATTTGCCGGCCACCAGCTGGTGTTCGGTAAAAAATGTCTCGCAGGGCGTGCAGTACCACCCCTCATACGTGCCCTTATAAATATCTCCCTGGTCGTAGAGCTTCTGAAATATGTTCTGCACCGCTTTCACATGGTAATCATCGGTTGTGCGGATAAACTTATCGTAGGATACATCAAGCGTTTTCCAGAGCTGCTTTATCCATGCCACAATCTCGTCCACATATTCCTTCGGGGTCTTGCCGTGTTCTTCGGCTTTGCGCTGAATCTTTTGACCGTGCTCGTCGGTCCCTGTCAGAAAGAATACATCGTACCCTGTAAGACGCTTGAAGCGTGCCAGGGCATCTGCTGCTACGGTGGTGTATGAATGGCCGATGTGAAGCTTGTCGCTGGGGTAATAAATGGGCGTGGTGATATAAAAGGTTTTTTTACCCATAACGGATTCCTCCTTCAACTTTCTTCTGTTTTACCGCACCCGTATTGGTCTTTATTGAAAAAACGGTTTTGATGGTTGTGACGGCCAGAAATTAAAAACCCCGCCCCGCAAAGGGGCGAGGGTTTCTCGCGGTACCACCCAATTTCGCCTTTGAAAAAAGGCCTCTGTCAGATGCAGGAGCCGTCTTTCATGCGTCCATAGCGGCAATATTCGTCTTCTCCCGCAAGGTGAGGGGACCTGCCGCCGTCGTTATAAAAAACGTCTCCGATATCTGAAGGCTTCTAACGGGCCTTGACCGTCGCCGCCTACTTTGCTTCAGCGGCTCGACTCCGGGGCCATGTTCGGCAGAGTCTTCGGCGCCGGCTTTCACCTCTCCCGGCTCTCTTTTGCCTATCCCTTTGCTTACTCTTCCCTTCACAGTCTTTTTCAAAATGATTTAGCTTTTTTATAATGCGTAAGAAAGCAAAAATATTCCTTAATATAGGGCTTTTCCGTTACGCATTTCAAAAAAGCTACCTCTATTAAATTGTTTTAAATGATAGCTTTTTTATATCATATTGAAGACAAAAAGTCAAGAACGGCCATAAATCGGCTGTTATCCCTCTAAAAAAATGAGTCAAGGAACCATCCCCTGACCCAAAGACTCACAGGTTCCATGCTGTGATTTCGGAAGCCGGTGGAGCCTCAAAGGCATTTTTCTTGCTGTGCAGCCAACCAAATCTGTCTTTTAGTTCAACCAGAAACTCCGCATACTTAAACGGCGCCAAAACCGCATCGATTACCGGAACACCGACATATTCCTGAAGCTCTTTAAAAAATCCGAACTGTATGGTGCAGCCCAAAACAACCACTTCTGCACCGTCTTTTTCCACAGCCTCTTTCGCCTTTTCCTTTAATCTTTGAACTACCATATTTTCGTCCTTATGATAATCGTGGACTCCTAGCCCCAATGGTTTGAAAGATGCAAGCTTGTCCTTCATGCCGCTTAAAACAACATTGTCCATCATTTGCGGGATATTTTTTTCCCTTCCCGTTATAATCGAAAACCTATGACCCATTGTCGCTGCTATATGCATGCAAGCTTCTGCCGGTGCTGTTATTATCATTTTTTCAGCTATTTCCCTGGCTTCTTTTAAGCCTAAGTCATAAAAACAGCCTATTATAGCGGCATCGTAGCCTTGTTTTTCAGCGCTTTTTATAATATTTAATATATCAGGGACAACTAAAGCCTCATAATACCTGTAGTCCAAATGCAATGGCCCTTTTTTTAACGAGACTACTTCTACCTGGGTACAAGGCTGTTTAACATCATTTAACATATTGAGTATCGGTTTATCGAATATATCTGTGCCCACCGGATTAATCCACATTATTTTAGCCATACACGTAATTCTCCTTTTTACCGATTTTTTACGAAGTAAAAATCGCAGGACGTTGTTAAACATATTCTGCTGACAGTGTTGTGAAGGTCAGCTTTTGTATAAATGGCAGCGCACAAAATGGTCTTCTGAAACCTGATGTATGACGGGGTCTTCGGTGCGGCAGATGTCCATGCATTGTATGCACCGAGTATGAAAACTGCAACCTTTTGGTACATTTACAGGCGACGGTATCTCTCCTGTTGAAACGACTTTCTTCGGTTTTAATGCTTCCTCTTCTTCCGAAATTACCGGGATGGAAGACAATAGCATTTGTGTATAGGGGTGCAAGGGTGATTTATAAAAAATTTCAGTAGGTGCAATCTCGCATATTTTGCCGAGATACATAATGGCTACTTTTGTTGAAATATTCCTCATCAAGCTCAGGTCATGCGTTATAAACAAATACGTGAGCTTTTGCTCTCTGTGGATTTTCAATAGCATGTTAATAATTTTAGCCTGAATTGAAACATCTAATGAAGAAGTCGGCTCGTCCAATATTATAAATTTTGGGTTGCTGCACAAAGCCCTGGCGATTGACACCAGCTGTTTTTCTCCACCTCCTATGGAGGTGGGTGTCTTATACATAAAACTTGCCGGCAGCTCAACCATTTCAAGGATTTCGGCTATTTTTTCTTCAATTTTATCTTTGGGCACTATTTTGTGCACCCTCAAGGGAAGGCTCAGGATTTGCCTGACATCATGGTATGGGTTTAAAGAAGAACCCGGGTCCTGGAAAACTATCTGGACATTTTTTTTGAATTCAAGGGACCGCTTGTTGCTTTTTGTAACGATGCTTTTACCGTTAAAGTTAAATATTATTTCGCCCTCAGTGGGCCTGTACATACCCATAATTGTATAAGCAATGGTGCTCTTTCCTGAGCCGGATTCCCCTACAAGCCCCATAATTTCTCCCTCTTTGATACTAAAGCTGACGCCATCGACTGCCCGCACGTACTGCTTTTTACCACTTGATTTGTTTATGGCAAAATAAGTTTTGAGATTTTTTACTTTTAATATTTCAGTGTTCATAATTCAAATTCATCGGAACAATTTTTCCGGTTCCGATAAGAACCTCCCTTCTTCTTTAAGAAAACCGGTTTAGTGATATTTGAAGCATGCTACTTTGTGATCTTCGCTTACGCTGACCGTCGGCGGTTTTTCTTTTTCACATATTTCCATAGCGCTGGGGCAGCGAGGATAAAATCTACAACCGGCAGGTGGATTTATATAGTCCGGAATATAGCCGTATATGCCTTCTGATATGCCTCCACCGTACAACCTGGGGACACACTCCATTAATCCCAGGGTATAAGGGTGAAGCGGATTCTTAAACAGCTCCTTCGTCTGTGCAACTTCAACTATATTCCCCGCGTACATCACATAAATCCGATCTGAAAGCTCGCGCGCAACACCCAATGAATGCGTTATCATTATGAGCGACATTTTCTTTTCTTCCACCAACGCCTTCAATAGTTTGTGTATTTGATCCTGAACGGTTACGTCCAATGCGGTTCCAGGTTCATCGGCTATTAACAGCTCCCTCGGTGTAACCAGTGCCATAGCTATACATATGCGCTGTTTCATTCCTCCGCTCAGCTGGTGCGGATATGAATTCAAAATCCTTTCTGGATCAGGGATTAAAACATCTTTAATCGTTTTTACCGCCAGGGAAAGCATTTCACTCTTGCTGTAATCCTTGTACTGTTCCGAATATCTTATTATATCCATAATCTGAGACCCTACGGTAAAGACTGGGTTCAATGCAGCAGTCGGTTCCTGGGATATCATAGAAATGCTTTGCTTTCTCACCTGCTGAAGCTCATTGTATTTCATCTTCAAAATGTCTCTGTTTTTAAATAAAATTTCCCCCTCAGGCACAGTGGCTACTTTGCTATCAAGCACCCTTAATACGGTCTTCATTGTAGTTGTTTTTCCACATCCCGATTCTCCTACCAGCCCAACTTTTTCGCCCTTGTTCACAAAAAGGTTTATGCCGTCTACAACTTTTGCATACCCTTTATAAGTGCGGTACCATACTTTCAAGTTTTTTATATCCAGCAATGTGTTCTCCATCAATATTACCTCCCTCTGTCGAGCATATCCCTGATGCCATCTCCAAAGAAATTAAATCCAAGTATTATAAATGCTATGGCAAGGGCAGGGAAAATCGTCATCCACCATAGGTCCGGCATGTAGCGTGCTCCATCGGAAATCATTTGACCAAAAGCAGGTGTGGGAGGTTGTTCGCCAAGCCCTACGAAACTCAAAGCTGCTCCTATCAGAATAACCCAACCCACGTCTAAAGCCATCTTAGTAAATATGGGGGAAAGGCAGTTTGGCAAAATTTCATGGAACAAAATATACGGTTTTGAAGCTCCAATTAATTCTGCATTTTTAACAAAATATTCTTTGCTGAGCGAAGTTGCCATACCGTAAACCAACCTTGTATACCAAGGCCACCACATAACGGTTACTGCTATCATAGAGCTCGTAAGATTCGGTTTTAATACGGCAGCAATGGCCAATGCAAGTATCATTGGTGGAAGTGCCAGAAAAACGTCAGTTATTCTCATTATGATAACATCTATCCAGGTGCCGCTGTAATATCCTGCAATTAATCCTAAAAGCACACCCACAGGAACAGCAATAGCCAGAACAATCACCGACATTAAAAGAGCACCGCGAAATGAAAAAATCACTCTAGTAAAAATGTCGCGACCAAAAACATCAGTGCCGAAAATGTAAGAAGCGCACGGAGGCAGCCCGGCTTTATCATAATCGACAAACTCTTTTACATGCTGGGGGTAAGGTGCTATCACGGGTGCGAACACTGCCAAAAAAATCGATATTAAAACTATACAAAGGCCTAAAATTGAAAATTTATTGCGAGAAAATTTATACCAGTATATGCGCAACTTTTCTCTCGTATTATCCGATAAAAAGGACTTCTTTTTGATATCAGCGGTGTTTTCATTAGCAGAAATATTATTCTTCATATTACTCCCCTCCTAAGCGAATGCGCGGATCCAGCCAAGCTATAATCAAGTCTACTATAATGTTTACGATTAAAAATATTACCCCGTATATTATGATTACAGCGGATATGGCGTTTAAATCCTTGTTTAACATGGCATTTATGCCGTATCTGGACAGCCCGGGCCAGTTGAATATGCTTTCCACCAAAAAAGCGTTGCCCATTAAAGATGCAAAATCCAGGCCCATCACTGAAACCACAGGAATAAACGAAGGTTTCAACAGATGTTTTCTCATAATGACGCCCTTCGGTAGCCCATATCCCGTTACAACGGAAATGTATTCTTTGTTGATGTTGTCTATCAAAGCAGATCTCAAAATTCTTGCCTCCTGGAAAAGTGGCCCGATTGCCAAGGCAATTGCCGGCAAAATTAAATGCTTTAAGGCGTCAAAGAAAGCTGCGAAATTCCCCGTTATTAAACTGTCAACGGTAATCAAACCCGTGATGGTGGGAGGAGGAGTTATATTTGAGCTTAACCTTCCCAGGGTAGGTATTACCGGCCATAGATACCCGAATATCAACAGCAGCAATACGGCTACCACAAATGAGGGGATGGCGATTCCCACATAGGATAAAATTCGCGTAAGGCCGTCTACCCATGTATCTCGGTATTGGGCAGATAGAAGCCCTATTATTGTCGCAAAAATTATGAATAAAAAGCCAGACAATAAAGCAAGTTCCAAAGTCGCAGGTAAAAACTCTTTTACGTCAGTAATCACCGGCCTTTTCGTATTGAGAGACTTTCCAAAGTCGCCTTTTATAACTCCTTTAAACCAGTAATAATATTGGACAGGCAACGGTTTGTCGAGGTTCATTTCTTTCCTTAATTCATCGACTGCAAACTGAGGCGCTCTGGGCCCAAGGGCCATCCTGGCTGGATCGCCAGGGACTACGCGTGATATTATGAATATCAGTATCGAAATGCCTATCACGACAAAAATGCCCTGAAACAACCTTTTAATTATATATTTTAGCATTAACGCACACCCTCCGGCTACAAAATTCATCGACCTTTATCCATTTCTTAGAGCACAGCTTCAATAAAAGCTTCATCTAATATGAAATAAATATAATTAATTATGGATATTTATCTTTTGCTAAAAGCAAAGATAAATATCCATAACAGCTCGCTTATACCATATTCACAATACTAAATGGTTATTTCTTCATTTTTTCAGGGTAAATTTTGAAATCATGGAAATAGAAGTTGTATCCCATAACGGATGTTACCGGTTTGCCCTGTTTTGCAAGTTCTGCGCCGGGCCAATACATGTAATCGCTCTGGTACGCCCTTCTTTCAGCCTGGTCTAAAACCCATATCGTCGGGCAGAGGTCCACCAGCACTTCCTGTATCTTTTTATATTTTTCAAACCTTTCATTCTTGTCAACTGTCGACAGCGCATCCTCTATCATATTGTCTATCTCTTTGCTTTGCAACCATTCTCCCTGTTCCCATGTGCCCGTAGACTTTGAATGGTAACGCGATTCAAGTATTGAACCTGCTTCGTTATAATGCGGTGCCACGAAAATAATACATGCGTTTGGAGTCGAGTCGACTTTAGACATCATATCTACAATGGAAATCCAGGGTGCCTTAACAATATTTACTTTTATGCCTATTTTTTCCGCATTTGCCTGCATAGAAAGGGCGATTTTTTCCAGATCGGGGACATCGCTGTTTGTCAAAACCTCTACAGGATATTGATCCAGTTTATCAGCGTATTTTGATTTTTGCAGGTATTCCTTTGCCTTTTCAATGTCATAGGTGTACTGCATCAAATCCGCGGCGTTCCCGGGCACATCATGGGGCACCGGCCCTTTTGCCTTGACAGACCCGGGGAACAATTTCACAATGGAATCATAGTCAAATGCATAAGCCAAAGCTTTGCGGAAATTGACATCATCCGTCGGAGCTTTTTTAGTATTCAGCATAACATTCAAAATCGTTCCAGAGAAAATCGTTGCTATAGATACACCCGGTATTTTCGACATAGCATTTATATTTTCAGTTGTCTGCCACTGATCCGTAATCTCCAGTTCCCTGTTGTTCATAAGGGTGCGAACTGTGGCCCCCTCGGTGCTATCGATCAGCTTAAAAGCATCCGGAGCGTCCTTGTCCCAGCCGCCCCAGTAATCGTCAAAGCGCACAGCGTATAAATAAGCCTGTTGCTGCAGTTCCTTAACAGTGTATGGCCCGCTGCCGGCATCGTGGGTAATCAGCCATTCCCTTCCGTAATCCCCCATGTCTCCGTATTGGCCGTTTTGCTTTATATTTTGCGTAACCTGATCTTTATTCAGTATATACAGTCTGACAAGGGTTTCTACAAACGGGGCAAACGGCTTGTTCAATGTGAATTTCACCGTATAGGTGTCGGCGGCAGTCACGTCCTTTACCACGTCTGTAAAAAGGTATGCAAACCCTTCGCCTATGGTCAGAAGCCTTTTCATTGAAAATACCACATCATCTGCCGTCAGTTCGTCACCGTTGTGGAACTTTACCCCTTTCCTGAGGTAAAAGGTATAGGTTAAATTGTCGCTCGACACATCCCATTTTTCTGCAAGCATGGGTTTGAGCGTTCCGTCGTTTTGAGGGAAAACCAATGTGTCATAGATGTTTGCCAGCGCGGTGCAGCTGCCGTAATCCTGACCTACCGCCGGGTCAATGTTCGGGGTGCCCGAAACCGTAACCCTTATTATTTTTTCATTCGCAGCAGCGTTCTGCTGGCCCTGGTTTGAAGAATTCTGGCTGCTATTTTGCCCGCATCCTGACAACGCTAAGGATACGACCAAAATAGACACCAGCAGTAATACAGTTGCCCTTTTAAAAGGTCTTTTTTTCATTTTTTAAGCATCTCCCTTCTTTTAATGAATTTATGTTTAATTCTGATGTAGAAAGTCACTTTCTTGCCGGAGATGGCCCGACATCTCCGGCAACGGACTTGGTTTTTACACTCAAATCATTTTTTATATCATTAAGGTTTTTAATTCACCTGTTTCCTATTTTGCCTGAGTTTATTCGTTTCGTCGATATTAATTGCAAGTTCTCCATCTCTGTCTTCGATGACCACGCCGTATACTTCCCGGGCTTTTTCGAGGGTAATGTATTCGTTTAACACATCTTCAAGCACCATTTGCGCATCCCTTTCATATGGGTCACCGTATCCCCCCCCTCCGCCGGAAATAAATCTGACGAGGTCATTTTGCTTCATCATATAATTGGAAAATGTTGCTTTTTCTACCATTTCTCCGCCAGAAAACACCTGGACTTTGTTGTTTGACCCCTCTGTGCCGCCGTTAATCCCCCAGGGGCGATATCTGTACCTGCTGGCGATGGTGGTGAGTTCTGCGCTGGAATTGATTATGCGATAATCCCTGATGAGGCCGAATCCTCCCCTGTACTTACCGTCTCCGCTGGCAAGATTTAAAGAATACTGTTCCACAATGATGGGGTAACGGGTCTCAGCTACTTCTACGGGCATTACATATGTTTCTCCATCTCCTATGGCCACAAGCCCGCTTTCACCGTCTTTATCGCGGCCTGCCCCCCAGCCGCCCGCCTGAGGTTCGCACAGCACAAAGGGCTCTTTTGTCTTATCATCAATGCCTCCAACGATTGTCCCTATTATACTCAGGAAATGTCCGGCTGTCATCCTGTCTGGGATATGCGGCGCCAAAGCTTTGGCCACAAGGTCCGTTATGCGGGCCGTCGCCTCCCAGTTGCAGGACACCGGCGCAGGCCTGACAGCTGAAAAAATTGTCCCCTCAGGCACTATCAGTTTCAACGGCTTGTAAAAGCCTTCATTGGCTTCGGCGTGCGGACAGACAATAGCCCTGTATATCACGCGTGCTGCGGAATAGGCTCCGAATATGGAGCAATTTATGGGCGCTGGAACCTGCTGCCCCGAACCGGTCAAATCTATTATAAAGTTTTCATCATCGATAGTAACTTTAACTCTCACATAAACGTCCTCGATGCCATTGGCTTCAGTATCTATGAAGTCCTCTGCTTCAAACACTCCATGGGGCAGCTTGCTGAGCTCAAGCTTTGCGAGCTTTTCGCCGTTCTCCATCATCATCTGTATGCTCTCGAGCACCGAGTCTTTGCCGTACCTATCCACCAGTTCGAGAATCCTTTTTTCTGCTACCCTCAAGGAAGCTGTCTGGGCATACAGATCTCCCAAGGTCATCTCAGGCGTCCTCACATTGGCTTCAATCATGTCTCTAACAGCCTCATTTAATTTACCCTGTTCATACACCTTGATTATCGGAAACTGCAGTCCCTCCTGGTAGATTTCCGTGGCATTGGTGGACCAGCTTCCCAGGGATTTTCCTCCGATTTCATTCCAGTGGCCTTTATTGGCGGCAAAGGCTATAATTTCATCTTTATAAAATATGGGCATTACCGCGGACACATCGCACAGATGGGTGCCGCTGCCGTTGTAAGGGTCGTTGGTTAAAATGATATCGCCAGGCTTTAGCCCATCATAGCCAAATTTGTCAATAACCGATTTTACGGAATACGTAATAGTCCCCAAAAATGCCGTAACCCCGTTGGCCTGTCCAATCAGATTTCCTTTGGCATCCGTTAGCCCTGCCGCATAGTCCAGCACTTCGTATATAATTGTACTCTGACTGGTCCTGCCCCAGCTTAGAAACATTTCTTCCGCAGCAGCCACCAGCCCGTCTGCGATATTTTCCAGAGTAAATTTATCGACGTTGCCCATTTATTAAGCCTCCTCGATTATCAGATTTCCAAAATCATCCACATACAGTTTTTGATCGGGGTAAAGCACTGTCACCGACGTCTCCTCTTCAATAATAGCAGGACCCTTGATTTTACTGTCAGTCCCCAGCTTTTCTCTGATGTAGACGGGAACCTCCAGTTTGCCGTCTTCATCGTAATCCACTACATTTCTGCCCCGCACGGCATCTTCGGGCCTGCCAGAAACCCTGAAGGGCTTTATTTCAGACTTTTTAACCCTTCCAAAAGCCGTAATGTTAAAATTCACAAATTCTATAGGCGCTTCGGGCAGTTTAAAGGCATAGTACTGCTCATGCAGGGTCTCAAAATTATGCCGTATGACTTCTAAATCCTTCTCGGTCAGCTCATTGGAAGGCACTGCAGCCCTGACGGTATGCTCCTGGCCTATGTATCTAATATCTGCCGATTTGACCACAAAAACATCCTGCCTGTTGAATCCAAAATCCGTATATAATTTTACGGCCTTTTCAATCATTTCATTGTAAATTTCATTTACAGCAGCCATGTTTTCCTTACACGCTTTAGTTATCCTGGTCTGGATAAAGTCCTGCCTAGAATCGGTCATAAGCATTCCCCATGCCGAAAATACGGCGGGATATCTGGGAATCACAATCTTTTTCACCTTTAGCTCCCTGCCTAGGGCTGGGCTGTGTATAGCACCGTTACCTCCCATGGCCACCATGATGAACTCCCTGGGGTCGTAGCCCTTCCTGACCGACACGAGTTTTAACGCATGCATCATATTGTTGTTGGCAATCCTTATGATGCCTCTCGCCGCTTCTTCGACAGTTATCTTATAATAATCAGAGATTTTTTTAATGGCTTCATAAGATTTTTTAATATCGACTTTAAATTTTCCTCCCAAAAATCTTGAAGGGTCTATCCTACCGGCTATCATATTGGCATCCGTGAGAGTCGGCTGCGTGCCGCCTTTGCCATAACAAGCAGGCCCCGGGTCCGCACCAGCGCTCTCAGGCCCGACTTTTAAATTGCCCACAGAATCTATCCAAGCTATACTGCCGCCCCCGGCGCCAATCTCAATAATATCCACAATGGGGGCTTTAACAGGGTAACCGGCATAAACCGGAGTATTCTCGAGTTTGTAATCAGTGGTTATCCTGATTTCGTTGTTATGTATCAGTGAGGTTTTTGCTGTGGTGCCCCCTATGTCAAATGTTATTACATTTTTTTCCTTCAATATTTTCCCTATTTCGTTTGCCCCGATAACGCCTCCAACCGGTCCGGATTCTATCATGTTAATCGGATTTATTTTTATCATTTCAAACGTCGCCGTCCCGCCGTTGGACTGCATGGCGTAGGGTTCTATTTTTAAACCCTGTTCCTTCATCCTCTCTTTCAGCGTATCTAGATATTTGCTGGCCGCAGGTTTTACGTAAGCATTAAAGACAGTGGTATTCGTCCTCTCGTATTCGCGCCACTCTTTGATGACTTCGGAAGAAATGCTAACCTCCACACCCGGCAGTTCCTCCTGAAGTATTGTTTTTATCCTTTCCTCATGGGCGGGATTGGCATACGAATGGATAAGACATACCGCAATGGCCTCTATCTGCTCTTTTTTGCATTTTAACGCTATTTCCCTAACCTGGCCTTCATTTAAAGGTACAATTACCTCCCCGTCTTTATTCAATCTCTCCTCTACTTCAAATCTGTACTTCCTTGGCACAAAAGCTTTAGGTTTGGTATAATAATAATTGTATAGGTCTGTCCTGTTGGCCCTGCCGATTTCAAGCACATCCCTGAATCCTTTTGTTGTAATCAGGGCTGTCCTGGCGCCTTTTCTTTCGGTTAAGGCATTTATTACTATCGTGCTGCCGTGGACAATGTAGGCTGCCTCTTCCAGCGGCACTCCGCCTTTTTTGACAGCCTCCAGGACACCGTCGGCGAAATTTTTGGGCGTACTGGATGCTTTTGTCACAATGAGCTCTCCCGTTTCTTCATTCATTGCAACATAATCGGTAAAAGTTCCTCCAATATCTATCGCTATCCTGTAGCTCAATTTTAAAACCTCCCCATGTTTTTTAACTCCAAAGCGCTATAATTATGATAATATATGTTGATAATATATAAAAAAATAAAACCGATGACTTAACCGTTAATTACATTTTAATTTTTATACATCTCAGTTCAACATTTTTTAAAAACAAATCTTTTTTATTTTTTTGTATTTTAGATACTAATATAGACAAACAATGTTAATGTGTTTACAATTAAAATATAATAACAGCAGTGTGGTGTCAAGATATGTTATATATCAAGTTTGCAAATTTATTCAGGGGATGTGTTTAGAGTTGAATGTAATAGACCTGTTAAAAATGCCTTCCATGGAATTCAGCTATATAGTTGCCGGCCTCAACGGGGCCTTTAATGACGTGAAGAGGATAGATATCCTCGAAACCTCCTACCCCGAAGTGGAAAAATATCTGGAGCCCTTTGAATTCATCTTTACCTCTTTCTGGAATCTGAAAGACGACAAGCAAAACAGGGTGAATCTCGTAAAATCAATGATAAAGCACAAGTGCGCGGGTATAGGTATAATGCCCGATACAAACCTGAAGGGTCAAATAGATGAGGAAATAATTGAACTGGGCAACAAGCACTCGTTTCCAATCGTGTACATTCCACCGCACGTGCGCTGGAGCGATATTATTTCGGAGTTCTCTCTCCTGACAAACTCGATTAATCAGTCCGCACTCGATTCATATCTGGTAGACATTTTAATGGCTTTCAGTGAACTGCACGCAGAAAGAAACGTCAAGAAGCTGTGCGCCCAGCTTAGCCAGTTTTTGTCCCTTCCCATTATCATAAGTGCGGACAATACGTATTTTGAGGGTTTGGAAAACAAAGCAGCCTCCACGGTAATATCCAAAATCCATTCAATTAAGATGCAAAACTTCCACAGGCTGAATATCCCCATTTCGTTGCAGATAAACGACCATTACTTGGCTATCGTGTACTACGGGGAAAGTTCAATATTCGCTACCTATATCTCGAGTCAAAATATCAGCAGCCCAAAACTGCAGACCTTCCATAAAATCGCACCCTTCATCATCAGAGAGCTAGACAGCTTTTTCGGCAATAGCACAAAAACAGCTTTGAACAAAATCGATTTAAATTACGACACGCCCTATTATCTGGTGCTGTTGAGAAAGGAAAATATAAATTCGGTTTTAAAGCATATTAATTCAAGATTTTTTATCTATGAGGAGAATAGATTTTATAACTATGTGATTTTCTTAATACCAAAAGAAGGTATTACCGAAGATAAAATTTACGAAGAATACTATAAAATTATTGACAGGGTCAAGCCATTGCTGTTTATTTTTTCCAGAGAATGCTCGTCCGTCAAAGAGGTGTTCAACCAGATAAAAATGCTTAAAATCTCTGTAAATTCTCTGCTGTTCCTGGAGGGTATTTTTTCCATCGACGAGCTCCCTCTTTTGTACATGATACTTTATTCGCCATATGAGTATAAACAGACGATATTTAAGGTAAACAATGCAAATATAAACCTTGATATCGACCCTTCTTTTTTTGACACACTGCGGCTGTACCTTGTGTTGAGAAACATAAACGATGTCTCAAGTTTGCTTGGCATGCACCCCAACTCGGTAAAATACAGAATTAGCAAATGCCTTAAAACGAATGGCATCGAAAGGGTTAAAGCCCTGGGGGAACTGCCTCATATAAAACTTCTTTTGCTGTGTGAAATCCTGAAAGTGGAAAATACTTTTATCTGAGCAACTTTAATAATAGCCCAAGTTTGGCGTCAAAAATTACCAAATCCAGTAATAAAAGCGGTTTAAAGCCTCACAATATAAAAATGTAGTCCCAAAAATATATTCTAAAAATATTGCAAATGACTTGATATCAAATGACTTGATATATAATGATTCTATTGATATAATCAAGGTTGGGTAAATTCCCTGCTGCTTATGAGAATCGTGTTCTCATTTTCTCTAGTTTTTTCCATAGTGTGGGCTCCTTTCTGCCTTTTTTCCCGCACTAATCGTAGTATATTTAATTTTTTTGTCCAGGGCTTTTGCGATAAAATTTTTTTAAGTGTTCTGGAAATCTTGACGTTATTGATTAATTTTTTTTATGCGTCAGCTTTGCCTATCCTGTGTGGTTATTTAAGGTCATTCAAAAACACTCTTGAATGCAGAGATGCGGCTATAAACTTAAACTTAATTGCTTCAATTTTTCCTTTCGGGGCA
The DNA here is from genome assembly GCA_029982615.1 of Tepidanaerobacteraceae bacterium. Taxonomy (GTDB): domain Bacteria; phylum Bacillota; class Thermosediminibacteria; order Thermosediminibacterales; family Tepidanaerobacteraceae; genus JANLFP01. The sequence continues at coordinate 14,161 of JARRBK010000011.1, read as the reverse complement.
CTCCTTCTTCTGACCAGCCTCTCAGCCTGTAGTATTCCACCAGTAATTTGCCCAGATGAGGTATGCTGCCTGCACTCAGGCCGGTCTTTCTATCGTGCATGCCCAGTCTGGGCGGTATGCAGTCATCCTTTCTGGTTATTCCCAATTTATAATTAAAAATACGCTTTAAGTTGAAATTCCTTTCGCCTATTTTCATGAGTTGGTTTTCATCAATGGTTTCTCCAATTACTGCTGACAGCCATGGTGGAAATACACTCTGCTCTGCAAAATAGCTCAGGGCTTCCAGATGGCACGCTCCTCTATTGGCGGTGGCGTAGTTGACCGCCATTGAAGTAAATGCCCTAGGATCATGAAAAGCATATTCAAGTCCTTTAGTTTCTACAGCAAATTCTCTGGCAAGCCCTCCCAATTGGGTTGACGCCAGTTTTACACCCTGTCCCAGAAATTGTCCAAAGCCTTTGTTATCGGCTATTAACTTTATTACTTTTAATATGGCCTCCTTGTTCCCCCAGGTCAATACTATCCCATCAGTGTCTTTTTTTGTCAAAAGGCCCGCCTCAAAGCATTCCATCGCCCAGGCAATAACTCCAGAGGTAGATATGGTGTCAAGGCCGTATCTGTTGCACAAGTCATTGGCGGCAATTATTACATTAATGTCATCATTTAATAAATTTGACCCGAAGCCGGCGCAGGTTTCATACTCCGGTCCATGAGCAACCGTTCCCTTGTAAGGGCCTATTAAAATTTTAACATTTTTCCCGCATCTGATAGGGCATGCATGGCAGCCGGAGTGACTTACAAAAAAAGCTTTTGCTATATACTGACCGCATATTTTGGCAGCTCCTTCTTCCCAGGAGCCCATAGACCAGTTTCTTACAGGCAAATCCCCGAAAGCTTCAACGCTCTGAAGCCCTCCCGCTGTGCCGAAGTCATGCAAAACTTTTGTATTGCTTATGATAGTATTTAAATCTTCTCTTATTGCACTTATAAGCCTTGCCTTATCAGCTATTTGAGGACGTCCTGATGCCTTTACAATAATGGCTTTCAAATTTTTGGATCCCATTACGGCACCCATTCCTGTTCGCGCTGCTGCCCTGGCTTCATATCCCCCTATCATTATCGATGAAATTTTTACCAGCTTTTCTCCCGCTGGCCCGATGCACGCCATTTGAAATTTATCATTCTTAAATCTTCTCTTAAAATAATCAAAGGCACTGTACGTATCCAGTCCCCATACATCAGTTGCATCACTGATTTGTGCTTTTTCATTTTCAATAAGTATATATACCGGCCGCTGAGCTTTGCCGTTTATTATAATGCCGTCATAGGGAGTCTTCTTCAGTTCCGCACCAAAAAAACCTCCAACAGTGGATTCGCCCCATAATCCCGTTAAAGGCGATTTTGCACAAATGGACATTTTACAGCTGGCTGGAGCGGGTGTTCCCGTAAGAATGCCGTTCATAAAAATAAGTTGATTTTTCGGACCTAAAGGGTCAATTTTGTATACACCGTCTTCATAAAGGATTCTTGCCGCCAAGCCCGAACCACCCAAATGCTCTTTATAGAGCGCGGGCGGCACCTCAACAGTTCCTATTTCACCGGTGTCAAGGTCTACTTTTAAAATTTTGCCTGTAAAGCCGAAGGGCATTATAGAAAACCTCTCTTTCGATTAATTAATCAATTCATCTATATCATCCAATACTCCATCCAGAATTTTAATGGCTTCTCTTATTTCGTTTTCTTTTATAATCAAAGGCGGTGCGATCAATATATTGTTTTCATGAGCGTAAGTATAAAAGCCGTTATTTATTAATTTTCTAATAATCTTCGGCATAATTTTTTCCGGATCGCCGCCGTAGGGAACTATGGGCTCTTTGGTTTTTTTATTTTTTAAAAGCTCCACTGCCGCAAAAAGCCCTATATATCTGACATCACCTATGCATGAATGCTTTTGCTTTAATTTTTCCAGCTCCTCACCCAGAACAACCCCCATCTTTCGGGAATTTTCTATAAGGTTTTCCTGTTTGTAAACTTCAATTGTTGCCACGGCAGCGGCGCAGCCTATAGGATGACCGTTATAGGTAAGCCCGCACCAGAGCATATGATCATCGAAGTATTCAGATATTTTTCGATCAACAATGACCCCGCTCAGCGGTACATATCCGCAGGTTACGCCTTTGGCGAAAGTTATAATATCAGGTTTCACGTTCCAGTGATTTACGGCAAACCATTCTCCGGTTCTGCCCCACCCCGTCATGACTTCGTCACATACCATGAGTATATTGAATTCATCGCAAATTTCCCTGACACCCTGTAAATAACCATCCGGCGGAATTATCACTCCATTGGATCCAGTAACCGTTTCCAAGAATATTGCTGCTACATTTTGAGGCCCTTCGTAAAGTATCTGTTCTCTCAACTGATTTACAAAGAATTTGGCTGCTTCCCGCTCATTCTCAAATTTAAGGGGAAACCGGTACAAGTATGGATCGAAAAACTTAACAAAACCAGGAATTCCGGGTTCACTGGGGAACCTCCTCGTCTCTCCCGATAAATTCGCTGCGCCATATGTGGCTCCATGATATGAACGGTACCTGGAAAATATTTTATATTTGCCGGTATACATCCTTGCTATCTTAATGGCATTTTCATTAGCCTCGGCTCCATCCAGGGCGAAAAACACTTTGCCCATATTGTCCGGTGCTATTTCAATAATCTTCTTTGCCGCTTCAGATCTAACATCTACAGCAAAAGACGGTCCGATGAATGCCAGTTTCTTTGCCTGGTTTATTATGGCTTCTATTACCCTTGCATTCCCGTGGCCTATGTTGGAATTGACAAGCTGGGAAGACATATCATAATACCTTTTGCCGTCGGAATCCCAGAAATATATGCCTTCTGCTTTCGTAACCACTATGGGGTCCAGAACCCTCTGAACGCTCCAAGAATGAAGGTTGTACTTTAAATCCTCTTCTTTTATCCTTTTGGCCAGTTCCTCAACGCTGCCTGACATTTTGATTCCTCCTCAAATAGATTTAATAATTTTTAATAATCATGAAATCAATTGAATTAAAATTCATAATTGGATTATAGCTTTTGGCGCTTAGTATAAAGTAATATTCTATAGGTGTCAAGTATTATGTCAAGTTTGTTAATATTTTCGTGTCTATATATTTATTATTTGTAATTTTTGTGTTTATTTTGATAAATTCCATAAACCATCACTACTATAATTAGTGCATATATTAATAGCTTTTTATTTAATTGTCAGGTTTTAATTGGATGCTAAAATATAATAAATAAAAAATTGACAATTAGTTGACTAAGCATTTTAAAATATTTAATATATATATCAAAATACCGGTAAAGAAATATTATTTCAAATCTTTAAAATATGTAGTATAGATGTAATTTTAGCTTGATCTCGGGTTAGAAACCGAATTTGTTGCGGGGATGTGGGGGCATCTCGTGCAAAAAAGCGGCTTTCTGCACCTGAATCGATATTAATACAAATTAGGTGAAGGAGGAATTCCTGTGGGAAAAATAAAAGTCTTTCTGATTTTGAGTTTGCTTATTCTGGTTTTTGTTGTGGGTTGCGGATCCGGTTCAAACAATTCAATCGATGAATTGAAAATAGGTGTTTCCGCACCATTGACTGGAGATTTGGCTGCCACTGGAGCTTCAACTAAAAACGCCGTTTTACTGGCAGAGGAAGAAATTAATTCTTCCGGAGGTATAAAAGTAAACGGCAAAATGATGAAAGTCAAATTTATTATCGAAGACGATGAAAATAAACCGGAAACTACGGCTACGGTTTTCCAAAAATTAATCAGTCAAGACCGCGTTCTGGCCATTATCGGTTCCCAAGCCAGTAAATGTTCCAATGCCGGGGCTCCTATTGCAGAATCGAATAAAATTCCTCAAATCACTCCCTGGTCTACTAATCCGAATGTTACCAAAGACCGCAAATATGTCTTTCGGGCTTGTTTCATAGATCCTTTTCAAGGCAAAGCAGTGGCTTTATTTGCCTACAACAAACTGGGCGCGAAAAAAGCCGCAGTATTATACGATATAGCCAGCGATTATAACAAAGGAATCGCCGAGGTTTTCCGGGATGAATTCAGCAATCTCGGAGGACAGATAGTGGCTTTTGAAACATATAACACAAAAGACACTGATTTTTCAGCGCAACTGACAAAAATCAAGGCCACCAACCCTGACGTCTTATTTTTGCCGAATTATTACAATGAAGTGCCCCTTCAGATTCAGCAGGCTCGAAAGTTAGGCATTGACGCCCAGATTATTGGTGCAGATGCATGGGATAACCCGGAGCTGTTGAAGCTTGGCGGAGAATTATTAGAAGGAACATATTTTTCCAATCATTACGCTGTGGATATCGCCGGTGATAAGTCAAAGGCTTTCATAGAAAAATACAAGAACAAATACGGCGAAGTCCCCGACGCTGCAGCTGCGCTGACTTACGATGCTGCATACATCTTGTTTGGCGCTATTGAGCGGGCGCAGAAGGCCGATCCTCAGGCCATCCGCGATGCCATAGCCTCTACCAAAGATTTTGAGGGGGTAACCGGAACTATCAGCTATAATGAAGGCTCCGGTGACCCCGTAAAGGGAGCCGTAATAATTAAAATTCACGACGGCAAGTTCATATACGATAGTTCCGTAAAACCATGAAATAAAAGGCTTTGTTCCGGATGCGGGCGATAATAGATTTTATTGCCCGCATCCTGCCGTCGGTTTTCGCCGCAAATGTCTATTTAAAGCGCATGGAGTGGTTTTATCATGGAAATCATCATTCAGCAGCTCATAAACGCTGTTCAACTTGGTGCCGTCTACGCCCTGATTGCTCTCGGGTACAGCATGGTATACGGGATAATCAGGCTTATAAATTTCGCTCACGGAGATATATTCATGGTTGGTGCGTTTATCGGTTTTCTGCTGGCAGTGAAGTTCAAGCTGCCTTTCGTATTTATTTTGCTATTGACCATGTTTTTAACAGCTCTGTTAGGAATTGCCATTGAAAGAATAGCCTATCATAAGCTGCGTAACGCGCATCGAATGTCTCTTGTAATCACAGCATTAGGGGTGGGAACCTTTTTGGAAAATTTAGTAAGGCTGGCGGTGGGGCCTCAAACCCGGCAAATCCCGGCACAGCTGTCAAACAATATACTGCACCTTACGAACGGAATTGTAGTCACCGAAGACAAGCTATTGATTATAGGCATATCTATAATGTTAATGATAGTTCTATGGTTATTTGTCAATAAAACTTTAATCGGAAAGGCTATGAGGGCTGTAGCCGACAATATAGACGTAGTGCCCCTCATGGGGATTAATGTGGACATGATAGTATCCGTCACTTTTGCTATCGGTTCGGCACTTGCAGCCGCCGGGGGTATTTTTTTCGGCCAGTCGTATTCAATTGAGCCCTACATGGGGATTGATCTTGGATGGAAGGCTTTTATCGCCGCAGTGGTCGGCGGCATAGGTTCCATAGAGGGAGCAGTAGTCGGTTCATTTATCCTCGCCGGCATAGAAGTGTTCACCGTGGCATATCTTTCATCAAATTTAAAAAACGGCATAGCTTTTGCCCTGCTTATTATTCTTCTGGTTATCTGGCCTTACGGCATTATGGGGAAACCATCGCTAAAGAAGGTGTAAATTTATGCTGGAAAAAGCCATAATCGGCAAAAAATCAATAAGTGCAGGCTCTTTAAAATGGATAAGGTTGAATGCATTTTTTTTAATTTCTGCAGCATTTGTTCAGATGTTGGGAAATATTGGTTTTATCAACCAGTATTATATTCATATTTTAACTGTGATGGGTATGAATATCATACTTGTTGCCAGCTTGAATCTTCTCAACGGCTATCTTGGAGAATTTGCGCTGGGCCATGCCGGGTTTATGGGAATAGGGGCTTATAGCGGAGCTTTAATCGCCATATATCTGGGACTACCTTTTTTCCCCCGTTTATTCTTTTCTCTGGCCGGTGCAGCAATTGTTTCCGGTGTGGTAGCATACATTATCGGCCTGATAACCTTTAAAACCGTCGGCGATTACCTGGCTGTTATTACTTTGGGCTTTAATATGATTATAGTCAATATTATTCAAAACATCGATTTTGTAGGGGGACCCCGCGGTCTGGTAGGGATACCTAAATCAACTAACTTTTTTATCGTGGCTGTATGTTTATCCTTCACTTATACGGTGTTGCGTAATCTTGTCTATTCCAACTACGGCCGTTTATGGATTTCAATCCGCGAAAATCTTATTGCTTCAGAATTAATGGGTGTAAATATAATACGAATGAAAAATTTAGCTTTCACCATTGCAGCCTCTTTTGCAGGTTTAGCAGGAAGCCTATGGGCCCAATACCAGCAATTTATCAATCCTAAAAGCTTTGACTACACTAAAACTACAGAAATTCTGGTCATGCTATACCTGGGGGGAACAGGAAGCCTTTCTGGTTCAATTTTAGGGGTGGTAGTATATACAATCACGATGGAAATATTGAGGAATTTGCTTGAATTCAATCCTCGATTGGTTGAACTGCGGATGGTGATCAGCCCGATGATATTAATCGTAATTATGCTGACCCGTCAATTCGGATTAATGGGAAAAAGAGAATGGAAGTGGATACAGCCCGAAAAGGAGGGGAATTGAATGGAAAAATTGCTTAAAATAAAAGAAGTGACTAAAGCATTTGGCGGTCTAAAAGCGGTTTCCAAATATAACCTTGAGCTCGGCAAGGGAGAGATTCGAGGAATTATAGGGCCAAATGGAGCCGGAAAGACTACGGTCTTCAATTTAATTACGGGAGTTTATCAGCCGGATTCTGGACAGATTCATCTGGATGGAGAAAATATCACTGGTCTTCAACCGGATACAATTGCCCGAAAAGGTATCGCCCGCACGTTTCAAAACATCAGGTTGTTCGGGGAAATGACGGTATGGGATAATGTTAAAATGGCGTTTCATGCCCGAACAGGTTATAATTTCTGGGGTGCACTGTTGCATTCGGCATCTTTTAAAAAAGAAGAAAAAAGAATAGGCAAAGAAAGTCTGGAATTTCTTGATTATCTCGGATTGGCTGAACGCAGAAATGAGCTGGCTAAAAACCTGCCATACGGCGAGCAGCGTCGACTGGAAATCGCCCGGGCTCTTGCCACAAAACCTAAAATATTGTTGCTGGATGAACCGGCAGCCGGTATGAATCCGAAAGAAGTCGAGGATTTAATAGGGTTAATTCAAAAAATTCATAATGATTTTCCCTTATCCATTTTGTTGATTGACCATCAGATGCCGGTAGTCACTGAGCTCTGTCATATCATTCAGGTCATAAATTTTGGTCAGTTGATTGCAGAAGGCACTCCTTCTCAAGTAATTAATAATCCACTGGTGCTGCAAGCGTATCTGGGCGAAGAGGAGGCAATCGCATGAGTCTGCTTGAATTAAATAATTTGACTGTATCCTATGGTCCCATAAAAGCCCTGCATGGAATCACCATACGAGTTGAAGAAGGCGAATTGGTCTCCCTTCTGGGAGCCAATGGAGCCGGCAAATCCACAACTTTGCGCTCCATATCCAGATTAATTCCTATTTTGGAAGGCGATATACTTTTTAATGGAAAGAGCATACTCAACTTAACAGCTTATCAGATAGTTTCACTGGGAATTTCCCATGTACCCGAAGGTCGAGGGATTTTTCCCAGTTTAACTGTAATGGAAAACTTAGAATTATCCAGTTGGACTGTAAAAGATAAAAAAAAAATAAAGCATAATTTGAGCCGGATTTTCAGCATTTTCCCTCGCCTGGAAGAAAGGAAAAATCAACTGGCGGGCACTTTGAGCGGCGGCGAACAGCAAATGCTGGCCGTCGGCAGAGCCATGATGACAGATTGCCGCCTGATGTTGTTAGATGAACCTTCCATGGGACTTTCTCCTCTGCTTGTAAAAGAAGTTTTTAAAGTATTGAAAGAAATCAATAATTCCGGAACAACGATTTTGCTTGTAGAACAAAATGCAAATATGGCATTGAAAATTGCTGACCGCGGTTATGTTATAGAAAACGGCCGAATAGCCCTGGAAGGACCTGCAGAGCATTTGATGCAGGATAAAAGAGTAAAAGAAGCATATTTTGGGAAAGAAAAGAAGTGATATAAGCTCAGAGGCCTTATTCTCTCATCTTTCACATGGTATTTCCATCCGAAGAATTTGCATATATACACCTACATATATATATCCCCCAGGGGGCTTTTCTGTTTTTTGAGCCTGCCTTTCTCCACTAGGGCGTCCAGAGCTTCCTTCAGTGTCCGCACCTCGTATTTTTCATCGGAGTCCTTATTTATATCCTCAACAGCCCGGACGAAGTTGGCCGCATAAATGGGCAGGTGCGGGCTTATGAGGGAAAGCAGTTTCTCGTCGGAATCCAGCCTGTGGTTTTTTATCTCATCTATGGGGTTTATCGTATGGGGGCTGCTCGTATAGGGGAATCTCACTCGAATGGCCACTGTCCTCCCGAACAGCGGCGATGATACGAAGGCGTCTCCCGAAGGCAGGTAAGGCAGCCGCCGGGCTTCCTCCGGCTTTATATCCGTCTCCTCGGCAATGGTAGTTATGTCCGAACCCCTGACGGTCCTGAAGATTATTTTTGTGTTCAGCTGGGCGGTGACAGTTTCGTCCAGCAGTGTGGGCCGCTGGGTAGCCAGAACCAGAAACACCCCGTATTTTCTTCCTTCCTGAGCTATCTCCGTGATTATCCCCTTTGGGGCAGTATCCCGCCCCTTGGGGGCGAAATTATGGGCTTCATCGGTGGCTATCACAAAAGGCGGAAAATAATCTCCCTGGGCCTGGCCCCTGAGTTCGCCGTCCTTGTAATCTCTCCTCTGGCGGTAGATGTTGGACAAAAGATACGTGGAAAACACCTGGAGAAGCCATATGGGGCCCTGAATAACCGCCAGCTTGCCCTGCAGCATGGCTTCCTTAACAGGCTTTATGTCATGGCTGAAAAGCCCGGATATCTGAAGCCTCCTGAGCCTCCAGCTTATGCCCTGCACCGAGGGCAGTGGTATGTTTTGATAGTTTTCCAGAAGTTCCTTCATTCTCTTAAACCTTTCCATATCCTGAGGCTCCAAACCCTGCTTCAAGGCATTTTCTATCCTAGACCGACCCAATTCCAGGGCCTGAGCCAGATCTTCCAGCCTGGAGGAAAAGGAAAGGTAAGTGTCTCCGCGCCGGTGGAGGACCTCCACCGCGCTGCTCATGGCTTCCGAAAGGGGACTGACCGCCGAAAGCAGCGAAAGAAGGTCCCTTTTGGAAAGATTCAAGAAATCAACGCCGATGTGCTCGCCTATCTGGAATTTGCAAAAATGCCTTTTAAAATTTTCGGCTTCCTCGATTTGTTCCTGGCTTGAAGAAAAGTCCATTTCATAATGGGGATCCAGCACAACTGTGGGTATCTGGTGCCTCATGAGCTCTTCCAGGATAACCCTCATGCCGAAGGATTTTCCGGAACCGGAGCCGCCGAAAATCCCGATATGGGGATATTGGTGAAAAGACCTCAAATCCAGGATAAAAGGCACATTCACCGTCTTTTTCGCCTTTCCCTCGGAAAACATATAAAAAAGGCCTTTTAAATTTTCATCCATGGTCTTCGCAGTCTCTTCTGTATTTTTTATTTCTCCCAGCAATAACCCGTACTCCCGGGACCCCTTCATCAAAAATGACTTTACCTCATCAAAAGCCGGTAGCCGCACAGCAGAACCGGTGGTCACCGGAAAGCTCGTCTCGCTCATGAGCTTTACCTTTGCTATGTTTATTTCGTCCTCATCTATGGAATAGCCCAGATGTTTGAGGGATTCCACCACATGGGCATCGCTGAAAGCGTGTTCGACGGACAGCGGTATGAAGCGGTTGTAAGAACTGGCATCCACCACTTCGCCCACAAGAGGGCCCTGGTTTGGATCGTCGATTATCAAAAGCTCGTTTATGCGAAACTTTCTTTCTCTTGAAGCCACATACACTTCTATAGGTGTGGTTATTCCTGCCACCTGCATAATCACATTCCTCCTCTATATGGCTCTTTTGCTCCTCTTGGCCATAATATATTCGGCATAATCTTCTCCAAGGCATGCGTTGAGCAGCCCTTCCATCATTGCATCCGTAATTCGCACCTTATTATCTATGATATCTAGCCACAAAGGTATCCCACGTCCATTTTTCGGCGTTAATGTAAACAAAAGGTCCTTTACCTGATTTAAAAAAGCGTACTGTTCCTCCGGCATGTCGATGCCTATGGGCTTCGGGTCATATGAAAACCTGGCAAAGCATGTGCGCAGGCCTTCTTTAAAAAGGCCCGGCGCCATCTCCAGCACTTCGCCCATCTCGAGAAGCCCGAAAAGCATCTCCCAGTCCATCGCTCGATAAGAAAAGTGAGGCATTGCGTCCTCCAGAGTTGAGCTTATGATTCCGGTAGATATTCCCTCCACCACTCCCACCAAAAGCGTTTCGTGCTCCAGGGCTTTTTGTTTCAGCCTCTCCCACTGTTGGGAGGCTTCTATCTTAAACCTAACCAGTGAACCGTCTATTAAAAGCACCCGCGGTTTGAATTCTTCCACCGCCAATATCGCCGCATTTGCCTCCAGAGCTGACAGGTTTTTTTTGATATATTGCCTGTAATCATCTTCGCTCAAATCCTTCTCGAAAAGCAGGGGCGAAAAGGCGTCCGAAAGCAGTATTTCCTCCTCGCGGTTGCAGTGCCTGGCAAGAGCCTGCTGAAGCGTTACAACGTAAGGGAATATGCCCCCCTTGCTGTTTGTCGAACCGTCCACCCCAGCTACACCGCCCTTTTCGACAATGCTCGCTAACATGTCTGAATCCATCTCTTTGCATTCTAAAAAGCTGCCCGCTCCTTTTTCAACTATAGTTTTTCGAAGAAAATCCCTATCAGGCTTTTTTTCCAGCCTCGCCTTTAAAGCGGCGGCCGCCTCTTCAAACCTTTTCTTGAGGGATGTATCCATCTCCAACAAATTCAACGCCTCCGGAATAAATTTGATAAAAAGGAAAAATTTAAAATTAAATATTGACTTATATTGGCATTTCTGGTATTCTCTACTTAAGGGGTAAATGTCGAAAGATGAAAATAGGGGGCGAAACAAATGAAATCTACTGGAATTGTCCGGAAAGTTGACGAACTGGGGCGCGTCGTCATCCCCATAGAGTTGAGGCGTACCATGGGCATAGGCGAAAGGGACGCACTGGAGATCTATGTGGATGCGGATAAAATCGTGCTCAAGAAGTACATGCCGGCCTGTATTTTCTGCGGCAGCGCTGAAGATATAATAAACTTCAAGGGCAAAAACATATGCTCCAGCTGCCTTAAAGATATAGAAAAACTGCGTTAAAATTCCGCAAAAACAGCCAAAAAGTTTTACGTCAAAAAAGAAGAGACAGGAGTCTCTTCTTTTATTATATCTTCATTTTGCTTCCAGCTCAACCGTTTTTTTTTCATTTGCAGTTTTCTATGAGCAACTGCTTTGACCTTTCTGCAGCGTTCCTAACGGCTTCCACGATGGAAGCTGTAAATCCCATCTGCTGGAGAGTTTTAATCCCCTCCATGGTGGTGCCGCCAGGAGAAGTGACCTTTCTTCTAAGGTGCACCGGCGCCTCGCCGCTCTCCAGAGCCATCTTTGCCGCGCCGAACACCGTCTGGATGGCCAGCTGCTCGGATATTTCCCTGCCTAGCCCCGCACTTATACCGGCCTCTGTCAAGGCCTCCAACATCAGGTAAACATAGGCTGGGCCGCTGCCGGAAAGGCCTGTTACCGCATCCAGTGCCTTTTCCTCCACCACGACCACCTTTCCTACCGAAGAAAACAATTCCCGGGCTAAACCCATAGAATGTTCATCTGCATAAGACCCTTTCGCAATGGCTGTGGCAGAAGCTTTCACCTGACACGACGTGTTCGGCATAGCTCTCACAACCCGGACCTTCTTTTCAAGGCGGCTTTCGATGTATGAAGTGCTTATACCGGCGACTACCGATATGATTATATGTTTTTCATCTACATATTCACGGATGCTGGCGAGCAGCTCTGCCATATCTTTCGGTTTCACGGCTATAATAATATTATCGCAATAGGAAAATATATCAGAGTATTGCCGGGTAGTATTTACGCCGTAAGTTTCTTTCAGGAATTTCAACCTTTCGTTATTTTTTCTATTTATAACATACACATTCTCAGGTTCAAGCAAACCGCAGCTTAATATACCCGCAATCAGCGCCTCAGCCATGGCGCCTGCTCCTATTATTCCAAGCCTTGCCTCCATGATGGATTACCTCCTGAAAGATTTATAATAAACAAAAAAACCTTTCGTTCCGTAAAGGACGAAAGGTTTTCTTCCGCGGTGCCACCTTTTTTGGGTCTTATGACCCCGGCTCTTGAGGTACGCTCCGAGTTTACGGAGTTATACCCTCCCCTTTTTAACGGCGGGGAAATCCGTTCAGGCTCATCGCCAGAAGCTCCGGGGCGGGTTCAGAATGCCGTTTGCGCGGGAAACCTTTCAGCCGATGAGTTTCCCTCTCTTTTCGCCGTGGCAATTCTTACTTTTCCCCATCAAAGCTTTTATACTATCAATATTCTATGTTGATTATTATTATACCACCATATTTTGAAATGTCAATGAAAAAGATGTTAATTGATTTTTTGCTTTGTTAACCTGAAATATCCTCAGGAATTTTTTTTGCATAAAAGTCCATCATAATTTAGCCTGAAACTCTAATTTTCCCATAATATACTCTATAACCATGTTATAACATCACATATTAATCAAAATTTATAACGGAATAAAAAAATATCAATCTACATTGACAGAGCAACCAAATAGTAGTTACTTTCGTCTATACTTTATGGAGAAAAATTTCAAAGGAGGTTTTGCCGGTGAAGAAGAATTTGTTAGTAGAGGTTGGTGGTTTCATAGTTATCCTCTCACTGGTCTTGTTTGTATGTTCTCAACGGTCGGCCAATGACATGCAGGTAGATTATAGAACTGACACGCAGGAAATAAATGACAATCAAAAAAATAATGATAAGAGCTTCAAATATTCTTCACGCGAAGAAACTACGGAAGAATTTCATGAGGTTCCCATTAAAGAGGTGCTTAGCAAAGGTAAGACTATAAAATTCATCCTTAAAGTGGAAAATAATGATTGGGTTAGACCTACCTATTCTAAAGAGTGGGATGATCCTCTGTTTAAGGAGAGGTTTCCTGATCCTTCTGTATTAGTAGAAGCAGCAATGCACAGGCTGTTTGAACTTCCTGCTGGAGCCTCTTATAACGACACTAAATAAACAAGTGGCCATTATCGCTGAACCTACTAGGAGTGGTTATCAAATAATCTGGATTAATCGCAATGAATTACCCACAGATAAGATGTTAGTCAGCTTGGTCACGCCTGACGGTTATGAAGTTGATTATCTCCCAATCATATTAAAATGAAGGAAGCAGGGTTATACCTGCTTCCATAAAAATTAAAGCTCTGTTGTTTTTTAATCTTATTCCAAAAAACGGAAGTTTACTCTATCACCGCTGTCACAAAAACCTGTACCTGTACCGAGAGCTTCTCGGGCTCCTCCGTACGACAGGTCAATAGTACGACAATATTGTTGGTATACACTATCTGATGGGCCCCAGTCATTTTGACGACAGACTACAACTCGCCCATTAGATGGATGATAAACTCTGGTCCAGACACTTCCTTTTTGATAAAACAAATTCCTAAACTCAGTTTGTGTCCACCGTACTCGCGTGGCAACGGTTAAATCGCATGTATGGAATACTTCACCAGTAATAATCTGTTTGTTTAATGGTTCACCAGCCCCATAATATGAGTCTGCTTGGTTCCGGTAGACAAAAGCTGAAATTGGTCACACCTCCTCAGTAAAGACATAGTATTTCACGCCTGAAATTCGACAAATCCAAAACCGACCCCTGTCATACCCTGTCGCATTGATTAAAGCGAAATAGAAATTAAGGTGCAGGGTGTTCGAAATGAACGCCATTATATATTTGAACCGAACTATATCTTTTTATTTATGCTTGAAAAAATACCATAGCTTAATAAGATAACTGTAAAGTAACTTGT
>JARRBK010000055.1 GCA_029982615.1 Tepidanaerobacteraceae bacterium | reverse complement strand
AGGCTTGGCCAGATAAACCCTCAGCTGGTACAGCCTTTTTCTCCTCCAAATCCTTTAGGGCTCTTTTCTCTGGTCGTGTTGACCAGTCTGGGCGCCTGGGGCATGCCCCAGATGGTGCAAAAATTTTATGCCATAAGCGATGTTAAAGCAATACAGCCGGCTAAAATAGTGTCTACGTTTTTCTCGACAATTATCGCTTTTGGCGCATATTTTACAGGGAGTTTCGGACGAGTTTTTTTCAACAACGAACTTCCCAATGGCAATTTCGACATTATCATGCCTTTGATGATACGTCAGGCTCTCCCCGAAGCCGCAGCCGTCTTAATACTTCTTCTGGTTCTTGCGGCTTCCATGTCGACACTGGCTTCACTGGTTCTCGTATCAAGTTCTTCCATAGCAATTGATTTGATGAAGGGATTTTTCAGACCCAATATGAGCGAAAAAAGCACCATGTCACTTATGCGCTGGTTGTCTTTATTGTTCATCGCTCTATCAGCATATATCGCCTTAAAACCCACATTTATTCTGAGTCTTATGTCTCTTTCCTGGGGCACCGTCTCCGGGGCCTTTTTGGCGCCCTATCTGTACGGACTTTTCTGGAAAGGCGCCACCAGAGCCGGAGCCTGGGCGGGAATGCTTACGGGAGTTTTGTTTTCCGTGAGTCTATCATTGTACTTTAAAATGAATTCTTCACTAATTCCGATGATCGGTTCGGCCGCCATGATAATTCCTCTAATCGTTCTTCCGGTGGTAAGTGTTTTGACTCCAAAACTTTCCGCAAACCATCTGGCAAATATTTTTGAAGAGGATAAAGCGCGGAAAAACCGTTTGCGTTATTCCATGCTCAGCGTCGAAGAACAGTAATGGAAAAATATCCCCCGAAAAATTTTTGCTCAATTACGCCCACAAAAAGCAGGAGTATCCGGCTCCTGCTTTTTTCTTTCAATTGCTTTTTTTAACTGAAAGTTTTAGTCTTTTACGACATGAACCAATTTTATCATTGAGTCTATATAATATCAATTTCGTTCGTACTGTAATTTTCCGCCCACGAAAGTCTTTTCCACCTGCACATTCTTTATCTCATCCGGGGGTATGCCGAATATATCTTCGGATAGCACAACCAAATCTGCCAGTTTCCCCGGAGTAATCGAGCCTTTGATATTTTCCTCATAAGTACAGTAGGCCGAACCCATTGTGAAAAGGTATACCGCCTGTTCCACTGAAAGTTTCTGTTCTGGCAGCCAGCCGTTTTCGGGAAAGCCTCCCAGAGTCTTTCGGGTGACGGCGGCATATATACCCCACAGCGGGTTGAAGGATTCAACCGGCGAGTCGGAACCGGCCGCCACATGGACGCCTCTTTCCAGCAGGGATTTCCAGTTGTACGACCACTCTGCCCTTTGTTTGCCCACTCTTTCTTCGACTATCGAAAGGTCAGATGAAACAAATATGGGCTGGATGTCGGCGATAACATTATATTTTTTGAATTTGTCCAGAATTTCTTTCGTGGTAATCTGGCAGTGGATTATTCTAAAGCGCGGATCCTCTCTGGGGTACTTTTTAATCGCATTGCCGTAAGCCGTAAAAACCATTTCCATAGCCCTATCACCTATGGCATGGCAGGCCACCTGCATGCCTTTTCTATGCGCTTTTTCCACCAACCTGTTGAGTTCTTCCTGAGTATATATGGCAATGCCGCTTGTTTTTTTATCGTCCTCGTACGGTTCGGAGAGGGCAGCGGTTCTTGCTCCCAGTGAACCGTCTATCAACAACTTCATGGGGCCGATTTTAAAGAATTCTCCGCCGTCGCCGGTTTTAAGGCCCAATTTCAGGAAACCCTCAAGTTTCGCCATATCCGGAAGAAGCACCTGCTCGCTTACCCTTATGGGCAATTTATTTTCCTTTTCCAGTTCAAAATATGCATCCAGTATGTCTTTAAAATCACCTTTAATGGCCCCAAAGTCATCGGTTTGAATTGAAGTAAGGCCAGCTCTCAAACAGTCTTTTGCTGCTTTTGAAATCATGTGTTTGATTTTGTATTTATCCGACGGTGGAATAAGTCTGTATACCAGTTCCATGGCGTTTTCCCTTAGGATGCCCGTGGGAATGCCGTCGTCGTCCAGATCAATACTGCCGCCGTCTACAGCAGGTGGGCTGTTAAAAATACCGCATGCAACAAGTGCCATTGTATTGGCCACACATACGTGCCCGCAAGTCCTGGCAAGCACTATCGGGTGATTTTGAGAAATTTTATCCAGATCATGCCTGGTTGGCATCCTTTTTTCAGAAAATCTTTCCTGATTCCAACCTCTGCCCTGAATCCATTGACCTTCAGGAATATTTTTTTCTTCAATAAATATCCTGACCTTTCCTATTAAATCGTCGATGCCTGCCGCATCGTTTAAATCGGCCATGTCCAAGCTTATGGCATAGCTTAATAAGTGCATATGGCTGTCATTAAAACCGGGCACAACAGTCTTGCCCTTTAAATCGATAATTTCGGTTGCGGAATGCTTCAGGCTGAGCGCCTCTTCATTTTTTCCAGCAAAGACCACTCTGTTCCCCGAAATGCCTACGGCTTCGGCTTTTGGGTTGTTGCCGTCCACGGTTATTATGTTACCGTTAAACAAAATCATGTCCATGGCTGGGGTCCCCTTTCACGTAGGAACTTTGATATTTTTATCGTCAGGATGGCTCTAAAAAATATGCCCGGCATGTTTCCTTCCGGGCATATTTGCGGCAAAAACATTGAATTAATTCTTGTAATTATAGGCAGGTTTGCACAGAATCTCCGAAATCCAGGTGTCGAAAGCGCTGGCCGCATGGGATGGCCTTATTATCACTGCGGTATCCGCTCCTTCACTGCTGCCCCCTACTGCTATCACATCTTGACCATAAGGTATCAGGCCCGCATCCAGCGCCATTATGGCTATCTCCACACAAACCTTGGTGCCCTGGCCGAACATCCGCAGCGTATTTGCCATGATCTCTGCAGGGTAAGCTCCTCCGAACTTTCGGCTTATACCCCTCTCCACTCCTGAGAGCACATGGGTGGCGGTGAGCACCTTTGCCCCCGATGAAATAAGCTCCCGGCGCAATTCCTCCGGAAACTGCATTTCGCCCGGCGCCTCAAAACCGCATGCATGGGTTACTACCACGAGATTGGCACCCAGGTTCGCATCCCTGAACAACCTGGCGGTATAACCTTCCGAAGATGCTACCACCACGTGTTTGATACCCCTCTCTTTAACGGCCTTCTTCACCACTTCTAGCGTATTTTCAGTGTTTTGTTTTCCCGGTTTATCCCAGTACATTTTTTTGCCCTCCTTAAATAAAATTCTATCATTAGTATTTTATTATTCTCATTCATTTTTACCATGATTTAGCTCAGTTATAATGGCCACCCCAGAGCTGGTTCCAATCCTTGTGGCTCCGGCCTTTATCATAGCCATGGCTGTCTTCAAATCTTTTATGCCGCCGGCAGCCTTCACTCCCATGGTATCGCCCACCAATTTCTTCATAAGCTCCACATCTTCCACAGCGGCACCTCCCGGCCCAAAACCTGTGGATGTCTTTACGAAATCCGCTCCGGCATCCCTGGCAAGTTCACACGCCGAGACTTTCTCGCCCGGATTTAGATAACACATCTCCAGGATTGCCTTCACTTTTGCTTCAGCATCAATCTGTTTGGCTGCTTTTACCACTGCCTCAATATCCTCCCTGACGCCAAAATAATCCCCGCTCTTTAAAAACCCAATATTTATGACCATGTCGATCTCTTTGGCTCCCGCCTTTACGGCTTCCACAGCTTCATAACTTTTTGCCTCCGAAGAAGCCGCTCCCAGCGGAAAACCGACGGTGACCGCCACCTTTACATCGCTCCCGGCGAGTTTTTCCACCGCATACCTTACGTAACAGGAGTTTACGCAAACCGAATAAAATCCATATTTTTTGGCTTCACTGCACAGTTTTTCAATATCTTCATATGTAGCCACGGGCTTTAACTGGGTATGGTCAATGTATCGGGCCAGTTCCTTTATGTTTAGCATTATATCACCTCACACCGAACTTTAATAATTAGTTCGACATCCCATAGAATAATCCTCTTTTTATATTCATATACCGCTTTCTTATCACCAGAATTCAAAAAAAATTTTTGATTATAAAACCTCGGTCGTATGGCAAAAGGTTTATAAAGCGGTAAATCTTTTGAAACAATGAATTGTTTAACCTTATTAGTAAGATACTATAAAAGAAAACCGATTCAGACGGGATAGCAAAAAACTTCAAGGAGGCATAGATATGGCAGAGAACAAGCCAAACCCAAAAGTAAAATGCATCGTCGACACATGCACCCATTGGGTGCCGGGAAATAAATGCGCCGCCGCCAACATCGATATTTTGAATGAAGAAGCGGGCAAAATGTCAAGGCTTCCCGAACAAACCGAGTGCAAAACCTTTACCGAAAGACGGGGCATTGCCAACATGCTGGGATCTTCCGATAATGTAAACTGGGTAGGGTTCGCCGAAGAAATGGTGGGTCAAGGCCGCCAGTTAAATCCTACGGTGACCTGTGTGGTTGACACCTGCAAATACTGGCATGAGGGCAATCTCTGCAATGTGGAAGCCATTGAAATTATCGGCAAAAACGCCAGCGAATGTCAGGCCACCGACTGCGCCACCTTTGAATATAACGGCAGGCCGTCCAAAAACGAAAAATTACAGCAGGCCAGAGAAAAAGGTGAAAAATTTAGATAAAATGATTTATAAAGCAGAGAAGAAATATGAAAACCCGCAAAAAGCGGGTTTTTCTGTTTATCTTATGATATATCTCGGAATTTGATTATATCTAATTGTTTTTTGATTTACTGTACTTGGGTCTTTTTTAGCGGTATGTTTTCAGCCAGCAAAATTTCGGCTATCCATTTTGCGGCGGTTCCCACGACGTGCGTGCATTTGTCCCTGTGGGCACCGGCCTCTTCAAAGGCTTTTTTTTCGTCGGGATTGCTTATGTCATAATTTCTCCCAAACATGAACTTCTGCACTGCCGGGCATGTTTCTCCCCCGTAAGTTTCATTAAACAGTCTTCGCAGCTTCCTGACGAGCTCGCGGTATCTGAACTTGGAACCGCTCATCCCGTAATGTTCCAGATCTCTGCCGAAAAAGTAGGAAATAATCATTATGCCTCCCGCAAACGCTCCGCATGTGCCTTTGGCCTCATCCGCAATCCCTCCGGAAAACCCGCTGGCCGCCTTGAAAACAATTTCGTCCACGTCAAAAAGTTCCGAAACAGCCGCTACCACCGCCTGGGAACAGCCTCTGTACTGGCCCTCATAGTAGTATCCCCTTTCATAAGCTTTATCAAGGATGTGCTTTTTTAAATCATCAAAAACAATTTCTTTTTCCATAAATAATCACTCTCCAATATTTCATAAGCACCACTTTAGATATATCACACTTTTCCCATTCTGTCATCATTTTTACCGCAGCAGCCTGCAGAATTTTTGTTTTATTTCTAGAATTACTAATAAACTCAAATTGCCCGGGGTGAATAGTATGGGAATATGTGTTGGAGAAGCTTTAAAATTAAAAGGGCTTGACAAGGCTAAGTTGATAGCCGGGGAAAAAGGGATTGACAGGCTCATAAAAAGGGTTAGCGTGATTGAGTGCCCCGAATCCCCAGAATGCTGGTCGTTGTTAAAATATAAAAAGGGTATACTCGCACTCATGAGCTTTGGAAATGAATCAAACAAAAGCATTGATTTGCGCATAGAAGCATTTTCGAAAACAGCCGAACGTGTGGGAGGAAATTACAAACTCGGTATCGGCAATCTGCACCCGGCTCTTTCGGAAATTAATCTGTGCATAGAAGAAGCCCTGCTGGCATGCGATCTAGCCAAAATCAATGGGGGATAAAAATACCGTCTTTTACAGGGACCTTGGGATTTACAGGCTTTTAATGCTTTTGAAGAATGAGCCGGAACTTAAAAATTACATGGGCTGTGAAAATTCACAAGCTAGGTCTACCGGCGCCAAAAATGTGGACCACGCCGAAGGGCATAGAAACTTTTGGCCCTAGGTACTTCAAGTTCAATACTGACTATCTTCCCATATCATCGGCAAGATAATTATAAACCAAACGGCTTTTTTGTCGCTGAGTCCTTATTAACCCAGGCACAAGGGCAAAGTTTATATCGCTGTATCCTGCGGCTCAGGGGTACTTAAACAAAACGACAGTTTAATATATTAAAACGCTGAAGAGGTGATATGATGAAAAATGAACTGGAGGTTTACAAAGGCGCCCAACGGCACCTATATGCTGGTTTGGAACGAGTATATACCTTGTATTGGCTGTGTCTACAATCTGCTTTAATAAAAGATTTGCCTGGTCAATCATTTTTCCGGTTGCAAAGGGCCAATAAGACCCGACACCTTCCCTGCTCATTCCAACAGTATCTGTAATACTCGGATGTCTATTTCTACAGGCTCGTCAACTACGCCAGGGACAAATCGCCTTGGCATTATTACCCTGGGATTGGGGCAGGGTTTACCCGGTTCATCCATAGTATGTTCCCAAATCAGACACGTTGATCCGGGCACTCCGTATTGGAATAAAACCCTGCAAATCTGCAAGGCTTGCAGCAAAAAAAACTGCATTACGTATAATTTACCGCAACTCCATTCCTTGGTTATCTATGCTTCTTCTCCCTCTCCTTTTAAAACTGCCATGGGTTTCAGCTTTGCCACGGGTTTTGTAAGCCCGGCTTCCACCAGAGTAAAGACCACTTCGTCTATGTCTTTATATGCCATTGGCGCTTCGTCCAAAAGCGCATCTAAATCCCTTGATGTTATGACTACGTTTTTAACCTGTTCCAGGAGATCCTCCTTTGTGAATTCACTCCTTGCTTTCTTTCGAGACATAACCCTCCCCGCTCCGTGATTGACTGAACAAAAAGTCCTTTCAATTTCGCAAGTTCCAATTACCACATAAGATGCCGTTCCCATGCTGCCGGGGATAATGGCCGGGTGCCCGGTCGCACGAAAAGGCAAAGGATTATCCATATGTCCTGCTGGTAGAGCTCTGGTTGCGCCTTTTCGGTGCACCAGCAGCCATTTGTTGCTGTACTTTTCTTTTTTGGCAATATTATGTGCCACATCGTAAAGTATATTTAGTCCAATGCCAGCTTCTGGTTTTTTCAATACCTCGACGAAAGCCTCCCGTACAAAATGGGTGATGAGCTGCCTGTTGGAAAAGGCATAATTGGCTGCACAGGCCATGGCTTTTAAGTAATTCTGGCCGTCTTCGGAAAAAATCGGGGCGCATGCGAGCCCTTTTACGGGTGCCCTGGTGCCGTTTTTTTCGGCGTGGTCCCACATGATGCGGGAATATTCCGTGCAAATCTGGTGTCCAAAGCCGCGGCTGCCTGTGTGAATTAAAACATAGAGATGCTTTGGGTATAAGCCGAATCTGGAGGCTGTTTCTTCGTCAAACACACGGCTTACCCTGCCGATCTCAATAAAATGGTTGCCCCCGCCAATGGTAGCCAGCTGATCTGCTCTGTTCCGGGCTGCGGCAGGGACGCAGGAAGCGTCGGCTCCATTTATGCATCCTCCGTCCTCTATCCGTTCTATATCCTCTTTCCTCCCGAAACCCATTTTAACGAAATACCCCGCACCTTCTGAAGCTATTGCCTCCAAAGGCGGTTTCCTCAATTGCTTAAAAGCGCTGGATTTTCCCACACCAGAAGGCACCTTTTGTGAAATGGCATCGAGAATTTTTGAAAGCTTTTTTTTATCCATTTCATCGGCTAATACTTTTGTGGTAAGAAGCCTTACGCCGCAGTTTATATCCATTCCCACAGCTCCCGCAGACACCACGCCGCTTTCATAATCGGTAGCCATTACGCCTCCTATGGGCAGGCCGTAACCCGTATGGATATCCGGCATACCGATAACCGGGCTTACGACACCCGGCAGGAGTGCAGCATTGTATAACTGATTAATAGATTCCTCTTCTCCAAATTCTTCAAAAAGAAAGCGGTTTAGATAAACGTGTATCTCTACACCGCTGTCTTTATTAGCAAGCATGTAACAATTTTTGGAAATCTGTTTGAGAAGCTCCTTCATAATTATCCTCCACCACAGGTCTTTCTGTTTCTCAAGATATTATGAAAAATTTTAGCATAACTTAAACACTTTTGCCAGACTCTTTGTCTTGCCAGTAACTTTGCGGTTTTTAGCTCGGCGGCCGCGTATCAAATTTTCAAATTCTACTGATTTTTGTTTCAGGAAATCGTTGCCCTGTGTTTGTTTGATTGATATAATAAAGACTAGATTTAATATAAATGATGGTGATTATATGGTATACAATCTTAGGCCTGGCAATTTTCGGTTCATATGCCCGGCTTGAAAACCGGAAAAATTCCGACTTTGACTGAAAGTTGACAGCTTAACTTTAGCCTATCTGGAAAAAGCTAGAATTCGATTCAAGGCACTGGGTTTTTATAACGAAAATTGTTCTTATTCTGATGTAGTCAGGGAAGCCCAAGAGATGGTAGAACTTTCCTACCTGTTCTTCGAACCGTTTTGCCACTTTCAATATTTCCTCGGTTGAAGAGGCTATCTCCTCAGTTGAAGCTGAGAGTTCCTGTGCCGATGCAGATATCTCCTCAGCCGCAGCAAACGTTTCCTCGGCCACAGAGCTTATACTCTGGCCGCGGTCCGCCATCACGTCTTTCGCCTTTACCGTACTGTCCACCTGTCGGTATGTTTCTTCACATGGATTTAATTATTTTACCAAAAATGACAAATTGCGACAAAAGTGTTTTAAAAAAATTATAAGCATGTCATATTTTTAATAATATTCTATTATTATTGAATATATATATATTTTTTATAAGGATCGCATACGCACAAAAAATAACCTCTCCTGTTAACAAGCAAGCATAAAATAATCGAGAACACAATTAGGGTGCAAAGCAAAAGGGGCGATTTTTACGAAAAATAATCCATATTAATCAAAATTAATCAAAGTCAGAAATTATATCCGGACATATGCCACTTTATTCCCGCACCAGGCCAGATATTTTTCGAAATCCCTGTAGGAAATCGTCAGCGTCGCTGTGTTTACGTTTGGATGAAAGCTGACTTCACCCATGCTTTCTAAATCCTTGTCTATAACGACCATAACTTCTTTCTGAGTATCATTGATTAAGCCGAAGGGGGAAACAGAACCGGGCTTTAGACCCAAATATTTTTCCAGCCTCCTTTCCGAAGCAAAGCTCAGCTTGCCGCTGCCTATCTGTTCCGCAAGTTTTGCCAGGTCTGCCCTTTTGGAATGCTCCAGTATGACAAGGTAATGCCTATCCCCCTTCTGGTTGCGCACAAAAAGGTTTTTGCACACCGATTTGGGCATGTTCCCAAGCTTTTCGAATTCTTCAATGGTATAAACCGGAATGTGTTCGATTCTGGTGTATGGAATGTTTAATTCTTCAAGGACATCTAATACCCTTTTTTCTTCTGGGGTTATCATATTTACCTCCATTATTCTTTCATACTTTGCGATTTCGTTTTCCTGCGGCAGATGCTGCCATTTCTCCGGCAAAGTTCAAGCTTCACTTTATCAATGCTCTGCGGTAAGTCACAAAAAATGCCGCTTTATTTAAAAAATGCCAGCAGCCGTCACACCCATTTCGGGCTGTCCCACAAGTGAAGCACGCTGCCGATACCAAGGTCTTTAGCCCTTTTGTAAATATAATCCGCCACCATTATGTCAAGGCAGCCCATTCCTCTGGATTTAAAGAAAATAAATTCGTCGCCTTCTCTACCGGGTGATTTTTTACTTATTATATTGTACAGCGGGGTCACATCTTCGTCGCGCAGTTTGCCGCTTTTTATTAGAGGCTGAAATACGGAAAAGGGATCATGTTTTATGGGTTCCCAATCATC
>JARRBK010000054.1 GCA_029982615.1 Tepidanaerobacteraceae bacterium | reverse complement strand
TCCTCACCGGCCTTTATTTCTTCAGATGTAAGCCCGCCTATGGGGTTTAATACCAGGGTTTTGGCCCCCACCTCCCGGGCAAGGCTTTCGGAAAGTTTTGGGCTTACCAGGGTTTCAAAGAAAATGTATTTTATATTCTTTTGCCGGCACACTTCGATCAGCTCTGCCATTTTCTTAGGTGAAGGTTCCTCCTGGGGCGAAAGCCCTGAAATTGGTATCTGTACCAAACCGTACCTTTTTGCCATATAGCCAAACGCCGCATGGGATGTAATAAACTCTTTTCTCTTCAGGTTTGCCAGGTTTTCTCGATAGCTTTTGTCCAGTTCATCCAGTTTTGCTGCCAGTTCATTGAAGTTTTCTTCATAATAGGGTTTGTT
Organism: Tepidanaerobacteraceae bacterium; assembly: GCA_029982615.1. Classification (GTDB taxonomy): domain Bacteria; phylum Bacillota; class Thermosediminibacteria; order Thermosediminibacterales; family Tepidanaerobacteraceae; genus JANLFP01. The sequence goes on along the minus strand of JARRBK010000054.1, from coordinate 9,692 downwards.
TTCGGCATCGATTAAAGCCACCGCATCATATATATGGCGGGCCATTTCTTTAGCAAGCACAGGGTCCAACCAGATGTGAGGGTCATGATTTTCTATAAGGCCTTTTCCCGCTTCCACTACAATTATCCCTTTATCCCTTAGCCGGCCTTCCAGTTTTTGCGCCCAGGGCTCCATGACGTCGCCGAGAAATATGAAGGCCTTGGCATCATAAATCCCTGCTATTTGTTTTGGAGAAGGTTCATAGTCATGGGGCTCCACTCCTGCCGGTACAATGTTTTTTACTTGCGCCCTGTCCCCTACTATCTTTTTAGTAAAATCATACAGCGGATAAAAGGTGGTGTAAATAACAATGCGGCTTGAATCAGCTTCGGCAGGAGCGTAATCGGCTCTTTTTGCAGTACATCCAGCCACTGTAAAAATTATGGAAAAGATTGCAAACAATATTAATGCTTTTTTAATCATTTCTTAAGGACCTCCTAATTGCAAATTATTTGCATTTGCTGTTAATCTTATTATATATATTTCCCAGTGCGTGTCAATAGCATACAAAAAACAGCAACCCCCTCTTCAAAATTTGAAGAAGGGGCCTTCAACAAAACCTAATTTTTATGCTTCATCCATAAATGGATATCTGTAATCCGTCGGTGGAATAAATGTCTCGCTTATGGTTCTCATGCTCGTCCACCTCAACAGATTCATCTTGCTCCCCGCTTTGTCGTTGGTCCCGGAAGCTCGGCTGCCTCCGAAAGGTTGTTGCCCTATCACTGCTCCCGTAGGCTTATTGTTTATATAAAAGTTGCCTGCTGCATGACAAAGCTTTCGCTCCATTTTGTCTATGGCGCTTCTATCCCGTGCAAAGATGGAACCGGTAAGGCCATAAGGCGAAGTTGTATCACATAGTTCCAGAGTCTCGTCAAGTTCATCATCTCTATAAACATATATCGTCAGCACCGGACCGAAAATCTCCTCTTGCATGGTTTTAAACTTTGGGTTTGTGGTAAGTATAACCGTCGGCTCTATAAAAAACCCTTTGCTATCGTCACAGCCGCCACCGCAGATGATTTCAGCATCCGAAGAGTTTTTAGCATAATTTATATAGGATTTAATCGAATTAAAAGCATTCTGGTCTATAACAGCGCTCATGAAGTTGGTGAAATCTTCCACATCCCCCATCTTTATGGTGGATATATCCTGAACCAACTTTTCCTTCACCGCGGGCCATATGCTTTCAGGGATATACGCTCTCGAAGCTGCTGAACACTTCTGGCCTTGATATTCAAAAGCACCTCTTATTAAGGCCGTCACCAGCGCTTCAATGTCCGCAGAATTATGGGCAAATACGAAGTCTTTGCCGCCGGTCTCCCCGACAATCCTAGGATAACTCCTGTATCTTTTAATATTCGCCCCTACAGTTTCCCACATAGTCCTGAAGACCTCTGTAGATCCTGTAAAGTGTATCCCTGCAAGCCATTCACTTCCCATAGCCAGAGGACCCACTTCAGCCCCTGAACCCGGGATGAAATTTATTACCCCATCCGGCAAGCCTGCTTCTTGCAGTATCTTCATAAGATAATACCCCGAATAAACCGCTGTAGATGCTGGCTTCCATAAAACAACATTGCCCATAATTGCTGGAGCGGTTATAAGATTGCACGCTATGGCAGTAAAATTAAAGGGGGTCACTGCGAAAACAAACCCTTCCAGCGGCCTGTACTCCATTCTGTTCCAGGCATTTTGCGACGGAAACGGCTGCTCTCCATATATTTGGTTCATATAATAGGTATTGAATCTCAAATAGTCTATCAATTCACACGCAGAATCTATCTCTGCCTGGTAAACGGTTTTGCTCTGGCCCAGCATGGTGGCACCGTTGAGAATAGCCCTCCATGGTCCCGTGGCCATTTCCGCAGCCTTCAGGAATATTGAAGCCCTATGTTCCCATGGCATATTTTCCCATTCTCTTTTTGCCTTAAGAGCAGCAACAATAGCCATTTTAACTTCTCGTTCTCCAGCTTTGTGATATGTAGCCAGCACATGATGCCTATCGTGAGGAATAATACATTTGCCTGTGTTCCCTGTCCTGATTTCTTTGCCTCCAATAATAAGGGGAATTTCAATTTGTTCTGATTTCATTTTCTTTAGTTGATTTTTTAAGGCCGTTTTTTCTCCGCTTCCGGGAGCATAATCTAAAGTCCGTTCATTTTGAGGTCTCTCGTACTTGAAAATGCCATTCGCCATTTAAAACACCCCCTGATTTTTTAAACAAAAAGTCCACCCTGTGGAAATCACAAGGGCGGACTACTCTTTTTCCAAATGTTATCCGCACTTCTCTTCTTTCCACACCGGGAGGCGCAACCGTTTCCAGCTACACCCTATCGGTCTTAGAACCCTGGACTGAATCTGTAGGTTGAAAGACTCGAAGAGACTGAAACAGATGACCAATATTAATTTTTCCCATTTTATTTTAATATACTGAGTGTACTATGTCAAGCCTTTTTTAATGGCAGCCGCCGCAGGTGCTGCAGCTGCCTCCGCTGCAAGTGCTAGAACTTGAGGAATCAGAGCCGCTCTTGCTCATATACATAAATCCTGTAAAGCGCTGGCTGGCCGGGCCGCCGCATTCGGGACAGCGGACTTTTTCTTTATCTTTTATAGAAACAAAATCGCTGAACCTATGTCCGCACAGGTTGCATTTAAAATCAAAGGTCGGCATACAAATCCCTTCCTTACACTTTAAATCTATCATCAATCGTTACATTAAAATAAAAATACATATAAATTTTAATTTACCTCATATTGTATTCCTTAAAGGCTTTTTCCACCTCGCGCTCAGCGTCTCTCGCCTTGATATCTTCCCTTTTGTCATAAAGGGTCTTGCCTTTCGCCACCGCAAGTTCCACCTTCACCAGGCCTCTCTCGTTTAAATATACCCTCAGCGGAATCAATGTCACGCCTTTTTCCTTAACAAGGCCCATAAGCCTATCTATTTCCCGCCGGTGCATCAGGAGCTTGCGGGTGCGCAGCGGGTCTTTGTTGAAGATATTTCCCTTTTCATAGGGGCTAATATGCATGTTGTGCAGCAAAAGTTCTCCGTTTTCCACCATGGCGTAGCTGTCCTTGAGGTTTCCCTTGCCTGCCCTAAGGGATTTTACCTCTGTTCCAGACAGAGCAATTCCGGCCTCATATGTCTCCAGTATATGATAATTGTGCCTAGCTTTTCTGTTTGTCACAAGGTCCCGTGTTTTTTTCTCCACTGCCATACCTCCGCTTGTCTCTTTCTGCCGCTGATAAAAAAGCTCTTTTATGTTGCATAACGACCGCTTAAATATCACTGCTAATGCTTATCAGCTACCAGAAAAGTACGGCATTTTTGCGCTCACTTAAAATTGCCGTATAAAAACTGTCTATTGTTATTGATTATATCATTAATTATATCACAGATTTCATACCGCTGCAAAAGCTTTCCATCTGGTTTTTACTTTTTCTCCATGGCTTTGATAACGGCTTTCATAAATGCAGGCAAGTCTGGTGGTCTCCTTGAAGTTATCAGATTACCATCCACGACGACTTCCATGTCCACGTATTTACCTCCCGCATTTTCTACGTCATCCTTTATGGCGATAACACACGTGAGGTTCTTTCCTTTTAAAACTCCCGCAGGCGCTAGCACCCACGGCCCATGGCATATGTACGCAACGACAGCTCCCCTATCGAAGGCTTCCCTCACTATCTTCAGCATTTCGGGATACCTTCTGATTTTGTCCGGGGCATATCCTCCCGGCACAATGACCGCGTCCCATTTTTCCTTCAACGCATTATGCATGGACATCTCCGACTTTGCGGGATATCCCCATTTGACTTGAATTCCAGCCCGCCGTCATGGGCGACCGCCGCCACAAAAGCTCCTTCTTCCTTAAGCCTGAAATACGGATACCAGAATTCCTGATCTTCATACATCTCGTCCAGCAGCACCGCCGCTTTTTTTCCCTCAAGGCTCATTAAACCATCCCTTTCATATGTTTTTACCTGTAAATATCTGAATAGAAACCGGGCGCGTTTGCGTAAAATCCGTAACATGGTTTTATATGTCTTTTTCACTTATTATATCACAGATTTCATGCTGCTGCAAAAACTTTCCATATGCACAGGATTTTCCGGTAAACCTCATTTCGCCTGGCCTGGCTGAATGGCCCGCATTTCACCAGCAAATGCTTATCCTCTATTACATAATATGTCCCAAACCATATCCATATAATAAAACCAGTCTCGCTTTGAGGCGTACCTCATGGAAGATCATCTCCTTAACCGCCTTTCTGTCTTCATAATTATTCATAACAGGAGGACGATGCGAATCCTCTATAGATTGCTACAATGACCCTATGACCTCCGAAATACCCTTGGCCTTGATGCGCTTCAATGGGCTTATGACGGAAAGGGCCGTTACGAGCAGGGTGAGAATCCATATCAAGATGATCTGGGCCAGAGGGAATCTCCAGACGATGCGAAACGATGAAAGCAAATCCGCAATGAGTGCTCTCTGCAGCATGACTCCCAAAACGCACCCGGCGAGGCATCCGGTCAGGCTGTACGTTGCCGCTTCCGCCAAAACCATTTTATCCATTTGGGCACCTGACATGCCGACAGCCCGCATGACGCCCAAATACCTGGTTTTTGACGCGACGCTGGTATTCATGGTGTTGATGATGTTCAGAATACTGATTAAAGCGATGACCGCCACAAAACCGTATACAAAAACCGCCATTGTAAGAAAAGCCTGGTCAAGCTCGGCATTTTTCTGGCGCGCATCATGGAGCGTTATGGAACTGTCCAGCATGCCTTTTATTTCTTTCACCGTTTGCTCCTGATTTCTCTTTTTAAGCTGTATATCTATTATCTGGTACGGTGATTCTCCGGCCAGCTCCGTGAAGAGTTTTTCTGTAATGATAAATGTTGAAAGGTTCGGTTTGGAATCCCTGAAGGGCACCGAACGCAGCCTGCCCATTACTGTCAGTTCCCTGGTCCCGGCAGGGGTTTTAATATAAACCTTGTCACCAAGCTGCAGGTTAACAGTATTTATTGTGACACCTTTTCTTACATTGGTCATAACCGCTATGATGCCGTTTCGAGCATTCAGCTTATCTTCATCGAGGGTGCCGTCGATCAAGTCCCGTTTTGCCCAGTTCAATTGATTCCTGTCATAGGAGATGAGCCAGGAGTTTTCAGGAGGAACAAAAATGCCGTTATCTTTTACCTCGATATTTCCCACCTGTTTTTTATAGGCTTCGGTCAACCTTGCCGCATCAAAGGCAGCCTCCACATAGGCAAACCTTCTGCCGTACGCTTTCTTTACCCCATCAATATCCGACAGTCTTTTGTACAGCCCCTCGCTTATCCCCTGCTCTGACGTCAGGGAAATATCGGGAGTATACGGTTTGGTGGTTTTCATGCCCGCATGCATAAAATCTACGAACACCTGAAACCCCAAAAACAAAATGATGCTTATGGCAATGGAACAGGACATCAGAAAAAGTGTTTTCTTTTTCATGACGGCGTTATTTATCCCCATGGCTATCTCAACACGGAACACTTTGGTCAGAAGGCCGCGTTTTTTGCTTCTGGATATTTTTATGTCGCCGCTTCCGGTCACCGCATTGATGGGGGATACCATCGCGGCTTTCCTGGCCGGCAGGAAGGAAGCTATGGATACGGTCAGAAATCCGGTGGCAATTCCCGCCCCGATTCCCGACACGCTGATAACAAACAACGGCATACTGGCAAAAAGGCTGCTGTTATAAAACTTCAATATGGCGGAGAGAATAAAAGTAACGATTACGCCCGCAATTACACCGATAGGAATGGCCCTCAGCGTTATGGCAAGCCCTTCTCTTTCCACCAGCTTTCTAATCTGGGACCGTGACGCGCCGATGCACCTTAAAAGCCCAAACTGCCTAACCCTTTCCATGACCGAAATATTGAAGGTATTATATATCATCATGACGCCGGCGATCAGGACTATCAAAAACAGGATGGCTCCTGTCGTATAAATCTCGACAGCCGCCTTGTGCTTGCTCTGCCCTATGACTGCAAGCAGGCGTTCGTTGCGCTGGATTCTCTCATCGGCTATCTTTAATGTGTCTTTTATTTCCTTTTCTGCATTTAATATCTTTACACCGCGCTTAAATAAAACTATATATGATAATTCCGCCCCGGGCTTTATCGCAGCGGCCCCATCGAGAGACATCAATACTCCCGGAACGGCCTTGGCCTTCATATTGGCCAGGTCATTGTATATCCCGCTGACTTTAAATTCTCTTCCCACATGGCCCGGCGAGGAAATCCTGACGGTGTCGTTTATTTTCACATTCAGGCGATGGCTTTCAACCGCCCACTGTTCCAGCATTATTTCATTTTTGGCCGCCGGGTATTTACCGGCAATTACTTTTATATTAAGGTTATCCGCAAGATTTTCGTCAAGGGCGCCCACTGCACATCTTACGCCATTTATGCTTGCCTGCCCGAGTTCTATCCACCTTCCGGCCTCTTCCACATCGATCCGGCTTGCAATGGCCTGCATTTCTTGAGCGGAGGCGTCTTTAATCAAAAGGTGGTAATTCCCATAATCATGGATCACCTGTATTTTTTCAAACCGCAGGAAAACGTCCAGCATGGAGAAGATAGCGGTCACAAGAGCCACGGACAGGGCAACACTGATGATGGCAAGATCGGTCCTCTTTTTATGAGCAGCCAGGTATTTGGGGACAAGGGCAAGATAATTCCTCATTTTCCCTTACCCCCCAGTTCGGTTACAATACCGTCCTCCACATTGAATATCCTGTCCGCAAGGGCAGCGAAATTCGGGTTGTGAGTAATCATAATGAGGGTCTGTTTATACTTTTCAACGGACAGCTTCATCAGATTTACTATCTCTCTGCTGTTTTTGCTGTCAAGGTTTCCTGTGGGCTCATCCGCCAGAATAATCGCCGGCCTGCTTGCCAGCGCCCGACCTATGGCAACCCGCTGCTGCTGCCCTCCCGACAGTTGGTTGGGAAGGTGATGTTTCCTGTCCGAAAGGCCCAGCAAATCCAGCAGTTCGTCAATATATTGCCGGTCCGGCTTTTTATAATCCAGCAATAACGGCAGGACAATGTTTTCCTCGACGTTTAATTCAGGGACCAGGTTGTACGCCTGAAAAACAAAGCCTATGTTGCGCCTTCGGAAAACCGACAGTTCCTCTTCTTTCATTGTAAAAATATCCCGGCCGTCTATGAACACCCTGCCGAATGTCGGAGTGTCCAACGCGCCGATCAGATTGAGAAGCGTGGTTTTCCCCGAGCCCGATGGGCCGACGACTAAAACAAATTCACCTTTTGATATGGAGAATGATACATCCCGCAGGGCAACCACCCTTGTTTCACCTTCTCCGTACGTTTTTGACAAGCTTTCGACTCTAAGTATTTCCATTCTTCCACCTCAGCTTGCTATTTGGATTTTATCCGATAACAAGCATAGAATATCACCGAAACCTTACAATATTATGAATTGAATCTTACTGTTTTGTAAGCCTGGGCAGATGAACGGTGAATGCTGAGCCTTTTTGAAGTTCGCTTTCGACGGATATAAAGCCTCCATGCATCTCAACAATCGTTTTTGTCAGAGCAAGTCCTATGCCCGTTCCCTGCGTATTTTGTGATAACCTGCTTCTATAAAATCTTTTAAATATGTGGTTCAGGTCATCCGGATGTATGCCTTCACCGTCATCCCGCACGGTTATTTTTACCATCAAAGGTGTCTCCTCCAAGAGCGCCGAAATATGGCCTCCTGATGAAGTATGCTCCACGGCATTCTTTATAAGGTTGCTCAGAGCTTCGAGCATCCACTCTCTGTCGCAGGGATAATAAACTTTTCCGCCGGCCTTCAGCTCAAAGGTTTTTCCTTCTCTAGCAAGCCTTGCTTCAAAGCTTTGACCTGCCTGCTCTATAATGTTATTTAAAATATTGTTGCTCTTATTGAGTTCAATAATTCCCGCATCAAGTTTTGCCATCTTTAAAAGACTGGCTATCAGGGTTTGCATGCGGCAAAGCTCCTTTTCGCTTTTATTTAAAAAGCTTATTATTGTTTCATTTTCGACATTTTCATCTTTCATAATTTCGTTATACATCATAAGTGCCGATAGAGGAGTCTTTAGTTGATGTGACACATTTTCCAGGATATCCTTCAGGAAGGTCCTGTCATGTTTTTCTTTTTCGATGTGGGCGTGCAGCGCCGAAGTCATGTTATTTATGGATGCTGCCAGTCTTGACAGGCTTCCTTCTTCCGTATCCTCAAGCCTTGTGTCAATTTCTCCCTTCATTATTCTGTTTATATCATCATTATACCCGTCTATTTTTTTATAATGGGCTGCCAGAAACAGATAAATCGAAAGCAATATTGCGGCACCCATAAAAAAGGAAAAAATGAAATTTATTGCCATATTCGATTTATAAAACGCGTTGGCTCTGGGTATCAAATGAATTTGCACACTGTTTATATAGCCTGCCCTTTCAAGCAGCTTTTTGCCTTTGTCAAGATCGGTCCACGTTTTGGCCGATGTGAAAATGGCCGGAATCTGAGAAGCCATTTCAGGATACTTTTGGCTTAAGAACCCAGCAAGCTCATAGTCGTGCTGTATCAATTCATTTTTAAAATGGACGGCACTCATATAGCTAATTAGCTGGGCTAGCATGACTCCGAGAAGCAAAACCGATATCAGAAGTGTTAAAAAGTTTTTCACGCTTTTATTTACCAGCAGGTCCATGGCAAACACCTCGTACAATGTTCCATTTATATCCCATTCCCCTGACAGTGGTTAAAAAAGAGGGGCATCTGGGATCATCCTCTATTTTTTCACGCAGCCTGCTGATGTAGACGGCCAGAGTATTGTCATCGATAAAGCTTTCACGATAGTCCCACAGCTTTTGCATTATCTGCTCCTTTGATAATACAACTTTCGGATTTTGCATGAAAAGACAGAGCAGCCTGTATTCGGCAGATGTAAGTTCCAGGTCGATGCCGTTTTTTATCACCCTTCCTTCCAGGAGCTTCACCGTAATTCCGTTTGCATTCAATTCCGCAGCCTGCTGATTTGCCGTATCGCAGCGCCTCAGCACGGCGTTTATCCTGGATATGAGCTCATTCAGTTTGAAGGGCTTTGTGATATAGTCATCACCGCCTATGTCCAGGCCCATAACGATATTTACCTCCTCATCGGAAGCCGTCAGGAAAATGATCGGAATGTCCGATAATTGCCTGATCATTTTGCAGACATCAAAACCGCTGCCGTCCGGAAGCATTAAATCCAGCAGAATCAAGTCATATTCATTTTGATCAATACAGGCTTTGGCTTCCTTTACGGTCCTTGAAACGGTCACATCAAAGCCATGCTTGGAAAGGGAAAATTTCAAGCCTTCGATCAGGCTTAAATCATCCTCCACCAACAATATCTTTCTCATAGCCGTTCCTCCATGTTTTTCTGCAGGTATAATTTGCAATTCCGGTCTTGCAATGGTCCTTAACTATATTCTATCTTATTTATCCTTTTTTGTGTAAAATAATTAGAAAAAAGGATATTTTTTCTAACAAAACCTCCTTTTGATTCGTTATATATTACAGAAAACGAATTGAAGGAGGTTTTTATTTTGAAGAAAATATTGGTT
>JARRBK010000053.1 GCA_029982615.1 Tepidanaerobacteraceae bacterium | reverse complement strand
CCGTCCATGCTGGCGGAGAGGATGGAAGCATCGGCCACGCTGTTTACCGGCGGGGAATCGAATAGCACCATGTCGTATATGGAGCACGCTTCTTCGATGAATTTTTTCATCTTGGCAGAGCCCAGTATTTCGGCGGGGTTGGGCGGGACAGGGCCGCTGATGAGGACGTGGAGGTTTTCCACTTTTGTCTCATTTATTACGGACTCCAGCGGCAGGTTTTCCGCCAGGAGATTGGAAAGCCCCTTGTAATTTTCCAGAAGGAAGTTTTTTTGCTGCTTGGGCCTTCTAAGGTCCGCATCCACAAGCAGGATCTTGTTTCCAGCGCTGGCTATGGATATGGCAAGGTTGGACGTTATCAAACTTTTGCCTTCCTGGGGGACGCTGCTGGTGATGAGGATTTTTTTCAATGGTTTGTCTACTCCCGCAAATTGGAGGTTTGTCCGCAGGACCCTGAAGGCTTCCGAGACTATTGATTTTGGATCATCTAACAGCATTCTTTACGCTTCCCCCTCTTTTGTATAAGGTATGGAACCTATGACAGGAAGCCCCAGGTATTTTGCCACATCTTCGGGGGTTTTAATGGATGTGTCGAAAAATTCCAGGACAAATGCCAGGAATACTCCCACCATAAGGCCCAGCACAATGGAAATTGTGATGTTCAACACGGGCCGCGGTTTGACGGGAGTTGTCCCGGGGATGGCTTCATCCACCACCTGAACGTTTTCCACGTTCATAATCCTTATGACCTGTTTCGAAAAGGCGGCGGCGATGGCGTTGGCCAGATTTGCCGCTACAACAGGGTCATGGTCCTGGACTTTTATCTGGATTATCTCGGTATCCTTGACAAGGCTCACATCTACCTTGTCCCTCAATTCATCGCTGGTCATGGCAAGGTTCATGCTTTTTATTACTTCTTCCAGCACGGACCGGCTCTTGGCTATCTCGCCGTAGGTGGAAACCAGCAGGCGGTTTGTCTGGACTTCCTGATATGTGATGGGATTGTTTGGGTCCATTATCCTATTTTTCGGTTTCCCCACCATGATGGTGGTGTTGGATTCAAATACGGGTTTTATAACGAAGAATGTGATTACAGCTGACGCCAAAACGGATACAATAGTTATGGCAGCTATGATTTTGACTCTTTTTTTAAGCACTTCAAAGATTTCTCTTAAAGAAATTTCTTCTTCGTCAAATGTATCTTCATAGTTTTTTTCTTTTTCATCCACTTTTTGCTTCACACCTTTTCGCTTTTGACTTTTTTCACCAGGGCTGTAAAATAATGCAGCACAGCAAAACGCAAAATTCTAGCCGGGCCTGAAATAAGGCCTAAAAAAGGGCATAGTTTGCCTTTAGCCGCCGGTTCAAAAACCGGACAGGAAATAATATTCTATAAGTCAAGCTCAGGATGCCGAAACATCTCACGAGCTGTTATGTCCATTAATTATTAAACAATATATGTATTATATATTCTCCACTTTTGTCAAAAACCCTCTCAGGTTGGCTAAAATTTTTTCGCTTTTTCGCTATTTATTTCACATATTTTTTATAGTAGTCCATTATTTCCGCAAGCTCCTCCGGAGTGAAGCGGCTGTATGCCAGTGCTACCGCCAGTTTCTTTTCCTCGGGCGTAAGCCCCCCCTTCACAAGGCTTATGAGGTACTTTATATCCTGAGAGGAAAGTTTTTTCATCACCAGGTGCATTATGCGCTGTTTGTCCTCGAAGCTCACCTTCGAGGCAATATCCTGCGGCACTATTTTTTTTGCGGGGGATTCGCCCGGGGCTTCCAATTCATCAGCGCGGCTGTTTTTCGATGAGTCGCTCGCATTTTCAGAAGGCGGCTTTTGTGAATCATCCGATGGGCTGTCGTCCTGCGCTGCGGATTTTTCTTTCGGAGGGTTTTGCGGAATTTGCAAGGGTTCGTTCTGCTGGTTTGGTGCATCTTCTGAACCAGGAACAGAAATATCCATCAATTCCTTCTGTATGATGCTCGTCATCATGTCGAAGGCTTTATTCATAAAATAATAGTAAGTTCCCGCCGCAACAACGAGCGCTGCAACGGCTATGATTATTATTTTTGTTTTGAACGTAAGTTTTTTCATATTTTTTTTGAAGATAAGGGGTACTCCGGAGTACCCCTTATCCGCTCCTTATTGATTGTAAATATTGTAGATGAGTTTCACGGCTTCGGCACGGGTGGTGTTGTTCTGCGGCTTTATGGTGCCGTCGGGATAGCCGCTGACAAGCCCCTTGCTTATCAGGTATGATACGTATGGTTTTGCGTAGTCGGCCACGCTTCCTGCATCTTTATAGGATGCGAGGGAAGATGTGCTCTCAGGCTGCGATGCCGAAAGGGCTCTGCCGATGATGGTCATCATTTCCTGCCTGGTTATCTTGCCGTTCGGATCAAACATCTGGCCCGCCACTTTGCCCTGAATCAGTTTGTTGTCGTATGCGGTCTGCACGTAATCTGCATACCATGCGGTTGAATTTACATCTTCGAAGATGCCGGTGTATTTTTTGATATCAAGGCCCAGCATCTGGACTATTATCTTGGCAAATTCGGCTCTGGTGACTTTGTCTTCAGGTGCGAACACGTCTTCGGACCGGCCGTCGATGACGTGCTTTGCGGCCATGGATTCGATGTAGTTTTTAGCCCAGTGGGTCCGGATGTCGCTGAATGTCTTGGTGTACTCCGCCAGCACGTATTTGCTCAGGTGCGGAACAACCGCTATGATCTCGGCATTCTTTTTGTCCACTTTTCCTCCGACGAATTCCAGTTTGCCGGCATCTTCATTTACATAGTAGATGCCGAGTTTGTCTACATTGGCTGCAAGGCCTTTTATGGCAAAGCGCAGGGTTAGTCTGTCTTTTAGCTGGACCGATTTGTCTGCTACGGTCATGCTGATTTCAGCTGCTTTTCCGATAGTCTTCATGTTTTCAAGCCCTGTGATGCCTTTTAAAGCATCGGATGCAGCCAGCGCCGAGACATTTATCTTCATTTCGCCCTGGGTGCCTACGGCAGAAGCCGGGATTTCCATGCTCAACATCCCTGTCTTTACCACTACGGCAGCGCCTTTGTCCAGAGCTTTTGTCACGAGGTTTGCCGGCAAAGTCAATGAAACATTGTCTTTTATTTTGCTTGCGGTAAGGTCGAAGGTGATGGCCAGGGCTTTGCCTTCAGCCTTTGCCGCAGCCTGGTCCAGCAGCTTGAGCAAATCATTTACGGTATTTTCATCCAGCGTGACGACGCTCTTTCCGTCCTGTTCGGAAACTTTTACCGCATCGGTGGGCACGTTTACTTTGACGGGTTCGGTGGATGATGATGGCTCTTCTATCGCAGGCTTTTCGGTCGTGGTGGTTCCTCCACCGCCTCCGCCACCACCGCTGCTGGTGCCGCCGGAGGTGGTTGTTACATCAAAGCCTATCTTGTCCAGGGCATCCGCCAGTTCATCCTTTTGATCGGAGGTTAAATTGGTGTTTATCGCCGAGAAGATATCTCTGACGGCATCTTCTATTCCTTCGATTTCTTCAGTGCTCAGGTATTGTATGGATTGGTCGTCCTTGAAAAAGTCGCTCACATCGCTCGTTTGATTTTGCAGGCGCTTGTTCAGTTCCGTCCCGAAGGAGCTGCCAAAGGATACGGTGAAGGTACTGTTTCGATATGTGAAGGAAATGTATTTCGTCAGCACATTATCGAATACCTGCCGGTTAAACCTTATGAAGTCAAACTTGCTGTTGAATGTGTTAAGGATCTTGTCCGCAAGCTGCGGGAAATTGGCATCGAATACTTCGTTGTCTACGGATTTTATCCAGTCGATCTGGCTCTGCTCCAGCTTTTTGTCGGTATCATTTGTTTTGGTTTTGATCGTTTCGGCTATGCTGCTTAAATTAGCCTTCCAGTCCTTTGCCCTCAAATCCTCCAGGGCGTCTTCGACCGACTCCCGGTCAATGCCGTAGTAGGTCTTAAGCCTTGTCTTTAATGCATCGTTTTTGAAAAGGTTGTCAACTATGATATTTTTTTGGTCTATGGTATCTACGATGTCCAGAAGAGAATTTATTTCGTCCATTGAAAAGTTGCTGAGCTTTGCGCTCAAGAATGTGGAAAAGGCGAGATTCTGTATTTCTTCATCCGTCAATTCTCCGGAATCTGCTGCGGCTTGTGTGAAGGGAATTGCTGCGATGAGCAGTGTGAAAACCAGCAAAATTGAGAAAATCTTTTTTGCCATGCCTTTCTTTCCCCCTTTACTTTTTTTATATTCAGTTTTTATTTCTGACATGCGCTCTTTTCACCTCCTTCCACAAAGTTTACTCATACAACAACTTATACAGATTGTATATCACCGTGGCTGCCTGGGCCCTTGTGGCTGTCCCCTTCGGGGCAAATTCATCCGCCTTTATTCCCGACACGAGGCCCAGCTTCAGCGCCACCGCCACGTCGGTCCTGGCCCAGGCCGATATCGCGGTGCTGTCTTTAAAGCGCTGCAAAAGGTTTTCTATCTCGGTGCTGTCCACGAAGGCTGATTTGTTCTTCATGGAAGCCGCCCGCACTACAAAGGATACCATTTCTTCGCGGGTGATCAGGCCCTTTGGGTCAAAGCCCGACTGTTTACCCTTTGCCAGACCCGCAGCGTAGGCTGCGCGCACCGGGGCATAGAACCAATCCTTTTCGGTGACATCCGGGAAGGAGAAGGAAGAAGCATCGGAAGGAGCTTCGATTTTCAGGAGCCTCACCAGCATTGTCACGAATTCCGCCCGGGTTACTTTATCCTCCGGCGCGAAGACGCCTTCAGCCTTGCCCGTCAAAATGCCCTTTTCCGCCATGGCCTGGATGTACTGTTTTGCCCAGTGCTGCTGGATATCGGAAAAGTTTGCTTTGACCTCCGGGAATACCGGCTGCTGGGATTGGGTCTCGCCTGAGGCGGCGCTCCCAGCGGCAGAACCACCTGTGGATGTGCCGCCGGTGCCGGCATCTTCATATTTTTGGAGAAGATCCTTTACTCCGTCTTTATCGCCTTTTTCTATCATGTCCAGAAGGGCCATTCGGTCATCCCTGCTCCAGTTCTTGAGTTCGTCTATGTCGGATTTTATCTGGGAAAGCGAAATCCCTTCTTCCTGAAGTTTTTCTTCGTAGTTATCGCCTATCACAAGCTTCAGTATGCCGGGCAAGTCCTGTTTTAGGGTGTCAAGGCCCTGCTCGGTTCTGAAATAATCCCTCAGAAGGCTTATGGCATCGGATTTTGTTTTGTCATCCAGGCTGTAGAGTTTCTGAAACGCCAGGTCAATAAGCCCTTCGTCTACATTTATTGCGGCTTGCGCAGTAGGCAAAAATACCATCAGCGCCAGCGCTAGCGCCAGCAAAACCGCTATATGCTTTATGCTGGATTTCAATTTACCCACCCTTTCTTATAGTTGTCCAAGAAAGAAAGTCAGCTTTTGGAATAAATTCATTTTGCCGCTTTTTTTGTCTCTTTCGCTGGATGCTTCAATATCCCGGCCTGTCATGACTTTTTCTGGGTTTTCCTGCATCAGAAGGTTAATCTTGCTTTGAGGTAGCATTTGCAGCGTTTTCAGATACCGCGGGGACCTAGCCCGGGCGGTGTGGCAATCTGTGGCCATGAACTGCGCCATACCTTCGGCCACGATTCTTTGGGCCGTATGTTTTGCATCTCTGCCAAAAACCCCGTAAAAACTCAGGGAATTCACCTGAACCAGAGCGCCGAGGGAAACCAGCTCTTTCAGCCTGTCCAGGTCCCGCGCAATTTCGCGGTTTCTCTCGGGGTGAGCGATGATTGGCTTTGCTCCTTTGAGCATGAGCGCATGGAGCACATCTTTGGTATAGGGCGGGATGCTCATCATGGGCAGTTCTACCAGCAGGTATTTGCCGCCGTCGAACAGGGTGATGAGCTTGCCCTGGCTGAAGAGATCAGGCACTTCCGGTGAAAGGAAAACCTCTTCCCCCGGATATACGGCGATATCCAGGCCTGCTTTGTTTTTTATGTATTCGTTTAACTCCTCAGTCTTTTTTAATACCCTATCCCTTTCTATCTCTTTATCTTTCGGAATAAAATGCGGTGTCGCCACCATTATATCTATACCTTCGGATGCAGCGATTTCCGCCATCTTAATGGATGTCTCCAGGTCCGGAGAACCATCGTCAATGCCGGGCAGGATGTGAGTGTGAATATCTATCATGTTTTTCCCCCTATATATTTTTGTTTAGCCCTATTTCTTCCTGCCCTCACTGGGTATTGGGTCTTAATGCCTAAAATAACAGAATATATCTTCTATTCGACAGAAAACTGTTTTTTCCTGCTTTATGGTAGAAATTTCCCACAAAATTAGGATGAATTTTTTTGAAGCCGGTTACTGCAGTGTTTTCAATATATCTTCAGCTTGTTGTATGATTTTCTTTGTTTCATCATTGATTTCAACGGGTTTCATCACAGTTTTGTTTATTTTTTCAACATCCAAAGGAATTTGTTTTATTTTATTAAGAAGCTGCTTTGCCTCGTCAATATTTTTATTCTTTAGATAATAATCCGCCACTACCATATATGCCTGAGCCTTTTGCTGATAATTTACAGGGTTTAAAGGCTGAACTTTTACTGACCTATCTATATATTCCAACCCTTTTTCTATTTTTCCCTGAGCAAAACATACTTTGGCGGCTGAAGCCAATATTTTGGAATTATAAGGGTCCAGGTCCACAGCATTCTCGGCAAATTGCATTGCCCTATCCAGCATCGGCTTAGACTTTTGCTGCTCCCCCATGGCATTCAATACAGAAGCCAGGTCTGCTTTATACGAAGACATGAAGGGGTCATATTTTGCGGCAGACTCAAAGTATTTTCTTGCCGATACCATATCCTTTGTTTTAACGGATGCCACGGCTTTTTGCCCGTATAGATATCCGTTAAACAGGCTTGTGCATAATACAGCCAGAAGAATATAACAGAGCATAATTAACGTAGGCGAAAGTGAAATACAAACTGCCTTTTTGGCAGGAGATTTTGCAGGCATAATAGAAGCCTGGGAAAACGAATTTATCAAGCCCATCAATGTCCAGAGGAATATGGACAGCGACGCAAGGCTCAAATCAAAGTCTATGAAACTATGAGAAAGAAGAGCAAAGTATGATATCGCGGCTCCAACGGCAATAATTCTCGTATCCTTGTGGCGCTCGGTTTTATAAACTTTCATGAACACATATATCAACGACACTATGACTGCAATTAGGGATAATAGGCCGACAGTGCCCGCTTCTATCCATACCTGGAATATGTAATTATGAGTCTGGGTAGTCCAGTAGAGGTATGATTGATACATGAAATATACGCTGCTCCACCCTCCACCGCCTATGCCAAAAATGGGATGTTCCTTGATTATCTTAAAAGCATCCTTATAAAATACAAATCTTTCAGAAGCGGTTTGAGTTTCAAGGCTGATCTGGCTGAATCGCTCCAGCAAGTCTTGCGGTATAAGGTGCATGATGCTTTCTCTAAATATTAAAACCACCGCCAGGATAATTACGGCAAAAGTGGCTATGCCAATAATTTCCCGGCGCCTATCCCCAGCAAAGAAACGAAACACTTGATGCGCTATTAGATAGGCTATAATTGACACTACAAGCCCCAGGAAGAAATAGCCCCAGGCTGCTGCCCCCGGGGCGGTGGTTACAATATGATAAAATGCTCTTCCGGAAACTGCCGCGCCAATTAACATACCAGCAAAACCGCTTAATAAATCCAGGCGCCCCTGGGGTGTTGTGAGGATGAGATACAGCACGGCAAGGGGCGGGAAAAGCACCCATGCGCCTCTGGAAAAAGAAAAAATATACCCGAAAAACAGCGCAAAATTTACCGCCTGATACAATACTTTGAATTTCGGCACCACAGAGCTCGTGCGGGAAAAGCAGAGAAAAATGGCGCACAGCATCAAAGCGCCAAAGGCATTGTGATACTGCAGGGTTGAGCTTATCATGTTTTGCACAAAAGCGCCGTTATATTTTACAGTGCCAACGGCAGATGCTATGCCAACTATCGCAACCCCAAACGCGGACAATATGACGGCATCCACAAGCATATTCCGATAACGCGTTTTACTGCCAAAATCGCTCACCATTAAAAATATGGCAAAATACATGAAATACTTTATCGCTTCACCGATAGCCAGCCTTAGATTAACAGCGGCAAATACGGAAATGACGTATACCAACACAAAGGCCGCCAGAGAAAATTCCAGCGGATTTTGGAGCAAAATATGGGTTTTGGTTTGAGATTTCAACATTAAATATGCAACAAATAATACAAATATACCAACTTCCGTGGGCAAAAGTTCCCTATCAAAAAAAAGCCCGCGAAAAAACGGCGGATACATTATAAACACCGCCAGCAATGCAAATATTAAATTTTTAAAGGCGCCATCTCTAGGAATGGCTTGATATTTTGGGGCCTTTTCGGCATTTGGTATTTGTTTTTTATTTGATTTTCTTCCCATATCCCTTAACCCGACCTTATCTTTATTTTTTTTAATTGTTTTGTATAAAAGTATTCTATAAAAACACTTTTTTTCCTTCTTTTTGACCATATAAAAAAAGCTGAACAGCTCTATTCTTTTTATCTCAAAATATTTTTATGTAGTGGATGTATTTTTGATAGCCTTTCGGAGAATATATAAATTTAGCTAAATCTAATATAGAAAGGAAGAAATTTTTGGCAGAAAAATTTTTTATTGGATTATTTAATGGCATAATATTGAGCATAATTTTATGGGCAATACTTATCGCTGCATTAAAATTAATATGCTCCATCTTTTTTTAATACAGCCGGTATGGTCTTTAATATGATGTGAAGGTCGAGCCAGATGTTCCAGTTTTTGATGTACTGCATGTCCAGCTTTACCCTGTCGGCGTAGTCCAGATCGTTCCTGCCGCTGACCTGCCATAGGCCGGTGATGCCGGGAGGCACGCGCAGGAGGTGTTTTCTCTCCTGGCCGTATTTTTCTATCTCGTCATCCACGATGGCCCTGGGCCCCACAAGGCTCATCTCGCCTTTGAGGACATTTATGAGCTGCGGAAGTTCATCGAGGCTGGACCGCCTTAAAAATCTGCCTATTTTTGTTATCCTGGGGTCGTTTTTGAGTTTGTAGGTGGTGTTGTATTCGGCTCGGAGTTCAGGATCTCTTTCCAGCAATTTTTCCAGGACCTCTTCGGCGTTTGTCACCATGGTCCGGAATTTGTATACCTCGAAGACCCTGCCGTTAAGCCCAAGCCGCCTATGCTTGAAAAAAACTGGGCCGGGCGAGGTGATTTTTATGGCAACTGCGATGAGCAGAAAAAGGGGCGAAAGTACAACCAGGGCGATGAAAGATAAGGCTATGTCCATGAGCCTCTTCAGCCTGGCGCCGGTGCCGGAAATGTAGATGTCCTTTACTTTTAAAACGGGAATTTCCTCTATAAAGTGAATTTCCAGGGGGTAGGATATCACGTCCACGGCGTTTCCCAGGGTGTAAACACTTATGTAGTTGTCCAGGCAGTAATTTATTATTTCCTCCAGGTTTCCGATGCGGGTCAGTATGAACACGCCTTTTATTGAGTTATCGTTTATCGCTTTTTCGTAGTCGGCAAAGCCGCCCAGACATTGCAGAGGGCCCTTTTTGGCTTTGCTCCCTCCCGACAGGTACCCTATCACCCTGAAACCGTAATCTTTTTTATTCATCAATTTTTCCAACAGGCCGGAAGATTTGTCGTCGATATCGCCGATGATGAGGATATTCTTGAGGTCAAGCCCCGCCCTGAACCTTTTTTTCCTGAAATAGAGGAGGACGCCCCTGCCCAGCAGCTGAAACAGGAGTGAAAGTATACAGAAATAGGCCATGGTAAGCCTGGAAAAATATGTGTATTTTATTGAGTAGGAAAAAAGCATGTAGACGAAGACGGAGTATATGAGTCCGTCCACCAGAAGCCCCAGCTGACCCGCAAGGCCGGAGAAGTTGTTGTCGTAGCCGTTTTTGAGATAGATTATGAGCACATCCAGGAAAAGTATGATAAAAAATGTGTATATGTACCATTCCACGTTTATATCTTTGAAGTTGAATTCGAACCTGAGATATAGAGCCAGTGTGAAGGCGAAAAACAGGGCCAGGGCGTCGGAGAGGATGTATTTTGATTTCATAAGTTCACCTTCTAATGGAAAT
>JARRBK010000052.1 GCA_029982615.1 Tepidanaerobacteraceae bacterium | reverse complement strand
TGGAGTTTACGCCTCCCCCTCTGCCTCAGGATTTGAAGATAACCTCCATTTCCACTGAAGAGGGAAAACTCATAATGTACCTAAAACGGTAGATGAAAGTGCATTGCATTAGCCCATAGAATTTTTACCATCATCTTCATTGGTGAAATTTACTTGATGAAATAGGGCCTGGGTTTATAGTATAATTGACCCATAGAAAGGAGATGATGGATGATGATACTTAAAAAACTGAATATCGCAGCATTTGCAGTAACATTTCTTCTCCTTTTGGGAGGGGCGGCCCAGGCCCAGGTTTATACAGTCCAACCTGGCGACACGCTTTTTCTCCTGAGCAAAAGCACGGGAGTCCCTATGGAAAAGATAGTGTCGGCCAACACGCTGACAACCAATCAAATTCTCGCCGGACAGGTCCTGCTATTGCCGGCAAGATACATAGTCAAGTCGGGAGATACTCTTTACCTTATAAGTCGCCGCTACGGTGTCGACCTTGCGGAATTAAAAAGCCTAAACGGCCTTTCTTCCGATGAGATTTTCGTGGGACAGGCCCTTTTTATCCCTCAAAAGAGCCCGTATCAGAGGATTACGGTAAAAAAAGGAGATACCCTTTTCTTGATATCCAAGGCTTACGGCGTAAATGTCCAGGATTTGAAGAACATTAACGGGCTTATAAAAGACGATATATATCCCGGGATGAAGCTCCTGATTCCGCAGAATGCTCAAAATCCCTCACAAAATTCGGTCAGTTTGGGTTCCCAGGTTTCCAGAGGAAGCATCAACCGAGACACCTATATAAAATCTGGTTCCGGCATATATTACACCGCCGAGGACCGGATAATTCTGGCGAAGCTGATTTGCGCCGAAGCGGAGGGAGAACCTTACGAAGGCAAAGTGGCAGTGGGCGCCGTAGTAGTCAACCGCGTGAAAAGCCCGAATTTCCCGAATGCCATAAAAGAAGTGGTTTATCAGATCGACGAACTGGGATTCTACCAGTTTTCTCCGGTAGAAGAGGGCCGCATGGATTATATCACTCCAAGCATGGATTCCCTGAATGCCGCCGATGATGCACTGGCAGGAAAAGACCCTACCGGCGGAGCCCTGTACTTCTTCAACCCCGATAAAATCACAAATTCATGGCTTTTGTCAAAACCCGTGCTGTGTAAAATAGGAAGCCATGTATTCACAAAATGAAATATTAAAAGGCCGCAAAATGCGGCCAATTTTTTATTTTTTACAATCTAGATTATGTCTTGATATTAAATTGTAAAACTGTTATAATAATTAATGGGTGATAAATATGGCCAGACAAAAAATTGGCACAGCTATTGATTCGAAGCTGTTATATAAGGCAAAACTCAAATCAATTCATGAAAAAAAACATTTAAACGATATTATTGAAGAAGCTCTAGCCCAGTATTTAGCTAAAGAAAAAGATATAAAAACGTCTAAATCTATAGTTGAAGAAACAAAGGGAGAAATTAAAGCAGATTTGAAAATTGTAAAGCAAGTCCTCGAGGAGGAAGACTATCTTGAAATTTAATCAACTTCGTTCCGGTAGTCAAATTTTCATTGATGCCAATATTTTTATATATCATTTCAGCGGAACTTCAGAAGAATGCAGCCAACTTTTAAAAAGATGTGAAGATGGAGAAATAGCGGGTTTCACCACTGTTCACATATTATTAGAAGTTATGCATAGGCTGATGATGTTGGAAGCCGTTTCGAAAAAATTAGTTTCTCCAGGTAACATTGCAAAAAAACTAAAAGAAAAACCCGAGTTAATCAAAAATCTCAACGACTATTCTAGCCTGGCATTAAAGATCCCCGCTATGCAGATAAATATATTGCCTATCACTCAGGAATTATGCTATGATGCTATATTCTTTCAGAAAAAGTATGGCATCATGACAAATGATTCGTTACTTCTCGCATCGGCCAAATCAAACCGATGCTTTAATATAGCCAGTAATGACCTGGATTTTTTTCGAATTCAGCAATTTAATATATATAAACCTGATGATATTGTTCTATAGCCTATAATATCACATTTAGCAGGTCATCGAGGCCGATTTGGCCGAAATACTCCTTCAGGTCCACTTTCGAAAGGGCTTTCCTTATATCTTCCTCCCGATAGTATACTCCCTTCAGAATATCCTCTATATCAGCCACGTCCCTCATGCTCAGAAAATCGCCGTAAAATTTTATGGCGGTAATCATTCCGTCTTTTACGTTGAGTTTTACTTCCACTTCGCCGGCATCAAAACGCCGGGATTTTGTTAGGTCAAATTCCGGCGAATATCCTATGTTCCATTCCCAGGTGGAATACTTTTCATCGCGCAGTCTATTAATCTGTTCCAAATCCTGCGAAGTCAGGACATATTCTCTGAAGGGCTGATTCTCAACATCGAAGATGTATTTTGCCAGCAGTTCTTTGAATTCCTTCACACCGATATCCTGCTTCAAATACTGTTTGATGTTCGCCACCCTGCTTTTAACGGATTTCACGCCTTTGGAGGATATCTTCTCTATCTTTACGTTCAAAGCTTCGGAAAGCCTTGTCATATCGGAGTCAAAAAGAAGGGTGCCATGGTGGAGCAGCCTCTTTTTATAAAGGTACTGGGCATTTCCGGATATTTTCTTTCCATCGATAGTAATATCGTTCCTCCCCGTAAATTCGGATTTTACTCCGAATCGGTCCAGTGCTTTCACCACAGCCCTAGCAAATCTTTCAATGCTGTTGAAATCCTCCGGGCGGTAATCCACTACAAAAGTAAAGTTGATGTTACCCAAATCGTGATAAACCGCCCCACCTCCGGAAAGCCTGCGCACCACAGCTATGTCATGCTCTTTGGTGTATTTTAAGTTTACTTCTTCAACGGCATTCTGGTTTTTTCCGATAATGACCGCCGGCCTGTTCTGCCATAGGATAAAATATTCCTCATCCGGATCAAGGCATTTTACCGCATATTCTTCTAGTGCCATGTTGAAATACGGATCATTGGATTCATTATTAATATATAACATGTTCCCTTTCCTTTCTTATACTGGGTATATAACAAAAGTCTGCTACCGGAGATGGCCAGGAGCGCCGTTTAGTATTTAAGTTTCATCTCTCTCGCAGCTTTTACTTCATCCACGCGCTTTGACGGCATATGGTGCGGCGCTTTTCGCAAGAGATCGGGATTTTCCCGGGCCTCCTCGAAAATCCTCCTCAGAGCGTCTGCAAAAGCATCAAGGGTTTCCCTGCTCTCTGTTTCGGTGGGCTCGATCATCAAAGCCTCTTCCACTATGAGAGGGAAGTATATGGTGGGCGGATGGAATCCGAAATCCAGCAGGCGCTTTGCTATATCAAGAGCTCTTATGCCGTATTTTTCCTTCCAATTGGCAGCGCTCGCCACAAATTCATGTTTACATATAGAATCCGTAGGCCATTCGAATAAGTCGGCCAGCTGCTTTTTAAGATAGTTAGCGTTGAGCACCGCCACTTCCGATGCTTCTCTCAACCCCCCTGCTCCGAGGCTTCTTATGTATGCGTACGCTTTCAGGATTACGCCTGTATTGCCGTAAAAAGCCTTCATCCTGCCTATGGAATGGGGCAAGTCGTAATTTAAGAAGTATTTATCCCCTTTCTTTTCCACAATGGGCTTTGGCAAAAAGTCCCTGAGAAATGCCTTCACGCCTACGGGCCCTGCCCCTGGGCCGCCGCCTCCGTGGGGAGTGGAGAAGGTCTTGTGAAGATTCACGTGCACAACGTCAAATCCCATGTCTCCCGGGCGGGCTATGCCCATAATGGCATTAAGGTTGGCGCCGTCGTAATACAGCAAGGCTCCCTTTTCATGCAGAATGTGCGAAATTTCCAGTATGTTTTTCTCAAACAGGCCCAATGTGTTGGGGTTTGTGAGCATCAGAGCGGCCACATCCTCATCCACGGCCTTCTGAAGCTCTGAAATATCCACCAGGCCGTCTTTCCCGGACCTCACTTTTATTATTTCAAAACCGCTCTCTTTGGCGGTGGCGGGATTGGTGCCGTGGGAGGAATCGGGGACGATTATTTTGGTGCGATTTTTGCCGGAAGCCTCTAGATATTTCTTAATAATGAGTATTCCGGTGAGCTCGCCATGTGCCCCGGCAGCGGGCTGAAGGGTGAAGTAATCCATGCCGGTGATTTCACAGAGGTATTTCTGCATGCGGTACATAATTTCCAGCGTGCCCTGACAAAGCTCCTCGGGGGCGTAGGGATGGAGCTCGGAAAAATTCGGAATAGCCGCTATTTCCTCATTTATCTTTGGATTGTACTTCATGGTACAGGAGCCGAGGGGATAAAAACCATTGTCCACGCCGAAATTCATGTCAGAAAGCCCGGTATAATGCCTCACCACATCCACTTCGGAAACTTCCGGCAGGTCTGGTTCCCGCCCCAACAGTTCTTCACCTATGGTGTTGGTTAAATCAATCTCGGGAACATCGGCCTTTTCCAGTCTGAAGCCTTCCCTGCCGGGCTGGGATTTTTCAAAAACGAGAGGCGTTCCTTTCATTTATTTCACCCCCAGTGCTTTCAACAAAATATCAACTTCGTGTTTTGTTCGCTTTTCTGTAAACGCCACCAGCAGGCGGTTCTCCTGCCCCGGAAAAAAGCGGGATAGCTTTACTCCAGGCAGTATCTTGTGTTCCAATGCGCTTTGGTACTTTCGCTCAAGATCATCTATTTCCACCACCACCTCGTTGAAAACCCTGTCGTTTATTATGCGGGCCCTGCCGCTTCTTGCTGCTTCATCGATAAAATATCTCGCCTTTGCGTGGGAGTGATAAGCCACATCTCTCAATCCCTTTTTGCCGAGATAAGCCATATAAACAGTGGCAGCCAGGGCATTCAGCGCCTCATTTGAGCATATGTTCGAAGTTGCCTTTTCCCGCCGAATGTGCTGTTCTCTGGCCTGGAGGGTGAGGACAAAGGCCCTGTTTCCATCGGCATCCACGGTCTCGCCCACTATGCGGCCCGGCATGCGCCGCACATATTCGGATTTTGCAGCCATAAACCCCAGATAAGGCCCGCCGAAGTTCAGGGCGCTGCCAAGGGGCTGCCCTTCTCCCGTTACGATGTCGGCTCCGTATTCTCCCGGCGGAATTATGAGCCCGAGTGATATGGGATTTACGGAGACTATGAGCATGACATCTTTTTCTCTCGATATTTCTCCGGCTCTTTTCACATCTTCCAGCACACCGAAGAAATTTGGCATGCTTACGACAATGGCGGCGGTGTCGCTGTCCACCATGTCCGCCATACTGTTCCAATCTGTCTCCAGCAAATCCGTGCAGGGCACCACTTCTATTTCCTTATTATACCCGAAACCGTAGGTCTTGATCGTTTCAACATATTCCGGGTGCACGGCTTCGGATACTACCACTTTATTCTTCCTCTTAATGTCGCAGGCCATCAGTACCGCTTCTGCCAGGGAACTGGCCCCATCGTACATGGATGCATTGACCACATCCATGCCGGTAAGATTTGCCATCATGGTCTGGTATTCAAATATGGCTGCCAGGATTCCCTGACTTCTTTCGGGCTGGTAAGGCGTATAAGCTGTGTAAAACTCCGAACGCCCCACCAATGCTTTTACCACTGCAGGAACATAATGGTCGTAGGCTCCTGCACCCATGAAGCTGACGAAACCGGCGGCCTTGTTTTTTTCGGAAAGATTTAAAAATTCCCGTTTAAGTCCAATTTCATCCAAAGGCAAAGGCAAGTCCAGGTCACCTTTAATTTTAACTTCATCCGGTATATCTTCAAAAAGCTCGTCTATTTCGCTTATCCCCAGAACATCCATCATCTCTTTTACCTGAAAAGGAGTATGGCTGATGTACCTCATGAGTTACTCCCCTTCCAAAATATTTTTATAATCCTCCGGGCTCAAAAGTTCTTCCAGTTCATTCTCGTCGTCCAGTTCCACCACAATCATCCATGCGTCTTCATAGGGGCTTTTGTTTATCAGTTCCGGGTTCTCCTTTAGCGCTTCGTTAACCTCCACCACGGTCCCTGAAACCGGCGCATATATGTCGGACGCCGCTTTTACCGACTCCACCGTGCCGAAGGTTTCGCCCTTTACGATCTTGTCCCCTACTGCCGGCAGGTCCACATAAACCACATCTCCCAGAGCCTCCTGAGCATGATCGGTAATGCCGATGGTCCCTTTCCCGTCTTCCACCAGTATCCATTCATGTTCTTCGGTGTACAATAAATTTTTTGGCACTTTACTCATTTTTATCCACTCCTTGATTTTTGATTTTAAATTATGATTTCGGTTTTATAGCCCTTAAAAAATTTTTTGGCACAGCTTCAGCCTTCAGCCTTTTTCCACGGATTTCAACCTCGAATTCCCGGCCTGCATAATCTTCCATTATATCCTTCGGCAAATCCACCAGAGCCAAGGCAAGATACTGCTTCAAATACGGTGCAAAATTCCCCGAAGTCACAAACCCGACCTCATTGCCTCTGAAAAATACTTTATACCCCTGGCGGGGAACTCCTTTTTCCACGAGTCTCAGACCCACCAGCCTTCGCCCTTCATTTTCTTTAACCTGACGATACAGCACCTCTCTGCCGGAAAACTCCTTGTCAAACTTTATGAAAGGCAAAAGCCCTGCTTCCACTGGAGTTATATTCTCGGAAAGCTCATGGCCGTACAGGGGGAGTCCTGCCTCAAATCGCAAAGTATCCCGTGCTCCAAGGCCGCATGGTGTAACTTCCGCCTCAACAAAGCCCTCGAACAGTTTAACAATGGCCTCCGGCGGTCCGTAAATCTCAATGCCATCCTCACCGGTATAGCCGGTACGCGATATTATCAAAGAAGCTTTGTTATAATTAAAATATGTGAAGCAAAATCGCGCAATATGCACCGGTCCCAGCAACTTTTCGGCAAATTTAAAGCTTTCCGGCCCCTGAACGGCTATTTCCGCCCAATCTTCGCTCGCATCTTCAACTTTTACGTTGCAAGGAGCTTTTGACTTTATGTATTCAAAGTCCTTATCTTTATTTGAAGCGTTTACCACCAGAAAATATTTGTCGCCCCTCAATCGGTAAACCATCAGATCATCGACGGCGCCGCCGCTGTCATAAGTCATAATAGTGTACATCACTTTGCCATCTTTCATGGCGGTAATGTCGTTTGTAAACAGGCCGTTTAAAAAGTCCGCGGCCTTTTCTCCTTCCACCAGAATCTCACCCATATGGGATACATCGAAGATGCCGGCCTTTGTCCTCACGGCCATATGTTCATCGATTATAGAAGCGTACTGTATGGGCATTTCAAAACCGCCGAATTCCACTATTTTGGCCTTTAGTTTTAGGTGAACATCATAAAGCGGAGTCCTTTTTAGCATTCCTGTCCCTCCTTCCAAAATTAAATTGCGACAAGGGGACGGTTCTCAATTTGTCGCAGAATTTGTTGCATTACTCACGAATTACTCATAATACCTTTTCCTCCTTATCTTCTTATTAATTATATTTGCAAATTAACAAAAAAAGGCTCCAAACTCCAGGTTGAGTTTAGAACCTCTGCCACACCTTGCAAGCGCAGCGTTTTGCCCTTCAGAGGCCGGTCCAAAAGCGGTCCTTTTGCCTGAGAGTATCACCCCGAAACCTCGGAGCTTACCCCTTCGGCGCCCGTATCATAGGGTCTCTCCCGCCTTCTTCATTCCATATTAATATTTTGTTTTTTAATAATATCATACTTTACTTAATTTGGCCAGATTTTGTTAAAAAATTTCTTTCATCCGCTTAATGGCTTCTTTTATCCTGTCGTCGGGCGTTGTGAGGGATATTCTGAAGAATCCCTCGCCATACTCGCCATACGCATTGCCCGGGATTACCACTACCGCCGCCTTTTCCACCAGCATTTCGGAAAAAGACATGGACGTATGGCCTTTTGGCACCGGTGCCCAGATGTAAAAAGTGCCTTTTGGAGCCTCCACGTCAAACCCCATCTCTTTTAAAGCGCTCACCATCATATCCCGGCGGGCGGTGAATATGGACCTCATATCCTTCAGGCTGTCCTGAGGCCCTGTCAAGGCTTCCACGGCTGCTTTCTGGATGGCTGTAAACTGGCCTGAGTCTACATTGGTTTTTATCTTCCCGAGAGCCGAAATTATCTCTCTGTTACCCACAGCATAGCCTATACGCCATCCGGTCATCCTGTAGGGTTTGGACAGAGAGCCCAGCTCTATAGCTATATCTTCTGCGCCACTGGCCGAAAGAATGCTGGGCGATTCATAGCCGTCGTAGGTTATTTCAGCATAGGCGCTGTCATTGCAGATTACAATATCGTAAGTTTTCGCAAACTCCACAGCTTCTTCGAAAAACTTCTTGTCAGCCACAGCCGATGTGGGATTGTTGGGATAGCACAAAAACATGAGCTTTGCTTTCCTAGCAATATCGGTATCTATCTTTGTAAAGTCCGGCAGAAAATTGTTTTCTTTGAGCAGGGGCATGGCATAGGGTATGCCCCCCGCAAAAAGCGCGGCGGTCTTGTATACAGGATATGCGGGATCCGGAACCAGCACATAGTCTCCATAATCCACGAAAGCATATGTTAAATTGACAATGCCTTCCTTGGAACCTATGAGTGCCATGACTTCATTTTCAGGGTTTAAATTTACACCAAAACGCTTCTGGTAATAATCGGCAACAGCCCTGCGGAATTCAATGGACCCCTCATAAGCGGGATACCGGTGATATGCAGGTTCCCAAATGGCCTTTTCCATGACTTTGATGATGTTTTCCGGTGTGGGCAGGTCCGGGTCTCCAACGCCGAGAGTCACCACATCCACGCCCTTTTTCCTGAGCTCAGCTATCTTTTTATCGATCTCTGCGGAAATATATGGCGGAATTTTCTTAATTCGATCGGCTACTTTCATTGACACTCCTCCAAACTTTTTGTATATATGTCTATATTAACTTATAATTATGTCATTTTTCAAGTCCCGAAATTAAAAGCTATATTGTTTGCGCTATTTTATAGCATCTCTCCTATGATTTTTTCGTATTGAAATACGCCTCCAAGCCCTCCGGTGTGTATAAATAATACCTTTGACCTAAGGTATGATTCCCTTGTCTATAAGTCCCAGCATTCCGCAGAAAAACCTTGCCACTGTAATACTGGATCAAGATAAAACCCTTCCCTGGAGGCGGCGTACATAATGACGTCTATCACTTCTTTGACTATGAACTATCTGTCTTATAATTGTGCCAGAATTATATCCCCTGAAAAAACTTCCTCTGCGGGGCCTGTCATAAATACTCTCTTATCATCCTCAATCTCTATCGACAGGTCCCCCACTGGAAGCGATACCCTGATTTTATTTCCGACAATGCCCTTTTTATAAGCGGCCACTGCCGATGCGCAGGCTCCTGTGCCGCAGGCCAGGGTTATTCCGCATCCCCGCTCCCAGACCCTCATCTTGAGGTGGTCTTTGCCTTTCACCTCGACAAATTCCACATTTGTTTTTTTGGGGAAAAGAGGGTAATTTTCTATGGCAGGGCCCACCTTCTCCAGCGGCACGCCATCCACATCATCCACAAAAATGACGCAGTGAGGATTGCCCATGGAAACCCCGGTGGCAGTATAGTTTTGCCCCTGCACCTGTATGTCAAGGGCGATAGCCTCTTCGTCAGAACTGCCCTCCACCGGGATATCCTTCCTCAAAAGGCTGTATCTGCCCATGTCAACCCTTACGGCTTCCATAATACCGTCTTTTATTATGAGTTCCGGCCTCATGATGCCCGCCAGTGTTTCAACAGACATTTTAGTTTTGGTAACAATACCTCTTGTGAAAACATACTTCGCAAAGCATCTGATACCGTTGCCGCACATGGGAGCTTCGCTGCCGTCGCTGTTTATAACCCTCATTTTCACATCCGCTTTGTCCGACGGCAGGACAAGAAGCACTCCATCAGCGCCGATCCCCAGGTGCCTGTCGCACAGCAGTTTTGCATTTTTGGCGGCAGACTCAAAATCCTCCCTGAAACCGTCAATCAGAATAAAATCATTTCCCAAACCGTGCATTTTCGTAAAATGCATAAGATAAATGCTGCATCTCCTTTCAGCTTTTTTCATCTTTCATTGAAAGTATTATATCATAAGTTTTGTACTGAGCAAAACAAATAATCTAACTTAATTACACAAAGTGGCATGCCACAGAATGGCCGTCTTTATCCACCAGGGGAGGTTCCAGTTCACTGCATACGGCCTCCGCCATGGGACACCTGGTATGGAACCTGCAGCCGGAAGGGGGATTTATAGGGCTTGGCACATCCCCTTCAAGGATAACCTTCTCCCTGTCCCTTATATGCGGATTGGCTTCCGGCACCGCCGACATCAAGAATCTTGTATACGGATGCAGCGGATTGTTATATATTTCCCTGGTTTCCCCAGACTCCACTAT
>JARRBK010000010.1 GCA_029982615.1 Tepidanaerobacteraceae bacterium | reverse complement strand
TCCCACGAAGTATTCGCCCTTTTCGAACAAATCCCCCACGATTCCCATGCCCTGTTGGCACGCATTGACCACTTTTTGGGCTTCTTCTTCGGTGGGTTTAGAGTTCACGAATTCCGTCAACATTTCTGTCACTTTTTCTTCGTCCAGTTCTCCGACCGCACGGGTCAGTTCATTCAAGTCGATCATGTGTTTTCCTCCTTTATGACAATATTTTGAAAAAATGTGTTTAAATTTTTTGCTTTTTTGTTAAATCTTCACCTCCGTTTTAACATCAGTGCCTTGATAAAGAGGCAACCAGCAAATATGTATATACATGTTCTGCAACTAGTATATACCAGCAGGCGATAAAAGTCAAGCATTTATGAAAAAATAAACAATTATATTTTTCACGAAAGCAGAATAAATTCATTCATGGCAGGAAATAATCATATTATCTATTTTCAGCATATTTTCAGCGCCAGGGCAAAACACAAAAATCAGACTTCATTGAAAAATACTTGAAATAGTGTTATCATTAATATAAAAGAATGTTAATGAGGTTGTAACTATTTAGCATTATTTGCTGATGCGGCGGTTTCTCGATCGCTCAAGATTTTTCGACAGCACCATAACCGAGATAATACAAAATTCATAAAATAAAATATATTTGCGATTTAAGGATTTTCCGTGGGGAGGGGAGGAAGAAAACATGAGAAATCTCATAACACTGGAGGATATGATTATAAAATCAGTGGAGGATCTGGACGAAGACAGGGTTTTGAAGCTGGCCACCAGAGCGCTGAATTCGGGGATGGAGCCGATGACGCTCCTGGAACTGGTAAAAGAAGGCGTAAAAAGAGTGGGGATATTATATGAAAATCAAAAGTACTTTATAGCCGATTTAATCATGGCAGGCATCATCTTCAAGGAAGTTCTGGAACTGGAAAAAGTTAAACAGCACTTTCATTACGAGCACGACAAAAAGATGGGGAAAATGCTTATAGGGACGGTAAGAGGAGATTTGCACGACATAGGCAAGGAAATTTTCAGGGGAATGATGGAAGCCAATGGATTCGAAATAATTGATCTGGGCGTGGATGTTACAAAAGAAGAATTTTTGAAGGGAGCCATTGAACACAAACCGGATATCGTGGGCTTGAGCGGCGTGCTGACATCCACCATAGAGGCGATGAAGGAGATTGTGGATGCATTTGTGGCCGCAGGTATCAGGAAGGATGTCAAAATCATTCTGGGAGGCAATCATTTGACTAAGGAATCCTGTGAATATATCGGCGCGGATTGTTTTACCAATGATGCTTCTGTCGGCGTAAAACTGTGCAAAAAAATGCTTGGCAAAATATAGGGTGAGGAGTAAGATATGGGAATTCCGATTTATATTAGAATAGCAGATGATATAAAAGAAAAAATAAATAGCGGCGAACTAAAACCCGGAGACGCCATTTATTCCGAAAACGCTCTGTGCAAAGCGTATAACGCAAGCCGCATGACCGTAAGGAGAGGTCTTGCGCTGCTCGCCAACGAGGGTTATATTTATTCCATTCCGGGCAAGGGGAATTTTGTGCAGGAACCGGACTACAACACGTATACCCTCTATTACAATGAAATGAAAAATTTTATCAACAGCGTGGATAAGACCAAGCTGCTGGAGGTCAATATAATACTGCCCAACTATAAGCTGATAAACAGCCTTCAGGTAAACAGAAACAAAAAGATTATCTTCATCCGGAGGCTCTTTTTCACCGAGGGAGAACCCGTGGCATATGATGTAAAGTACCTGCCTTACTGCAAAGGTATGCCAATAGTGGAAAAGGAGATCCGCTACGCCACATTTCCCGAGATGGTGGCAAAGAGCACTTCCCTTTTTGCTATAAAGAAAGAACTGGTGATTTCCGCCCAGATGCCGGACGAAGAGACGAAAAAATATCTCAATATTTACAACCAGCAGCCTTTGATGGTGGTGGAACAAAAGCTGTACAACCGGGAGGGCAAACCCATAGGCCTAGGGATAACCTATTTTAAAGCCGATTACTGCAAGCTTTATGCAGAATCGTATTTTTCGGACATCAAATCCAATGAAAAGTACAAAAATGAGGATGAAAAAATTGACAGAACGGGCGAAAAATAAAATTTCGCCCGCTCATTTATTCCTGAAAAAATTCAGATTTTTAAAATACTCCTGCTGGAAATGGGGGTTTGAAGCCAGTTCTACGTGGACAACCCTTTTTTGCAGTTCGCCGGCCTTTTCCCTAATCTTTTTCGACAGCATGAATCGCTGCACGCCGGCTCCTGCCGCATTGCCGATGGAACGGGTGGGGACGCTGTCAAAAGAAGGAATCAGGCCGATGTATTGCCCATTGGCTATGTCTATATAATTGCCGAAGGCTCCGGCAATAAGGATTTCTTTGAGATTTTCAGGGCTCAGGCCGTATTCCTGCATGAGCAGCATGCAGCCGGTATATATGGCAGCTTTGGCCAGCTGGACAGCGCGTATGTCTTTTTGAGAAACATATATTTTTTCTCCGCTTTGAGACTGCGATTCGTCTGCCAGCACGAAACAGTTGATGCCGCTGATTTTTTCCAGACGACCCGCCAGATTTCGGTATTCCGGAAGGCAGCTTTGTACATATTCATCGCGGCTTTTCATCTTGCCGTTTTCGTCAATAATGCCCGCTCTCAACATTTCCGCCACAGCGTCTATCAAGCCGGACCCACATATGCCCATGGGCTTTGTGTTTCCTATGACCTTGAGGTTTATGTTTCCCCCGGAAAGCGATACCCTTTCTATAGCTCCCGCGGTTCCCCGCATGCCGAACCGTATTCCCGCCCCCTCCAGAGCCGGACCGGCTGCGGTGGATGCTGCCAGCATTTTATCCCTGTTTCCGACGACGATCTCGCCATTGGTGCCCAGGTCCATTATCAACCGGTGCTCGTCAAGCTCGTCTTCCGAAAGCGACAGCAGCACGGCTATTGTGTCCGCACCCACAAAGCCTCCAATGAGCGGAAGAAAATGCACCACAGCATAGGGATTGACACACAGATTGAGCTGCTCTGCCCGCGTCACCACATCGCTTTTGACCGTGCTGGTAAACGGGTATTTTCCAAGATGCTCGGGGTAAAGGCCCAAAAACAGATGCTGCATGGCGGAATTTCCGCAAAGGGCAATGTAATATATATCATTTTTGTCGATATTTTGTTCGGATGCAGCCTGCTGGATTAACTGATTTATAGTATATATTATCCTTTCCTGCAGTCTCGCCGAGCCGTCGGGATTGTTGACGCAGGCGACGATTCTTGAAATGACGTCGGCACCCTCGGATACCTGTCCGTTCAACGCCGAATACACGCCCAGCCTTTTCCCGGTGCACAGATTGTACAAATACGCGGCTACCGTGGTGGTGCCCACATCGATGGCAAAACCGTACAAATCCCCGACAGTGTCATTATCATCCACATCTATCAAATCGTGTCCCCAAAATGTGAGCGTTATTCCGGCTATATCCTGCCTGTGGACCGTACAGGAAAGCTTTTGCAGCAATTGAAGGGAAGGAGTGTGGACTTGGAAATCCAGAGACTGGGCTATGCTCTCCCAATCCCCCCCACACAATGGTGTTGCCAGCGCCTCTTTTTTAATAAATACTTTTTTTACAGCCGGTTCAAAATCAACGTCAGCAAGATTGCTGTCCGTCAGGATGTTTGCCTTCTTGCTTATCTGCTCATCTTTCAGCAGCACAGAAAGCCCGTCGGATACTTTTTCCTGGCACGCCAGCACTGTTGCTGTTTGCCCGTCTTTGACTATATCCACTTTGCACTTTCCGCACTTTCCCCTGCCGCCGCAAACCAGGTCCAGGTAAAGCCCCGCCCGGGCGCAAGCGGCAGCGATGGTGGCTCCATCATCTATCAAAACCGTCTTTCCCTGATTCGGAAAATGCACCCTTATATTATCAGCCAAAACAATCTCTCCTTTTCACCGCTTTTTTTCATCTTATCAGACTTGGGTTTGCAAGTCCAGGCTTTAAATTCTCTGTTTTTAATGGAATATTTTTGAGCGGCTTGAAAAATCGCAGTGTTATATAAAATATTGCATGCTATTAACCGAAATAGTATGACAGCTGAAACAATTTAAAATTAATTGCATTGACAAAAATTAAAAAATATGTTAGATTTATTTTGAGGTAATAGATATACATGTATATACTAGTAGCCCTGCAGGAAAGAAAGCTTGAATATAGAAATACATATATAAAAATCGAAAAGGGGATGTAAAATGATTATTATAGGAGAAAAAATCAACGGCACAATACCAAGTGTCAAAAAAGCCATTGAGGAAAGAAACGAAGACTTCATCCGCAGCCTTGCTCAAAGGCAGGCGGAGGCAGGGGCGGACTACATCGATGTATGCGCCGGCACTGCCCCGGAAGTGGAGCTTGAAACGTTAAAATGGCTGATGGACATCGTTCAGGATGCAGTAGACACACCTTTGTGTATCGACAGCCCAAATCCGAGGACCATAGAGCAGGTATTGCAGTATGCAAAAAAGCCCGGAATAATCAATTCTGTATCCGAGGAAAAGAACAAATGTGAAATCATATATCCACTTTTAAAGGGCACCACCTGGCAGGTCATCGGCCTGACGTGCGACAACCGGGGCATACCTTCGGATGTGCAGACGAGATTGGAAATAGCTAAGATACTAGTGGAAAAAGCACAAAAATATGATATAACGCCCGAACGCATCCACATCGACCCGCTGGTTATCGCTCTGGCCACGGATACCCAATCCATGCACAAATTCGTGGAATCCATGACCGGCATAAAGAAAATGTTTCCGGGCATAAAAGTAACTTCCGGCCTCAGCAATATTTCCTTCGGCATGCCTTTGAGGAAAATAATCAATCAGAATTTCTTAATAATTGCGGTTTTCCACGGTATGGACTCTGCTATAATGGACCCCTGCAACAGGGAAATGATGACGATGCTCATGGCAGCAGAAGCGATTGCCGGCAGGGACAAATACTGCAGAAAATTTTCCAACGCGTATCGAAAAGGCCTCATAGGCCCCGTCAAGGAAAACGCTCCTGAAAGCAAAAAAAGTAAATAAAGAATAAAAAATTTTTGTAACTATTAGCAAGTACTTGAAGATGGTGCAAGTGGTTTTTTGGCGAGCGACTTGTGCAGCATAAAAAACAACCCGGCGCAGTGAGGGTAACCGGACTGCGGTACGAAACCAGCGGCTGCTTGGAGGTGGGAGCAACACCATAGAAAACAGTGGAGTGAAACCAAGTTGTTCTTAAGTTTGGGGCAAGCGAAGAGGGGATGGCGGACAAGGATGTCCGCCAAGCAGGCATTTGAGGCAAGGAGGCCGAATTGCCTGGGGGCCCCTCGAAGCGAAGCGACAAGCTTTAGAACAACTCGTTGAACGGTTTGTTTTCTGGTGTTGCTCCCACCGAAAGGCAGTGCCGCAAGACCGGTCCGAAACAAGCCGCGGTGATGTCGGTGCGAACTTGGAATAAGCGAAAAATCACTGCATCAGCAAATGATGCTGAATAGTTACAAATTTTTTATAAATTAACTTCAAATAATAACATTAAAAAGGAGGCATTTTAATGGACTACAAATCCGACATTGAAATCGCCCAATCAGTAAAACCCAAAGATATCCGGGAGATTGCGGCAAAGCTAGGCCTTTCCGACGACGACATCGAACTGTACGGCAGGTATAAAGCCAAAGTAGACTACAACCTGCTCAAAAAAGGCCCGGGAAGAAAAGCCAAACTGATTCTTACCACTGCCATCAACCCAACTCCCGCAGGGGAAGGCAAGACCACCACCACCATCGGCGTGGCTGATGCGCTGTCGAGACTGGGGAAGAAAACCATCGTCGCCATACGGGAACCGTCTCTGGGGCCCGTTTTCGGAGTAAAGGGCGGCGCCGCGGGAGGAGGATACTCCCAGGTTATTCCCATGGAAGACATAAATCTGCATTTCACCGGCGACATACATGCCATAACCGCCGCCACCAACCTGCTGGCAGCCATGATAGACAATCACATTTATCAGGGCAATGAACTGAACATAGACCCCAGGCGAGTGGTGTGGAGAAGGGCCATCGACATGAACGACAGGCAGCTGAGATTCATAGTCGATGGCCTGGGAGGCAGAGCCAACGGCATGCCCAGGGAAGACGGCTTCGACATCAGCGTCGCCTCTGAAGTCATGGCGGTTTTCTGCCTGGCAATGGACATAAAAGATTTGAAAGAGAGGCTGTCCAAAATAGTGGTGGCGTACAACCGCGACGGCGCTCCGGTAACTGCAGGGGATTTAAAGGCACACGGCGCCATGGCGGCACTGCTCAAAGACGCCCTTAAGCCAAATCTTGTGCAGACATTGGAAGGCACACCCGCTTTTGTGCACGGAGGCCCCTTTGCCAACATTGCCCACGGCTGCAACTCCGTCATTGCCACAAAAATGGCCATGCACCTGGCGGATTACGTGGTCACGGAGGCTGGTTTCGGTGCGGACCTGGGGGCGGAAAAATTCATCGACATCAAGTGCAGATATGCGGGTATAAAGCCCGATGCTGTGACCATCGTGGCCAGCATAAGGGCCCTGAAATACAACGGCGGCGTGCCCAAGGCGGAACTTGGCAAGGAAAATCTGGAAGCCCTCGAAAAAGGCCTGCCCAACCTTTTGAAACATGTTGAAAATATTACTCAGGTATTTCGACTGCCTGCAGTTGTCGCCATCAACAAATTCCCGCAGGATACGGAAGCAGAGCTGGAACTGGTCAGAAAGAGGTGCAGGGAGCTGGGAGTCAATGCGGTACTGTCCGAAGTCTGGGCAAAAGGCGGCGAAGGCGGCATAGATTTGGCTCAGGAGCTGCTCCGGCTCATAGAGAACAACCAAAGCGAAGGGGTAAGCTTTGCATACGACCTGGATATGCCGATAAAAGAAAAGATTCGGGCTATCGCCCAAAAGATATACGGAGCAAAGGACGTGATATTTACCGACAAGGCCTCCAGAGAAATCAGCAATATGGAGAAATTCGGGTTTGGTAAACTTCCGGTATGCATGGCCAAGACACAGTATTCCCTGACGGATGACCCTGCAAAGCTCGGTAGGCCTATTGATTTTTACATTACCGTAAGGGATGTGACTGTATCGGCTGGAGCCGGATTCCTGGTAGCCCTGACGGGAGACATTATGAAGATGCCGGGCCTTCCAAAGTCGCCGGCAGCGGAGAGAATTGACGTGGATGAAAACGGCGTGATATCGGGGCTGTTCTGATTCGGTTCAGTGAGGCCGGGTTTTAAAAATGAATGAAAAGGTTAATAATAAGAATATATATATGATGGACGCCCACATACACATATCTCTGGATGGAGAAAACTCGAAAAAGCTGCGCGCAGAACTGAAACAAAAAAAGTATGATTCTTTAAAAAAGATACTTTGCCGCTACAGAGAAAATAATATATTGATGCTTCGCGACGGCGGCGACAATCTGGGAGCATCGCTGGTGGCTAGGGAAATAGCCGAAACTCTGGGAATTATATATAAGGCGCCAGGATGGGGGATTTACAAAAAAGGAGGTTACGGCAGTTTCCTCGGCAGGCCTGTGGGAGATATTTCGGATTTTAAGGAAATCTTCAGAAAACTTCTGAAATTCCGGCCCGACCATTTAAAGATAGTTTTGACCGGTCTGGTGGATTTCGAGTCTTATGGTCGGGTCGGCGGGATTTTTTTTACCTTCGATGAACTTTATTACATGGTCCAGAGCGCAAAAGAAAAAAACCTGCCGGTGATGGTGCATGCAAATTCGCCGGAAGCGGTTCGAATGGCGGTTCTGGCCGGGGCCGACACCGTAGAGCACGGGTACTTCATCACTGAAGATGAACTCAATCTGATGGCGGAAAGAGGTACCGTGTGGGTGCCAACCCTGTCTCCGCTGGGCAACTTGATAAAAAATGGCGACAAAAGATATATAAACCAGATTCCTAATATCAAAAGGATATATGAGGAACACTGCAATAAAATAAGAAAAGCTGCGTCCATCGGCGTAAAAATCGCCGTGGGCAGCGATGCAGGCTCCTACGGAGTCCCCCACGTCACCGGCTTTTTCGACGAAGTAATGCATTTGCAAAAATGCGGCGTAAGTCAGGTAACAAGTCAAGAGATTTGAGCCGGAACAACACCCACCTTCGGTGGGTACCCGGTGGAGGCGGCGGGCACGAGCCCTGCGGCCAGCACACAAGGCACATGCCGAATTGCCGGCGAACCTCCACGAAGCGCAGGACTAAACGCTAGAAGCGGCAGGATGAACGGAGGTGCCGGGCCATCTCCGGCAGGAAAGTGACTTTTTACACCTGAATTAAGTATTAATATATTTAGGAGGGTCGATTGCATGAATGTACTTTCACCGGGCGAAATAGCCTCCGTTTGGATTGAAAACGGAAAAAAGAAGGCAAATTTGTCGGTGGATAAAATGTTTCTGCTGGGGATATTTGCCGGCATATTCATAGGATTTGGCGCCAATGCCAGCATTGTTGTGACGCAGACCATGGAAAGCAATCTGGATGTGGGGCTGGCTAAATTTTTTGGGGCTGCAGTATTCCCGGTAGGCCTGATGCTGGTAGTAATGGCGGGCGCGGAGCTTTTTACTGGCAACAACCTGATGACTCTGGCGCTGATGGATAGAAAAATCACTCCCGGCGGCATGTTGCTTAACTGGTCGATGGTATACCTGGGCAACTTTGTGGGATCTGTGATACTGGCAATGATGCTGGCTTCTTCCGGCCTTTACGGCTCGAAGTTTTTGTTGGAAAAAGTCGTGAG
Organism: Tepidanaerobacteraceae bacterium; assembly: GCA_029982615.1. Taxonomy (GTDB): domain Bacteria; phylum Bacillota; class Thermosediminibacteria; order Thermosediminibacterales; family Tepidanaerobacteraceae; genus JANLFP01. The sequence goes on along the minus strand of JARRBK010000010.1, from coordinate 35,198 downwards.
CGTTGCAGCCGCCAAATCATCCCTAACCTTTGCGCAGGCATTCGTTAGGGGCATACTGTGCAACATGCTGGTGGTTCTGGCGTGCTGGATGCAGGCCGGTTCAAAAGACATGGCCGGAAAGATTTTGGCGCTGTGGTTTCCCATCATGCTGTTTGTACTTTCCGGCTTTGAACACAGCGTGGCGAACATGTTTTTTGTCCCGCTGGGAATGTTCCTCGGCGCTGACGTCACGTGGGGCCAGTTTATTGTGAAAAACCTTATTCCGGTAACTTTGGGCAATATAGTCGGGGGTGCGGTGATTGTGCCGATTGTATACTATGTGTGCTATGTAAGGCGAACCGGCCTGCCGCATAAAGAGTCTATGAATGCATAGGGATATTTTATATGACATTTGTTCCGATTTCTGGACTCTGTCTTACTGCAGCTTCACCACATGGTAGATTTTTTTACCTTTTCTTATTATGAGATTTTTGCTATCATCGAAATCCTGTTCATAAATCCTGAAATCGATGCTGTCCACCCGCTTTTCCTTCACATATATGCCTCCTTGCTGAATCAGCCGCCTGCCCTCACTTTTCGAGGGCGCCAGGCCTGTGAGGAGCAGTATGTCGAGAATTCCTATGCCGCCCCGGATATCACGCTCATTTATTATGGTGGTGGGAGCTGAGGTAATATCCGAGCCGCTGGAGAAAAGGGCTTGTGCGGCGGCTTTTGCTTTTTTCGCCTCGTCTTCACCGTGAATCATTTTTGTGAGCTCAAAAGCCAGTATTTCCTTGGCCCTGTTGATTTGTGCCCCTTCCAGAGAACCCAGGCGCCTTACTTCCTCCATGGGCAGAAACGTGAGCAGGGACAGGCATTTTACCACATCCTTGTCGTCAACGTTTCGCCAGTATTGATAGAAATCATAGGGGGACGTCTTTTCCGGGTCCAGCCATATGGCTCCGGCCTCGGTTTTGCCCATTTTTTTGCCTTCGCTGGTGGTGAGAAGGGTGAAGGTCAGCCCGTAGGCCTCGGCACCTTCCACTTTTCGGATCAGCTCTACGCCGCCGATGATGTTCGACCACTGATCATTGCCGCCCATCTGCAGCTTGCACCCGTACTTCCTGTAAAGCTGCAGAAAATCGTATGACTGCATCAGCATGTAGTTGAATTCGAGAAAGGTCAGGCCGGTTTCCAGCCGCTGCCTGTAGCATTCGGCAGTGAGCATCCTGTTTACGGAAAAATGTCTTCCGATGTCTCGCAGAAAAGAGATATAATTCAAATCCAACAGCCAGTCGGCATTGTCCGCCATGATGGCCCTGCCGTTTGAAAAGTCAATAAGCCTTTCGAACTGCTTTTTGAACTTTCGGGCGTTGTTTTGAATCTGTTCCCGGCTGAGCATCATGCGCATCTCGGTTTTTCCGGAAGGGTCCCCCACCATGGCGGTGCCGCCTCCAATAAGAACGATGGGCACATGGCCCGCCTTCTGCATATGGGCCATGGCAATCATTTGCAGGAGGTGTCCCACATGCAGGCTGTCGGCTGTAGGGTCAAACCCTATATAAAAAACCACCTTTTCCCTGCCCAGAAGCTCTCTTATTTGTTCCTCGTGGGTGGCTTGCTCGATGAAGCCTCTCTCTTTCAAAATGTCGTAAACATTTTTCATCTCTTCGCCTCCTTAAAAAATGAAAGCCCCCTGTCCTTTAAGGACGAGGGAGCCCGTGGTACCACCTTAATTCGCATCGCGGGATGCCTTTTGGCCCTTTAACGGGGGTAGCCGCCGAATTTCGGCACGCTCCTGAGTGTAATTCGCCCTCCCGGGTGCTGCACCCCTCTCACCTGCCGGGATGCTCTCTTGGTTGTAACCCCGGGCGGCTACTGTCTCATTCATCGCACAATATTTTTTATTATATATTATCAAAATCAATGCCGTGTGGCAAGAGGGGCGTGGTTAATAGTGTCGATATTGCCCGGGAAATAGATGCGATTACTTTAATAAGCATTATTCTATGTCGATTTTTCTGCCCCGCGGTTTGGATGGCGTAATCTTCGGGAGTATCACCTGAAGCACGCCGTTGTTGAAAGTGGCCCTTATGGCATCGCCATTGACATTGTCCGGCACCGGGATGGTCCTGGAAAAGCTGCCCCGGCGGCGCTCCCGGTGAATATAGTTTTCTCCCTTTTCCTCGGTGCTTTCGTCCTGCTGGGCTGAGATGGTGAGCATATTGTTTTCAAAACGGATTTCAATGTTGTTTTTGTCATATCCGGGCAGATCGGCTTCCACGATGTATTCGTTTTCGGTTTCCCTCATGTCTGTCTTTACCGGCTGAAGATTGAAGAAGTTCTCGAAGAAGTCGTCAAAACCAAAGCCGAAATCGAAGAATCCTGGGAGCAATCCTCCCCTGCGCCTCCATGGAATAAGATCTCTACCACGCATAATATCTCCTCCTTTGGCATATATTACTATTTGTTACTTTAATTATAGCACTAAGGTCAGAGAAGGTCAATATTTTTTAATAAAATTTTTTGACCTTTTGCAGGTTTTGCAGTTGCTGCATAGAATTAAATATAATATATTGTATACGCTAATTCAAACGTAAAAATTAACTCCACTGCCGGAGGCGCGGGGATATCTCCGGCAGGATAAACGGAGATGCCGGGCCATCTCCGGCTGGAAAGTGTCTTTTTACACCTGAATCATGCATTTATATTTTGCATTTTTCAGTACAAAAAAATGCGTGGGAGCGTTTGGCGTTTTATGGAAATAGAAATAGGCGCGGATATTGTTGAAATAGATAGAATAAAAAAGGCCTGCAGCAGAAAGAGGTTTTTGGAAAGATTTTTTACCCCTGCGGAGCTGGAGAGCATATGCAAAAACAACAGCGATGTTTTTTACCGGCGCCTGGCGGGCAAATTTGCTGCAAAGGAAGCTGTGGCAAAAGCCCTGGGCACCGGTTTCAGATACTTCAGATGGCACGAGATAGAAATATTGAACGATTCCCGAGGCAAGCCTTTTGCAGTGCTTTCGGGTAGGGCAAAAAAGGTGCTGGAATCCGGAGGGTTTTCCACTGTCCGAATTACCATATCGCACGCTAAAAATTATGCCCTGGCCTTTGCGCAAGTCTCAGGAGGTGACGATGGTGAAAGTGGTAAGCCCTGAAGTTATGAGAGAGATGGACAGGAAAGCCATGGAGGATATGGGAGTGCCGGGAGCGGTGCTCATGGAGAACGCCGGTAGAGAAGTGGCCATCGCGGTGAAACGTATTTGCGAGCGAATGGCGGCGGAAAAGCGAATCTTTAAGCATGAGGCTAAGATAGCTATCTTCTGCGGCAAGGGCAACAACGGCGGGGATGGGTTTGTGGCAGCCCGCCACCTGGCGAATATGGGCTTTAAGCCCGAAGTGTTCCTTGTGGCGGCCGCCGAAGAGATAAAAGGGGATGCTGCCGCAAATTACCGGATAATATTGAACATGAATATCCCCGTACACCCGGTGAGAGATGAAAAGCATTTGGAAATAGCCCGGATTTTGGCAAAAAGTTCTGCAGCTGTGGTGGATGCAATTTTCGGGACGGGTTTAAAGGGAGAGGTGCAGGGCGTAAGCAGGAAAGTTATAGAACTCATAAATGAACTGGAAGTCCCTGTGGTTTCTGTGGATATACCTTCCGGAATCTCCGGACGCACGGGCAAAGTCCTCGGCGCAGCGGTAAAGGCGGAAGAAACGGTAACCATGGCTCTTCCGAAATTGGGCCTTGTAATCTATCCGGGGGCTGCTTACGCCGGAAGAATCTCTGTAGCAGACATAGGCATGCCTTTTCAGATTATTCGGCAAGCATCCGCTGAAGCGGAAGTTCTGGAAAATAATGCTATACGCAACTTTTTTGTGCCGTATCCTCCTGACGCACATAAGGGCACCTTCGGCAGAGTTTTCATACTGGCAGGTTCTCTGGGATTCACAGGAGCAGCGGCCCTGGCGGGCTTGGCAGCGATAAGAAGCGGTGCAGGGCTGGTTACGGTAGGAGTGCCGGAAAGCTTGAACGACATCCTGGAAGTAAAGCTTACGGAAGCCATGACCCTCCCCCTTCCGGAAACGCCCGAAAGAGGCCTTTGTATTACGGCTTTGGAAAAAGCTCTGGAGTTTTCCGCCCGATGCGACGCCGTTGCCTTGGGCCCCGGCCTTTCACAGCAGGAGGAGACCGCAGAGTTTGTCAGGCAGTTTGTAAAGCAGTGCCCCGTCCCCATGGTAATAGATGCGGACGGCCTCAATGTGCTGGCTAAAAAGCCTGCGGCATTCAATGCCCCGGCTGTAATCACGCCCCACCCGGGTGAGATGGCGCGGCTTTTGGGCACCACAGCCGATGAAGTGCAGCAGGACCGGCTCAAGGCGGTGCGCGAGGCAGCCCGAAGATTTGGCTGCACAGCACTTCTCAAAGGAGCCCGCACCCTCATAGCATCTTCTGAAGGCAGGCTTTTCATAAATCCCACAGGCAACCCCGGCATGGCTACGGGTGGCAGTGGCGATGTGCTCTGCGGCATGATAGCGGCCTTCTTGGCCAGGGGCATGTCTCCCGACCAGGCGGCAGCTGCCGGGGTATACATCCACGGCCTTGCCGGCGATATCGCCGCAGAAAGAGAGGGCCAGCTTTCAATGACGGCGGGGGATATAATAAAGTACTTGCCGGATGCTTTCAAGAGACTGTATATATGAACTGCAAATGCTTCTCACTTTCCACCGAAAATTTGAAAGGAGCTATACCCATGGACCTTGCGCACCTTCGGCCCACCAGAGCCGAAATAAATCTCGACAATCTGGAGCACAACCTGAGGGAAATAAGAAGGGTTACCCATCCCCGGGCAAAGATCTGCGCTGTAGTAAAAGCCGACGGCTACGGCCACGGGGCGCAAGAAGTGGCACAGACTGCCCTCGCGTGCGGCGCTTCCTACCTTGCGGTGGCTTTTCTGGACGAAGCGCTTCAGCTTCGACGCGCAGGGATAACAGCCCCCATCCTTATTTTGGGTTTTACACCCGAAGAGCAATTTGATAAAATAATAGAGCACGATATTACTCAGACCATCTACACCGTATCATCGGCGCGGGAACTTTCCCGCCAGGCCAAAGAGCAGGGCAAAAAAGCCAAAGTCCATATCAAGCTGGATACCGGTATGAGCCGCATAGGATTTCAGACGGACCCGGCTTCCATAGAAGATATTAAAAAACTGTTTTTCATGGAAAATCTTGAAGTGGAAGGCATGTTCACGCATTTTTCCAAAGCCGATGAAAGCGATAAGTCTTTTACCCAAGAACAGTTTGAGAAATACATGTCGGTGGCAGAGGAACTGGAAAAGGCGGGGTACAGGATTCCCATAAAGCATGTGGCCAACAGCGCTGCAGTCATAGAACTTCCCCACACCCACCTGGACATGGTGCGGCCGGGCATAATCCTCTACGGCCTTTACCCTTCCGACGAAGTGGCGAGGAGCAGAATTTGCCTCAAACCTGTTATGACCCTGAAAACCCGGGTTTCCCACGTGAAGGTGCTGGATGCCGGGAGGGCCGTGAGCTACGGCGGCACTTTCGTCACCAAAAGGAAAAGCGTCATCGCCACACTGCCCGTGGGCTATGCTGATGGCTATTTTCGACTTTTGTCCTCGAAAGCGTCGGTGATGATAAAGGGCAGGAGGGCTCCCGTAGTGGGGAGGATATGCATGGACCAATGCATGGTGGATGTGACGGATATAGAAGGCAAAGTGGAGCCCCAGGAAGAAGTGGTTCTGTTTGGGGAGTCGTCGGGGTCCGCCGTGACAGCGGATGAAATAGCGAGGATAATAGGCACCATCAATTACGAAGTGGTCTGCGCCGTGGCAAGGCGCGTCCCCAGGGTATACTTTAAGAATGGTAAAATTATAAAAATCAAAAACCTGTTGGCAGAACAGGTATAAATTTCTTGCTTGATTGACATAATTATATTGGCTTATATATAATAAAAAATATATGTGTGCGTTTCCTAAATCCGTTAGGGGGTGCCAGTGTGGCTGACTTGAAAAGAATAATAATAAGTCTGCCCAATAATTTGCTCGAAGAAGTGGATGATATCGTGGCAATGGAGAAAAAAAACCGAAGCGAGTTTATTCGTGATGCCATGCGATTATATATTAGAGAAAAGGAAAAGATAAAGGTAAGGGAGCAATTGAAGACCGGCTACATGCAGATGGCCGAGCTGAATGTAAGGTTGTCCGAAATGGGAATACACGAGGATTTGAAGGATTTTGTACTTTATGAAACAAGACTTTCGGAGTGTGAATAATGTGCTTGTTAGGCGAGGGGATGTATACTATGCCGATTTAAACCCTGTGGTCGGCTCTGAACAGGGAGGAGTCAGGCCGGTGCTGGTGGTGCAAAATGATGTGGGGAATAAGTACAGCCCCACTGTTATTATTGCTGCCATAACTTCCCAGATCGACAAAGCCAAACTCCCCACTCATGTGGAACTTTCCCGTGAGGATTTCGGCCTGGAAAAAGATTCGGTTATTCTTCTGGAGCAGCTGAGGACCATAGACAAAAGGAGGCTCAAGGAAAAAATAACTTTTCTGGACCAGGACATCATGGTAAAAGTTGATGAAGCCCTGAAAATAAGCCTTGGCTTGACAGAATTTTAATGGCGGGGAGGTGACGTTATGGAGCGTCTGACTATAATGGGTTTGCGGCTGGATCACAGGGTCGATACTGCGCCCAAGGTGCAGGAAATACTCACCCAACACGGCGATAAAATCCTGTGCCGGATGGGGTTGCCGGATCCTGCCAAAGAGGACGGAATAATAACCCTGTACATGAAAGCTTCGGCAGAAGAAGCCGAGGAATTTTCAAAAGAATTGACATCCATCGGAGGAGTCAGTGTTTCCTATATGAGGATATAAAAAATTTTAACTTCGGCTTATGCCGAAGTTTTTTTATGTACTCAAGCACCTTTACATTAAAGCTAATAAATTTTACAAAAAAAGAAGGATTACAGAAATTAATTTAGAATATATATTAATATATGCCATTTTTTGAAAAACTTATGCAAAAATCTGCCTCACTGGGGCAAATTCGCGGCAGCTTTTTGCAAAACATGTGGAGGAGTAACATGGAAGACAGGTCACGTTTCTTTTCTGAACTGATTTCTGCCCTTTCTCTAATGATGGATTTGGATGAAAACAGAAAACTTTATCATGCGTGGAGGGTAGCCATCCTGGCGGAGAAACTCGCCAGGAAAATACTTCCCGAATACCGCACGCATATTTTTTATGCGGGCCTACTGCATGACATAGGAGCCATATCGCTGCCAGAGCATGTGGTCCACTATACGGATATCAAGGAGCATTTTACAAACCCCATCCTTTTTTCCCACCCGGAAAAAAGCGCCCAGATCGTAAGGCAGATAAACCCGCTGGTTATAGCGGCCGACATGATAAAGGACCACCACGAACAGTGGGACGGCAGCGGCTATCCCAGAGGGCTTTCTGGAAACAACATCAATTTGGGAGGGCAGATACTCAGGATATGCGACACCTTCGACATCCTTGCCCGGGTCAAGCCTCCTCTCAGCCTGGAAGGCATGAAGACGTCGCTTTCCGCCCGGCGGGGCACCGAATACTCTGAATTGATATACGAATTAATGGTCACCACTCTTGAAGAAGGTGATTTTTTCAATGAGATTATGGATGAGAAAAAAATCTCTGAGCAATTCATGAATATCATAAAGGCGCTGCCGCCCATTGATTTGAGTTACTGCCGATCGGAAGCCGATGAAATCATCAGGGTGTTTGCCAAAGTGATTGACGCCAAGCACAGTTATACTGCTGGGCATTCGGAACGCGTGGCTGAATACACATACAAACTGGCGAAAGCCATGGGCATGAAGGAAGAAGAAGCCCAGAGGCTTAAGCTGGCAGGTTATCTGCACGATGCGGGAAAGGTGGCGGTGCCGAGGAGCATCCTGGACAAACCCGGCCGCCTCACCATGGATGAATTCAAGCTCATGAAGAGGCATCCTGTTTACACTATGGAGATACTGAGCATGGTGAGCTTCCTGAAAGATCTGGTGGTCATTGCCGGAGGCCACCATGAGCGCTATGACGGTTCCGGATATCCCGACGGACTGGCCGGGGAAGCAATACCGTTCGGCGCCAGGCTTATGGCAGTGGCCGACGCGTACGATGCCATGACTTCCCTCAGGCCTTACCAGCCTCAGAGAAATTTTGCCGAGGCAAAAGAAGTCATAGAAAAAAATGCTGGCAGCCAGTTTGATCCAAAAGTGGCTAAAGTAGCAGTAAAGGTGTTGCCGTAAATAAGTTCTAAATCTCTATCAAAAGCCAAAGCGGAATTGTGCACATTGATAGCACAAAATCGTATTATCACTTGGGATTGGATTTAGAGCAAATCGAAAAGCAGGAAAGGGGATAAAAAACCTTGCAACCTTTAATCGGCATTACTGCCTCATTTGACAGTGAAGAAGAAAAAGCTTACTTGAGCGCCGGTTATTTCAGGGCAGTGGAACAGGCAGGAGGCATACCGGTCCCCATTTTGCCCCTGGACGATGTCAAGCGCCTTCAGGGGCTGCTGGAGCGCATGGACGGCATCATCTTTTCCGGCGGTCCTGATGTGGACCCATTCTATTTTCATGAGGAACCCCATATACGTATGGGCAAGATATGCCCCGAGAGAGACGAAGCCGAAGTGTTTCTCGCCAGGGAATGCCTTCGGCTGGGAAAGCCCACATTGGGCATATGCAGGGGCATACAGCTGTTGAACGCAGCCCTGGGAGGCAGCATATATCAGGATATCCCTTCTCAGATGAAAAAGCCGTTAAAGCACTGGCAGGACGCTCCCGGCTGGTACGCCACCCATGAAGTGGAGATAATATGGGAAAGCTCCCGCCTCTTCAAAATATTTGAGAAAAACCGAATCCGGGTCAACAGCTTTCACCACCAATGCGTAAAGGACATTGCTCCGGATTTTAATGTGGTGGCGGTGGCGAAAGATGGTGTCATAGAAGCTGTGGAAGCAAAGGACACCAGTATTTTCTGCATCGGGGTACAGTGGCATCCGGAAGAAATGTGGCATAAAGATTCCCTGCAGTTTAAACTTTTCCAACATTTTATAGAAGCGAGCCGGCACAACTCAGTTTGAGCCAGTGAGGAGGTTTTATGCTTGAAAATCTTTATTTCAGCCGATATGGAGGGCATTTCAGGCGTTGTCTCAATGGAGCAAATAGAGCCCGGCGCCAGAGATTATGAGAGGGCCCGGCGCATGATGACGAGGGAGGTCAACGCCGTAGTGGAAGCCGCCCTGGAGTGTGGCGCTTCGGAGATAGTTGTAAACGATTCCCATGACAATATGGACAATATTCTTATTGAAGAACTGAACCCCAAAGCCGTGCTCATCAGCGGCAGCCCTAAACCTTTCAGCATGATGCAGGGCATCGACGAAAGCTTCGATGCCGCATTTTTTGTGGGCTACCACGCCAGAGCTGGCACAGGCAAGGCTGTGATTGACCATACATATGCCTTCAGGGTCCTCAGCGCCAGAATCAACGGCAAGCCCATGAGCGAAGCGGGCATAAACGGCAGGCTGGCAGGTTGTTTCGGGGTGCCGGTGGCGTTTGTATCCGGAGACCAGAACGCCGTTGCCTGTGCGAAGGAGGAGCTGAACGGCCCGGTGGGCGTTGCGGTGAAATCCGCTGTGGGCCGCAATGCGGCGGTGATATACCCCTTTGGTGTGGTAAAACAAAAGCTCCGGCAAGGCGTGCAAGAAGCGATGAAAAACCTGAAATCAATTAAGCCCACCGTGGAAAACGGGCCGGTGGAACTGGAAGTAAGCTTTTCCATCTCCGGCATGGCGGACATGGCTATGCTGATACCGGGAACGTCCAGGAAAGACGGGCGCACGGTGGTGTACACCGCGACAGACTATATGGAGGCCTTCAAGGCCTTCAGGGCAATGCTGGCGCTGTCTCACGGAATAAGATAGAAAATATCACATACAGGGAGTGTTTTTATGCTGGCTATCATCAACGGCAAAATATACACCATGAGCGGTAGCGTGCTGGAGAAAGGCAGTGTCATAATTGATGGAGGCAAAATAGCAGATGTGGGTGAAAACCTTACCGTTCCCCCCGATGCCCAAATCATCGATGCAGGAGGAAGATACGTGTTTCCGGGATTCATCGATGCTCACAGCCATGTGGGAATATTCGAAGAGGCCGTGGGGGAAATCGGGGAGGACGGCAATGAGTGGACCGACCCTGTGACGCCGCAGCTTCGAGCCATTGATGCGGTAAATCCCGCGGACATAGCCTTCGAAGACGCTGTCAGGGGAGGCATCACCTGTGCGTTTACCGGCCCCGGCAGCGCCAACGTCATAGGGGGGCAGTCCATTGCTCTAAAAACCTCCGGCAAAGTCATAGACAAAATGGTGGTAAAAGCTCCCGCCGGACTCAAAGTGGCCTTCGGAGAAAACCCCAAGCGAGTATACGGGCAGCAGAAAAAAATGCCCTCCACCAGAATGGCCACTGCAGCCCTTTTGAGGGAAACCCTGGTGAAAGCGGTAAACTATAAGAAGAAAATGGAAAACGGCGCAAAAGCTCCCGAAAAGGTTGTGGAAAGGGACCTTAAAATGGAAGCGCTGTGCGATGTGCTGGACAGAAAAATCCCCTTGCGGGCCCACGCTCACCGCGCCGATGACATACTCACCGCCATTCGCATAGCCCGGGAGTTTGGTGTGGATATTGTCATAGAGCATTGCACTGAAGGCCACCTGATTGCCGATGAACTGGCCGAAGCGAAAATACCGGCAGTGGTGGGGCCATCCCTCACCTCCCGATCCAAGCTTGAGCTCAAGGACCTCAGTTTCAAAACCCCCGGCATACTGGCAAAAAAGGGCGTAAAAGTAGCGATAATGACTGACCACCCTGTGATACCCATACAGTACCTTCCGGTGTGCGCGGCCCTTGCGGTAAAAGAGGGCATGAGAGAAGAAGATGCGCTCAGGGCTATCACCATAAACGCCGCAGAAATTATAGGCATTGCCGACAGAGTTGGGAGCCTGGAGAAAGGTAAGGACGCCGACGTGGTAATATGGGACGGCCATCCGCTGGATATAAAATCAACGCCTTCCATTGTAATAGTAGACGGCCGGGTGGTATATAAAAGAGAAATTGATTACAAATCCTGATGAGTCCTTTGAAGCAGCACAAGAAGAAACAAAAATACAGTATTGCAAAATGCAAAAAAGTGTGCTAGTATATTAACGATATCATGATATCAAACTGAATATGAGATTTGCTTGAAACCTTCAGGGCAGGGTGAAATTCCCGACCGGCGGTAAGCCGAAAAGGCGAGCCCGCGAACTCCTTAGCCAGGGAGCCGATCCGGTAAAAGCCGGAGCCGACAGTATAGTCTGGATGGAAGAAGGTGTATTTATTATTGCGTTTGATGCCCTGGAGATTTTTCCAGGGCTTTATTGTTACTCTACGGTGCCTTAGGCAGTCACAAACCACAATCGACGACGTGTTTTTACGCTTTGAATCAAAATTAAATTTGTAAGGAGGATAAATTATGGCAGCAGTAAATCAAAAAGCAATAAAAAAAGAAATGTCACACACAAAAAGCATTACAAAAATAGCGGTGCTGGGGGTGCTGGCGTTTATAATCATGTTTGCAGAATTTCCGCTGCCCATGTTTGCCGCTTTTTTGAAAATTGACTTCAGCGATGTGCCCGCTCTCTTGGCAGGGTTTTCTATGGGACCCTGGGCCGGGATAATGGTGGAAGTTGTAAAAAACTTCCTGCACCTTTTTAGAAGCCAGACGGCTTTCATAGGAGAAGCGGCGAACCTGTTGACGGGCATCCTGCTGGTGGCGCCAGCATCGTTGATTTATTCCATGCACAAGAGCAAAAAGACCGCCATAATCGGCATGCTGGCCGGAACCCTAATAATGGCGGTGGGCATGTCCGTAGCAAATTATTTTATCATCGTGCCGCTTTACCAGAAGCTCCTGAATATACCCACCCAGGCTGTAATCGCCATGGGCACCCATGCCAATGCCCGGATAGTGGACCTCAAGACTCTGGTGGTATACAGCATTTTGCCGTTCAACATAATCAAGGGCATCCTTGTTACCATCGCCACAGCGCTGATTTACAAGAGGCTTTCGCCCCTGCTGCACCGGTAAAACATGTGTAAGTATGGGCCTTGTGCAATTTGCGATCCTCGATTCTTTCCGAAAACGTTGCGCTTTACAGCGCTTTTTTTTTGTACGCTGCCGCCAGCTTTATGACCACCTTGTAATTTGGATTTTGATGTAATAAAATATATAAAAATAAAAAATTTGATTCGGGTGTAGCAGCCACAGGAATCAAAGTTGATTAAGGGATGCATATGGATAGAATCTTCGAAACCGCAAACACAAATGAAACACAGGAGTTGGGAAAAGCCCTGGGCAAAAGGCTCAAACCCGGAGATTTCCTCGCGCTGACTGGCGATTTGGGCGCGGGGAAGACTGCCTTTACCGCTGGAATAGCCCGGGGCCTGGGCATTGAGGAAGATATCACCAGTCCCACCTTTACCATTATCAATCAGTATGAAGCAAAAATCCCTCTGGCACATATGGATGCATACCGCCTTAACGGCCCCGAAGAGCTGGAAAACATAGGGTATTATGATTATCTTGAGGGCTTTGTCGTGGTGCTGGAATGGGCGGACCGGGTGGAGTGCCTGGTGCCGGAAGATGCCCTGAGGATAGATATTGCGGTGCTGGATGAAAACCGGCGCAGCATAAGGATTCATTCGCAAAGCCCGAAATTTGATAAAATACTTCAGGAGTTGAATGCTTGATGTATATTTTGGGGATAGATACTTCCTCCATGGTGGCCACTGCAGCGGTAATGAGTCCGGATAAACTGATGGCCGAATACATTGTTAACAACAAAAAAAACCATTCGGAAAAGATGATGCAGGTGGTGGACAGGGTGCTGCAGGACTCCGGCATAAGCCTTGCCGACCTTGATGTGGTGGCAGTGGCTGTGGGGCCGGGGTCTTTTACCGGCATTCGAATAGGTATGGCGTGTGCCGAAGGCATGGCCCATGCTCTGGAAAAGCCCATGGTGGGAATTAATACGCTGGACGGCCTTGCGTACAACTTGATGGGGGAAACCCGCCTCATATGCCCCGTAATGGACGCTCAGCGGGGGCAAGTATATACGTGCTTTTACCGCTGGGAAGGAGGCAAACTGAAGAAACTGTCAGAATATGAAGTGATAAAAGCGAAAGACCTTCTCGCCAGGTTGTCATCGAGAAAAGAGCAAACCGTGGTTCTAGGTGATGGACTTACGGTTCTGGCCCGGGCAACGGATGATGGAGGGCAAAAAGTTTGGGGAGTGGACAGCCTTATCGCAGCTGCACATCCCGCTTTATCCATGCCCCGGGCCTCTTCCATAGCGGCGGCAGCCCTGGACGAATATGCCAGGGGAAAGATTGACACTTGTTATACCATAAAGCCCTTTTATATCAGAAGGTCCCACGCTGAGGAGAAATGGGAGGAGCAACATGGAACAGCGAGCGCCGGAAGATGTGACGATTGAGATAATGAAAATGAAGCATTTAGACGACGTAATAGAGATAGAACACCGGTGTTTCACAAACCCGTGGTCCCGATACGCTTTTGCTTGTGAGCTTCGGGACAATGATTTTTCACGCTATATAGTGGCGAAAGTCGGAGATAAAATTGTGGGATACGGCGGCATGTGGATGGTGCTCAACGAGGCTCATGTGACCAATGTGGGAGTCCTGCCCGAATACAGGGGTGAAGGCATCGGGGAGCTTATAATGAGAAACCTCATTGAGATAGCGAGACAAAACGGTGCCGACAGGATGACCCTGGAAGTGAGGAAGAGCAACTACGTGGCTCAGAATCTGTATTCAAAACTGGGTTTTGAGCCCTGCGGCATCCGCCGGGGATACTACATGGACAACAGAGAGGATGCCGTAATAATGTGGCTGGAGTTGTGATTTATCCACATATCCACAGACTTATCCACAGGAAAACCTCAAGAGAGATAATAAATTTACCAGTTGTCCACAATATCCCCACAGCAAAAATCCACATATCCACAAGGTCAGAATAAGCTTAAAGTCGCATAGGCATTTAAGTCCATGTGCGAAATTACTCCGCCTTTATTCCTATAATAACCCGCACACGCTATCATGGCGGCGTTGTCGGTGCAAAAAACTGCGGGAGGAAAATTCACCGCAAAATCACCGCCAGCCCGGGCCGAAAGTTCCTGCCTGAGTTTGCTGTTGGCTGCCACCCCTCCGGCCAGGGCAATGGTCCTCACATTTTTCGCGCGCGCAGCCGCCAGGGTTTTTTCCACCAGCGCATCCACCACGGCCTTTTGAAAGCTCGCCGCCACGTTTTCCACAGCAATGGGGATATTTTTCATGCGCATCTGGTTTAAGTAATTGAGAACGGCGGATTTTATGCCGCTGAAGCTGAAACTGAAGTCCTCTCCCCGCACGTGCGCCACCGGAAAGCTGATGGCGTTTTCGTCTCCAGTTTTGGCAATCCTGTCGATGAGCGGTCCGCCGGGGTAACCCAGCCCCAGGGCCCGGGCGGTCTTGTCGAAGGCTTCTCCAGCTGCGTCGTCCACCGTCCGCCCCATCACCTCATATTTGCCGTAATCCTTCACGTACACTATATGGGAATGCCCGCCCGACACCACCAGGCACAAAAACGGCGGTTCGAGGCTGCTTTCCAGAAAATTGGCGAAAATATGTCCCTCAATATGATTTACCCCGATGAGCGGCTTTTTCAACACATACGCCAGACCTTTGGCATAGGAAACACCCACCAGCAGAGCCCCTACCAGCCCCGGTCCGCAAGTAACTGCCACCAGGTCGATATCGGGAAATTTAATGCCCGCATCATCCAGAGCCTTCTGCGTCACATGGCATATGGCTTCGAGATGCTGGCGCGAGGCTATCTCTGGCACCACCCCGCCGAATTTTTCATGCCATTTTACCTGAGAAAAAATAACGTTCGAAAGCACCCGGCGGCCGTTCAAAACCACGGCTGCCGATGTCTCGTCGCACGATGTTTCTATACCCAGAGTCAAAAAATTTTCAGTCAATCCTATTCCGCTCCTTATTTTAGTTTTTACACACGAATCATTTTTTGACTTACTATCAGAGATTCTCATAAAGCTCTTCCAACTCCTCCGATGCAGCCCTGTACCGGGTATTCACTTCTTTTGCCTTTTCGGGATTGCCGTAAACTTCCGGTAGGCACAGAAGGCGCTCCAGTTCTTGTATTTCATCTTCCAGTGCCATAATCTTCTGCTCCAGCTCTCTCAATTCCTGCTTTTTGCGCTTTTCTTCCTCCCTCTGCTGCCTTTGCTCGCGCCTTGTCCTGTGCAGGCGGGTTTTGTTCTCCTGAGGCTGCTCCTGGTGCGGCTTTTCCATTTTTTTCTCCAAGTAATAGGCAAAACCGCCGTCAAAATCCCGGATGCCCTGAGAGGTAAATTCCCAGATGCGAGTGGCGATTTTTGCCAAAAAATATCTATCGTGCGAAACGGCTATAATGGTGCCGCCGTATTCCAGCAAGGCCTGTTCGAGCTTTTCCTTGGATATTATATCCAGATGATTTGTGGGCTCGTCCAGCAAGAGCAGGTTAGCTCCCTGCAAAATGGCTTTTGCCAGGGCCACCCTGCTCTTTTCACCGCCGCTCAACACGCCCACGGGTTTTTCCACATCCTCGCCGGAAAACATCATGCTTGCGAGAAAAGAGCGCACCTGCGTCATGGAAAGCCCCGGCGCTGAATCCCATACCTCTTCGAGTACAGTGGAGTTCGGCGAAAGCCCTTCCTGCTCCTGTGAAAAATATGCTGCCTGTACCTTGTGTCCCAGCAAAACCTCGCCGCTGCTGGGCAAAAGCTCTCCCGCCAGAATCTTGAGAAGCGTGGATTTTCCAATGCCGTTGGGCCCAATAATTCCTATGCGCTCCCCGCGAAAAACCTTAAGGTCCACTGACTGAAGAATAACCTTATCCCCGTAAGAAAAATTCAGGCCGCAGGCCCGAAGCACCTCTTTGCCGCTGGCCTGCTCCATTTCAAACTTCAGCCTCAGTGAATGCTTGACCCTGTTGCCGTCGGATATAGGCAAAAGGCCCTCCAGCATCCGGCGGCGGGTTTGGGCCTGGACATAGTTTCTGTGGGAAATAAAATTCTGAATGCTTTTCTTTAGCCGTTCGGCTTCCTTTTGCCTCAGCATTTCGCGCTTTTGCTCGAGGGCCAGGTTTTCATTCTTCTTTTTTATAAAATCCGAATAGTTTCCAGCATATATCGTGAGGCGATGATTTTCCAATTCGAAAATCCTGGTGGCGATGCGGTCTAGGAAATATCTGTCGTGGGATGCAACCAGTACTGCTCCGGGATAATCCTTCAAAAATCCTTCCAGCCACTGCAGCGAATCCATGTCAAGGTAATTGGTGGGCTCATCCAAAAGCAGCAACTGCGGGGCCCGAAGCAGCATGCGCGCCAGGGCCAGGCGGGTCTTCTGCCCGCCGCTCAAAGCGGAAACCGGGGTGGCAGGGTCTTCGAAACCCAACCCCTTCAGCACTCCGCGGATGCGGCTTCGGATTTCGTAGCCTCCGCTGGCGGCAAAATCCTCCGAAAGGGCGGCATACCTTTCCATGAGGCGGGAAAGTTTATCCTCATCGCCGTAAACTTCCGGCCGGGACATCTGTTCTTCCAGACTCCGGAGCTGCCTTTCCAGTTCCCACTGGGTTATGAATACGGATTCCAGGGCATTACCCACGGTTTCAAAGCCTTCGGTTTTTATATCTTGGGCCAGATACCCTACCGCCACATCCCGGCTTATCGAAATAAAGCCCGAATCGTAGGGCATCCTGCCTGCCAGGATTTTAAGGAGGGTGGTTTTTCCAGCGCCGTTTAACCCCACCAGGCCTATTTTTTCTTTTTCTTCTATCAAAAAACTCACATTCTGGAAAACGGTTTGAGTTCCAAAGCTTTTGGAAAGATTCGATGCGGAAAGTATGGCCATCTTGAAAATCACCCGTACACAAATACTACAATATATGTTAACACAGCAGGTATCATAAAACAAGATTCATCGGGTTGAAAAAATTTAATTAAATTTTTAAGTCAAACAGGATTTTAGAAAAACGTATCGAAATATATTATTAATATAAAGTGGGTTACCCAGTAGCCCGGAATTTGGAGGCAGTGATGGATTTTCACAGAGTAAAAAACATAAGGCTTTACGAGTCCATCATAGAACAGATTAAAAACATGGTAGATAAAGGCGAAATGCAGCCCGGCGATAAATTCCCCTCAGAGAGGGAGCTCATGGAAAAGCTCGGAGTCAGCAGAGCAGTGCTGCGGGAGGCCTTTAGGGTGCTGGAGTCCCGCGGCCTTGTGGAAAGCAGGCCCGGCGGCGGCCGCTACCTTCGCAGGGTTGAAGGATTTCACCTGCAGCAGAGCACCTCTATGGATTTGGAAAGGTTTGCGTTGGTGGATGTGGTGGAGGCAAGGGAAATCGTGGAGGTAAAAGTGGCAAAGCTGGCGGCGGAGAGGGCTACGGAACAGGAGATGAAAAGCCTGCTGGCATTCGATGAAGAGTTTCACGGCAGCAGGGCGAACCTTGCCGAATACAGGGAAAAGGACCGGGACCTGGCATTTCATATGGCGCTAGCCGAGATGTCTCACAATTTTATGCTTAGGGAAATGGTGAGCTTCATGCTAAACCTTACCCGGGACCTGCAGGAAAAATCCATTCTGGATTACGATGACTGGATTGTGCTGTGTGAGCAGCACAGCGATATAGTGAGGGCTATAGTGCAAAGGAATGGAGATGATGCGGCATATAAAATGTCGCTACATCTGCAAAGCCTGCGCAGGGATATTTTAAAAGGAAAATAAAGAAAAATTTTCCAAAGCGCTGAGGGAAACAATATTAAGGCTGCGCATGGGGGTGAAAATCTATATGGAAAATAATGTAATTACAAATATATCATTAAATATCACATTATTTTATATTTCTTGAAATTTACAAAAGGAGGGACGATAATGCGAATAACAGAACATCCAATCCTGACCTTTAAAAGAGGTCGGGAAGTCGAATTTACTTTCAATGGGAAAAAAATGAAAGGATATGAAGGAGAACCCATAGCAGCTGCCCTTCACGACAACGGCGTGAGGGTTTTGAGCTATAGCAAACACCTGCACAGGCCCCGAGGATTTTACTGCGCCATAGGGAACTGTTCGTCCTGCCTTATGACTGTAAACGGTGAGCCCAACGTCAGGGTTTGTACAGAAAAACTCCGCGAAGGCATGGTGGTGGAGACGCAGAAAGGAAGAGGTGATATTAAATGAAGGACACCGAGATAGCGGTGATAGGAGGAGGCCCCGCTGGGCTCATGGCGGCTCTGGCTGCTGCTGAAATGGGCGCCCGAGTGACGATTATCGACAGGAATTCCAGGCTGGGCGGGCAGCTGGTGAAGCAGACTCACAAATTTTTCGGCTCTGAGAAAGAATATGCTTCCGTAAGGGGTATAGACATAGGAAGGCTCCTCTCTGATGAAGTGCTAAAAAACCCCAGGATAGAAACCATGCTGGATTCCACTGTAATAGGGTATTATCCCGACGATGGGGTCCTGGGCGTGGAATTTGAGGGAAAAACCTTTGTCAAGATAAAACCGAAAAAGGTGGTAGTGGCAACGGGAGCTTCGGAAAAATTCCTTCCCTTTGAAAACAACGATTTGCCGGGCATATACGGCGCCGGGGCAGTACAGACTCTCATGAACGAGCACGGCGTGGTGCCCGGTGAAAACGTGCTCATGGTGGGGGCAGGAAACATTGGCCTTATCGTGAGTTATCAGCTCATGCAGGCGAAAGTCAATGTAAAGGCAATTATTGATGCCGCACCCTGCATAGGCGGATATTGGGTCCACGCTTCCAAAGTGGCCCGCCTGGGAGTGCCCATCATGACATCATACACCATAAAGGCGGCTTATCCCAACGAGGCTACGGGAACCCTGGAAAGGGCAGTGATATGGCAACTGGACGACCGCTGGCAGCCCATACCCGGCACTGAAAAAGTGCTGAAAGTTGATGTCATTTGCATTTCCGTAGGCCTTTCCCCGCTTACGGAAATACTGTGGCAGGCGGGATGCGAGATGAAATACGTCCCTCAGCTGGGAGGCCATGTGGCTGTGCGGAACGAAAACATGGAGACCACAGTACCCGGCATTTACGTAGCCGGTGACGTAGCAGGCGTGGAAGAGGCCAGCAGCGCCATGATAGAGGGTAGGTTGGCTGGGCTCAATGCCGCCAAGAGCCTGGGTTATGATGACGGTACTTATAGCGAAAAAAGGCTCGAAGCGATTAAACGGCTGCAAAACCTTCGCTCGGGTCCTGTGGGAGAAAAGATAAGACAGGGACTGGCCCAGTTAGTATCATCAGGAGGAGATTACAATGCTTAAAACCTGTGGAATACCAACGGAAGAAGAACTGGCTTCGAGAATTCCGCCAAAGGATAGGCGGAAAAAAGGGCCGGTGGTTATGATAGAATGTTTCCAAAAAATACCCTGTAACCCGTGCTTTACGGCCTGCAAGCGCGGAGCCATTCAAAAATTCGAAGATATTAACGACCTTCCATCGATAGATTTCGACAAATGCAACGGATGCGGCCTTTGCATAAGCAAGTGTCCGGGCCTTGCCATATTTGTCATAGATGAAACATATTCAGAAGACGAAGCCACAGTTTCACTTCCCTTCGAGTTTCTTCCACTTCCCCGGGAGGGGGAAGAAGTGGATTTATTAGACCGCAGTGGAAAAAAAGTTGGAAGAGGCAGAGTGTTGAAAGTGAGAAACGGCAAATATGAAGACAGGACTCCAGTCATCACCGTGACAGTTCCCAAAGGGCTTTCCATGGTTGTAAGAAACATCAGGGTAGGGGGCGATTTGAGATGACCAAGAGCAAAACCATAATATGCCGCTGTGAAGACGTAACTTTGGAAGAGATCGAAGCCGTCATAAAAAAAGGATACACCTCCATGGAAGAGATAAAGCGCATCACGCGCTGCGGCATGGGGCAGTGCCAGGGCCGCACGTGCAGGTCCCTGCTCCTGGCAGAGCTGGCCAAGGCCACCAACACTCCCCCGAGTGAGATAAAAGTGACCACATACCGGCCTCCTGTGAAAAATGTAAAAATGTCGGTGATACTGGGAGGGATGGAAGATGAAGAAAACAGCTGAGGCCGTTATCATCGGGGGCGGGATTTCGGGTTTGTCGATTGCATACAATCTCGCGTCCCGGGGCATGAGGGATGTGGTGGTGCTGGAGAAAAACTATCTTTTCAGCGGTTCTACGGGCAGGTGCGGTGCAGGAGTGAGGCAACAATGGGGGACAGAGATGAACTGCGCCCTGGGCAAAGCCACCTGCGAAATATTTGAAAACCTCAACGAAATGCTGGATTTCGAGGATGACATCGAATTCAAGCAGGGCGGGTACCTGATGATGGCCGTCACCGAAAAAGAAGTGGAGCTGTTCAAGAAAAACGTCGAGCTGCAGCACAAAATGGGCATCCCTTCGGTGATGCTGACCCCTCAGGAAGCCCTGGACATCGTGCCCGAACTCAACATTGAAGGCATTCTGGCGTGCGCCTTCTGCAACAAGGACGGCCACGCCAACCCTTTTAAGACCATGCAGGCTTACGCCGAAGCCGCAAAAAGGCACGGGGCCCAAATCTACACCTATACCGAAGCCACAGGGATTGACGTAGAACAAGGCCGGGTGAAGGGCGTTGAAACCAACAGGGGATACATTTCCACCGAAAAAGTAGTTATAGCTGCCGGAGCGTGGTCTAGACACGTGGGAAAGCTTGCAGGCTGTGATGTGCCGGTGAGGCCTGAGCGCCACCAGATTCTGGTTACGGAACCCGTAAATCCCATACTGGAGCCGATGCTCATGTCGTTTGCTGGAAACATTTACCTTCAACAGGAACCCGGCGGAGAGTTCATAATGGGGTATGGTCCGGCACCCCATGAAACCTTCAACCTTTCATCAACATGGGATTTCGTGGAAACTATGTGTAAAAAAGCAACCCATTACCTGCCCTACTTGAAAAACATCCGCATAGTGCGCCAGTGGGCCGGGCTTTACGAAATGTCGCCGGATGCCCAGCCCATACTGGGTAGGGCTGAAGAAGTGGAAGGAATATACCTTGCTACCGGGTTTTCCGGCCACGGCTTCATGTTCGGCCCCATTACCGGGCAGCTTATGGCGGAATACATCATGGGGCTGCCCACAACGTTGCCCATCGACAAGCTGGATGTCGGAAGATTCAAGAGGGGAGAACTTATATCCGAACCTTCGGTGGTATAAGAGTATAATCGCCGGGCTATGCCCGGCTCAGCTTGTAGACAAAGCCCGCATGATATTTTGCTCCGGACACGCTCGCACGCCGCTTACGGCAGAAGCTTGTGACGGCTGAGCGAAACTAGTCCCGCTCCATAATACATGCGGGGTAAGTGAGTTTGTCAACGGTCTGCGCCAGGCTATGCCCGGCTTTTTTTTTTATGGACAAAAAAAGAGCCCGCAGTGACCTGCGCTGCAGCTGCTGTGAATCCCTGCATAGCCCAATGCAACCTTTCGGCTGCAAAAAACCATTACAAAACCCACAACAACCTGGGCTCGACCATCGAGAGTCCCTTAGAAACCTGGGGCCACCTCCCGGCTGCCGCAGATCTCCAATTTATACAATATAAGTATTGTAAAAATACTCCATATCGTATAAACCTGCGGAACCCGCGATGATCTTAGCTCGAATGCCATGCATCCCTTTTGACCCCGGGACAGCAGTTGGGCTGCCCCGAAGCCTTACAGGACACATGACACTCTGCCCTCCGGCCTGTGCCGAGCCACGCGACCCGGCACAGACCTTTGGCCGACCGCCGGAAAACCCGGCAAAGGATCTTCCGACGGTCTTGGCTCAGCCACTGCGAACCCTCGCTATTATATTGCCCCGCCGGAGATTAAAATATTCATTAAATGTTTGTTGAACTAAATTAAATTTTAAATTATTATTATAATATACAATGTTTAAGTAGTCCGGGGGCAAGTTGCGCCGCAATCCTGCACATGAGTTTGCGGCTTTGTAGCATACAGGAGGTGGTGGCGTTTTGGCGCAGTTTAACGATAAAATTAAAAAATATATATCCTTTGACCCCTTGAAATTTCCGGAATTTCGCCAACGGACCATCGGCACCGGAAGCATAGGCGGAAAGGCCAAAGGCCTTTTGTATTCCAACATGATTTTAAAACAAAAAAATGACGATATCCTGAAAAACGTGGTCATTCCGGAGAGCTTTTTCATAGCTTCCAGCATGTATGACGACTATCTGGTTCAAAACGAAATCGATTATTTGATAGAAGAATCGCCCAACGACATCGATAGAATCCAGCAGGCCATATTGGCCGGTGAGTTTTCAGAAGATGCCAAAAGCCAGTTTAAGACCATACTTCAAGAAATGACGTGTCCGCTGGCAGTCAGGTCATCCTCCATGCTGGAGGACAGCGTGCGGTTTTCTTTTGCAGGTAAATATTTTACCACCTTCATCCCCAACACCGGCACCATGGAAGAGAGGCTGTCCCAACTCATGGCGGCAGTGAAACAAGTTTACGCCAGCACCTATGGCAAAAATGCGGTGGTATACAGGAGAAAACACGCTCTTTCCGAAGAAAGGATGGCGGTCATAATCCAGGAACTTTTCGGAAAAAGACGGGGTAATGGCTTTTATCCCGAATTGGCGGGCGTGGGATTTTCCCAGAATTACCGGCGGTTTACCGAAAGGATCAGAAAGGAAGACGGCGTGGTGCGGATGGTATTCGGCCTCGGCACCAAAAGCACGTCCCGGGGATATGCCAGGACCTTCTCCCTGACGAATCTGAGCCTTCGGCCGGAAGGCAACAACGCTCAGGAAATAGCCAAATACTCTCAGGAAACCTTCGACATGCTAAACATGGAAACGGGACGGCTCGAATCCCATAATATAAACGAAAGGCTTGATATTGCAAAATACCACAGCAATTTTTACCGGCTGGCCTCCATATATTCATCTGCAGAAAATATGATAAATGACCTTTCGCCGGTGTTTGCCGCGCCACGGCCCGGAGAAAAGATAATTTTCACCTTCGACAGGTTTCCATCTTACAGGCCGCGTTTTTTCGAGCTCATGAAATATCTGTTCGAGGTGCTGGAGGATGCCATGGGCATAGCGGTGGATGTGGAATGGGCCTACGAGCCGGAAGAACCTGAATTTGCCCTGCTCCAGGTGCGGCCCCTTACCAGCTGGGAAGAGTACAGGAAAATAAGAATACCTGACGGCATCAGGCAAGAGGATATTCTGCTGGCAGGAGACCACATGCTCACCAACGGCGTTTTGCGGGGGATAAAATATCTAGTGTACGTCGATTGTGATGAGTTTTACAAAAGCTCAGACAAATACGCCATCGCCCGGGAAGTAGGCAAGGTTAACGATGTGCTGGCCGGGGAAAAATACATCCTGGTGGGGCCCGGACGCTGGGGGTCCAGCAACCCGGCCCTTGGCGTGCCCGTGAACTACAATGAAATCGCAAACTGCGGCATGCTGGTGGAAGTGGGCATTCAGCGCCAAAACTTCACGCCGGAACTCTCCTACGGCACCCACTTTTTTGCGGATTTAGACTTGGACGGCATTCTCTACATGCCGGTGTTTGACAACCTCGAAACCAACATAATAAACTTCGACTGGTTCAAAAACGCTCCCAAAAAGGCTACAGGCCACAGAGCCGTATGGGTGTATGAAGGCAAATTCGATGCTTTTCTCGACGGCGACCACATGAAGGGCGTGGTGATAAAAAATCTATAAAGAAGCACGAAGACTTTCCCCCGTGCTTCAGATTTTGTTCACTGGTTTATTTTTCCAGTTTCAACATTCGCACCAACACCGCTGCCGCCTGGGCACGGGTGACGCTGGCCTGGGGCTCAAACTTGCCGTCTGCGCCTGTCATCAGCGAAAGCCCCATAGCTATAGCCACATGCCCCCGATATGCAGGGGATACAGCTGAAGCATCCCTTGCGGGAATGTTGTAGATTCCGGCGATGGATGCCACTTTCTCGAATCCAAGAGCCCTCACCGCGAAAGCCGCCATCTTTTCTCTGGGCAGGGGCTTTTGGGGTTGGATTTCGCCCTGTTTCACAATGCCTGCCTTGATGGCAGCATCGATGTAGCCCTGCAGGCTTTCGGACTCTTCGCCGGGCTGTGCGCCGTTTTTCAGAACTATATTATTGTTATTTATCGGCCCAAGACCCAGGGCTTTTATCAAAAGCTTTATGAAATCGCCCTGGCTTATGGCCTCATCGGGCCCGAACTTATCTTGGGCGGACTGTATCACACCTGCATCCACCAAAAGCTGTATATCCTTTTCTGCCCAGTGCCCCTTAATGTCGGAAAACTCCGTCTCGGGTTCATTTTCAATGGGGTATCCGTTATAGTCCAGCAATTTCATGCTATAAGCATCGAAAGTATACGACGGGCTGGATTTAATTTTGTATACAAGATGGAATTCATCTTCCTGGTCTTGCGGATTGTACAACTTGGTATAGCAAAGCTCTAGGCCTATATTTTTCAGGAAGCTCGCTTCAGCCTCTTCTTTTGAAACCACCCCGTCAGCTGCCGGAAACTCCCTGGCCTGCCACCTCATGTTGTAGCGTATAATCCTGCCGGTGACGGAATCCACCGAAATGGAAAACCCGTTGTCAGGATAAGGGATATTCCCTACCAACCTTGTGAAATTAAAATAATGCTCCCGGATTTTCTCGGGGTATTTTATCCCCTCCGCTGTATCCTCCAGCTTCACATCGGCGGCCTTTTCCGGCTGGAGCTTCGCAAGAAAATCCTCTGCAATCTTCTGCGCTGCTGCCCTGTCATATTTTTGCGTAAAATCGCTGCTGCCGAGGCTGTCGTCCCATATGTCAAAACCCAAAAGCTCTGAACTTATTGCATTCACTCTGGCATTAATTGAACCATATTCCCCCTGATTTTGGGATTTTTTGTTCCAGCTTATATTCCAAACCTTCTGTCCGGGGTTATCATAATCCTCATAGAGGTTAGCATAATTTTGCTCATAATCTTCAGGGATAGCCAGATATTTCTGCACCACCTTCACTGCTGCCTCCTTGGTAATGCAGTTTTTGGTGGCTTCCACTTCCTTCTGCTCCTGGGGGGTAAGTTCCTGGTTTGCTGCGGATTTCATATACTCAGCACTGCCAGCACCCCCAAGGTCCCGGCCGTAATTCGCATCATTTAACAGTTCGCCGGAAACAGCGTCTATTACCACCGAATAAGGGTTGTCGATGGTGTATACCAGTTTTACATTGTCTTGTTTGGTATTATAATTAAAATATCTCTTGTATTCCAGCTTCAGCCCAGCTTTTTCCCGAAATATCTTTTCCGCTTCTTCCATTGAAATGATATTTTCAGAGGATGGCAGCTCATCATAGGACCAGGTGAAACTGTAGCTTTCAACCTCACCGGTGCCGGCGTCCACATTGATGTAAAACCCATCACCTTCCACCGGGATTTGGTTTAATGCCCTCACAAAATTGAAAGAATAACTCTGCTGGTAGCGGTTTATCAGAGGCCTGTATACCGGCTCCTGCGGCTTACGGTATACGGTTTGGGCAAATTCGGCAGGCTGATGCTTTCTGGCAAAATCCTCCGCTATTTTCCGGGCCTCCTCCTCGGAAACCTTGGGGATGAGGGACGGTTTCTGATTGGAATCATACCCTTTGTAAAAGCTCAGCCTCAGGATGTCACCCGTATCGGCATCTACGGAAGCATTCAGACTGCCGAAAGGTTCCCCAGAGTTCGACCAGTCGAGGCTCCAGGTCTTGCGGTCTTTGTCCTCATTGTAATTGATGCTGAACACGTCGTATAGAGAAGTGTCAAATATATCCTTTATCTTCTGAATGGCCGCCTCCTGGGAGAAAGCAGGTTTTCCCTGAGCGAACGCGCCGGGAATGACGAGCGAGAAAGCAAAAATTACGCTCAACGCCAGCGCAGAAAAACTCATCCATCTCTTCACAAAACACACCTCCACAAAA
This sequence comes from Tepidanaerobacteraceae bacterium, assembly GCA_029982615.1. Taxonomy (GTDB): domain Bacteria; phylum Bacillota; class Thermosediminibacteria; order Thermosediminibacterales; family Tepidanaerobacteraceae; genus JANLFP01. The sequence goes on along the minus strand of JARRBK010000010.1, from coordinate 9,023 downwards.
CATTTTTATTTTCATTCTATATATATAGACGAAAAAAACAAAAAAAAGTTCCATGAATTAGTGAGTCGAGGCTGATTTCTTGACTCAAAAAATCCTCGTGGTATATAATGGTATAAAATAAAGTTACATACAAGGTAAAATGCCCAGAGCCTGCAGGAGGTTCACTCTGGCTCACTTAAAAGGAGGGCAAAAAATGCCTGAAGAGACAAAACTAAAGGTATCCCTTATCCAGATGGACGTGGTCTTTGGAAACCCGGAGCAGAACCGCCGCCGGGCCGAGGCCATGATAAAGGAGGCGTTGAAACAGAAAAAGAAGCCTGACGTGCTGGTGCTCCCCGAGATGTGGACCACTGGATATGACCTACCGAGGATGAGCGCCATAGCCGATCGGGAAGGTATGCCCACCATCGGCTGGCTTCGTGAATTGGCAAGGGAAAACAGGGTGAACATTGTGGCGGGTTCCATAGCTGACATACGCGAGATAAGTTCAAAAGAAGGGGTGTTTAACTCTTCATATATCATTAACAGAGAAGGGGAGATAGTCGCTCGCTACGACAAGGTGCACCGCTTCCGGCCGATGGAAGAGGACAGATATTTTTTTGCCGGGCAGGAATGTGTAACTTTTGAGCTGGACGGCATTTGCAGCGGCGTTATTATATGCTATGATTTGCGCTTTCCCGAATTCGTGCGAAAACTGGCTCTGAGGGGAGCAAAGTTAATATTTGTCCCTGCTCAGTGGCCTAGGCCGAGGGAGATGCACTGGAAACTTCTGAATATTGTGAGAGCCATAGAAAACCAGTTTTTTGTCGTGGCGGTAAACAGGGCAGGAAAAGACAAAAAAGTGGAATTCCCCGGCATGTCCCTGGTGGTGGACCCCTGGGGAGAGGTGATTCTGGAGGGAAGCGACAGGCAGGAGGTGCTCACCGCGTCGCTGGATCTTTCCCGCGTAGACCATGCCCGCAAAAAGATTCCCATATTCGAAGACCGCCGGCCGGAAGTGTATTAGGCAAATTAAAAAGCGGCTCTACGGCCGCCCGATTAGCGGGGATTTTTATCGTCCTTGTGCTGCAGCAGCACCTTTACCAGAAGCTCCAGCAAATATATCCGCAACAAATCATCTTGATCCTGAAGATTTTCACCCAGCAATCCCTTTTCCTTGATAAAACGTAAGTTATCCCTGCCTTCCCGCAACACATCCTGCTCCTGCCCGATCGGGGAGGAAAAAGAAGCGCCTTTGCATTCCGCGGAGGCGCCGTAAAAATGCCTCTGCATGTAAAGGCTTTCCACCAGGCGGGCGTTTTTCATATACTCCAGCATTGTGGACCTGCTTGACAGAATGTCCACGGTTTTGCCGCATTTTAATGTAATGTGGGAAAAATTGCAGTTTTCGCCGTCGATTCGGAGGACCTCTTTGAAATTCACATACCCGAAAGTCCCATCGTTTTCCCCAAGGGGATTTTTTCGTATCTTCACCGGCACGAGAATCATGTTAGCCCCAAAAGGTATGGGGACGGCATGCCTTTTATTTATGGCTTTTCCGTAAGATTTCCTCACAGCTGAAAGGTCTATGCCGAACAGCCTTGCGAAATATTTCAATACGGTCCTGCATGTCCTCGAGTCTACCATCTCCGTGCCGTCGGAAGCGATGAGCCTGGTGACATTGCCGCCTTCATAAACCGGAAGCATCGCCGCCACGCCAAGCTCCAGCATATCTTCTATCACCATGAATAACACCTCCGATTATTAAACTAAGATATGATTCTAGTATAAGTCGCTCTCATGCGAAAGAGGCCCAACAACGCAGTTTTTTGCCGCTTATTCAGAAGCAGAAGCCATACAAACAAATGTTCATATAATCAAAAATATTATAATACGAACAAAAGTTTTATGTCAAGGCTTTAAATTAAAAATATATAAGTCCTTTTGTTTAGTTATTTGAGTCAGGGAACCGTCCTCCGACTAAACAGTCCCCTTACCCAATCACAGCGCAAACCTGTCCCCCGGGCAGCGGGTGGCAGCGCCGACCACATCCCTGTGGAGTATTATGCCGCTTTGGGGGATTTCGTATATATCCGAAAGATAATCCAACAAACCCCGAAGGGATTTCATCTGTGAGGCGGTGGGCTCTGTATGCCCCTTGCGGCCATCGGGGTTGTCTACAGAATCAAAGTTTCCCGTGAGTGCTACCCCCACAGACTTGAAATTCATGTTCTGGGCGCTGCAGTGGGCACCGCGCATGAAATCCGGTCGCCCTTTTTCCACACTCCCGTCGGCTCGGATGAGGTAATGATATCCTATATGAATCAACACCCCTTTTTTTACGCGTTCAAATCCCCTGTCGGCATATTCTTCCACCAGATATTCTGGCTCTTCCAAAAATACCCCGAAACCCCGCCGGGCGTGATATGCGTCGATTTCCAGCGCCGGGGCATCGTGTCCGGCGGTGTGATGGATTATGATAAACCTCGGGTAAAGTCTTTCCATACTCTCCACCTCCCAAAATTTTTATTTTGCCTAGCGCACCAAGGCAGTTCAAAGCGCCGTGGAGCTTTACTGCAGCCTGAAAAAAACTTCAGCTGCGGGGTTCCAGCTTTGAAATTACCTTCGCCAGTTCATTGATGCTTGCGGTGAGGCTTTCCATTTTGGCTTCCACCCGTACCAGAAGATAAATGGAGACCACTATGGGAAAGCCCACATTGGCCACTTGAGCCATGATTTCCTGCATGAAAATCCCCTCCTCCTAAAATAAAATCAAATTTCTCCGGCATCCAGGTCGATTTTTTAAAGCCCTGGCTCATATTGATGCAGGAATCCGGCAGAACCGGACTCCTGCTAAAACAAACCTCGAACTTCCAATCGATCCTCGAATTTCCAATCCCGCAAACGGGCTTCACATTTCAGCCCCACGGCCCGTTTCTAACCTAAGGCCTAACCCTGGGGAATGATTTCGGTCACTTCTCTGGATACTATACTGGCGCTCACTGCTTTTACGATATCCCCGCCGGTGGTGTTGAAGATGTTTTTCGCCAGTATGGTATCCATGGCAGCCTGAACCTCGTCTGCAGTCAGGCCGTCCTTGGGGTCTGCCACTGAAATCCTGGCGTTTTTCCCCGCGGCATTCTGGAAAACCATCTCAAGGCTTTTTGCCATGCATTTCACCTCCTTTTCGAAAATCTGGGCCTGCGGTCAGCCGGACCACCCGGGCATACAATGCATCACTAATCACCTCCAACATCCGTGCCGGCAAAGCCGTCAGGATTGCGTCTCCCGGCCGGATTCATTCCGGCCAAATCCTGGCTTCCCGCAGGCCGTTAAACATCAGGTCGAGCCTACCTTAACCCTGCTCCACCAGTTCGGTCTCTGTCACCCGGCGGATGGAATTTACCGGATGAGCCTGGAGCCCTGCCAGCTGGGTTGCCACATCCAGCAGGTCCTGATCCGTGGCGTCGGTCTTCACTCTGGTGTAAGACCTGGTCTTGTAAACAGGCTTGTTGTTCTCGTCAACGCCGGTCTGGACTATGATCTGGAGGCTGGCATCCACAGGAGTCGCTATTACAGCCACACGCTTCACCTCCTCTCCCTTTCGTCAGCCCCGGGCTTTAACAACCTTTCCTCTGGGGCATACAGTGCCTTAAGCAGTTTTTCGCCTTTTGCCTGCCCACAGCTGAAAGTCATTTTTGGGCATCCTTCGTTTTTTCAGGCTCGTGCGGTCCCTGTTTGCACCTGGGCCGCCCGCCTGTTATTCAAGCGGTTCAGGCTCTTTCAGCCTCTGCCGCTTTGGTCCGCCCTTTCTTCCGGGGCTGTCCGATTACGCTTTTGATTATACGACGCTTCCGGGAAAAACAAAAAAGCCGGATCGCTGCAATCCGGCACACCACCTGATGCAAAAAAAGACCGGCTTGGCCCCGCCGGGCAAAAAAGAACGCTCACCCGGCCCGAATGGGACATAAAAATATACCGCCCAAAGCCACCGGGCACATTTTCCGCAGGGAAAATGGTTCCATACAGCGCAAGTCCATCAGTGTTGCATTAGAATTGTTGAGAAAATTCTCTGCAAGTGATACAATAAATCCAGATAATTACATGATTTCAGGAGGAAGGAATGTGGAGTTGATTCAATCAAAAGAAGATTCATTGGTTCGTTACCCTTTGGAGGAGAAAGGAGCTTTAAGATGAAGTCTATTAACGTGATGGGCAACCGGGATTTAATAGAATACTTCAAAAAAGACCCCAACATCCTGCTGGTTACAGTCTTTGGTTCCCTGATAGAAAACGACTTTCTTGAAAAAATCAGCGATATAGATATAGCCATATTGTTTGAAAATAACATAACTTTGATGGATGAAGCCCGCATAATGGATGAGATGTCGGAAATCATCGGATTTGAAAATGTGGATTTGCTCAATTTGAATAAAGCAAACTTCATATTAAGATACAATGCGGTTATAAAAGGCAGGATAATTTACGAAAGGGATCGAAGAATAACGGAAGACTTTCTGGAATCTGTCCTATACTCCTGCAGGCTTCATTATTATCGCTACAACAGCATGCAAAAAGAGTTTATTCAGAACCTGGCGGGGAGGGGACCGAAATGATAGACAAAAATAGGATCAATTCGAAGATTATCTTTATACAGGAACGTTTAACAGCACTTCGTGAACTGGCAAGACTAAAGGAGGATGAATTTAAACAAGACAAAAGAAATATCGCTAGCGCCTGTTACTGGCTTCAAACGGCTGTGGAAGCAATGATAGATATAGCACAGCACATTGCTGTAAAAGAAAGGTTGATAAAATCGACGGATACTTCTTCGACGGATTTTTTTGAGGAACTGGCTGCTGCGGGCATTATATCAGAGGGAAACATGAGAAAGTACCGCATGATGATAAAATTTCGAAACCGTGTAGTTCAACAGGTAAGCGAAGATGAAGTGATAAATATACTAAAAGAAGATTTAAAAGACTTCGATGCATTTTTAAAAGAAATAGTAGAATTCATTGAAAAAGAGGGTTGATGCTTTTGAAAATAAAAGTCACCCCCGAGGACTTCATAGTGAGAGAACGCATAGATTTAAAATATACATCCGGCGGCAGATACCGCATCTACCGGCTGAAAAAGCGCCACTGGAACACCATGGACGCACTGCTTTACATCGCCAGGGAAAACCGCATCCCCATGGCCATCATAGGCTCGGGCGGCAGAAAGGACAGGCACGCCGTCACGTATCAATACATCTCCGTGCCCCGCGAGCACGAATTAAAGTTCCAACATCCCAACGTAGAGCTTGCCTTCGAGGGCTTTGCCGACGATTTTGTATCACCGGCCATCCTGCTGGGCAATTACTTCGAGCTCACCCTGCGGAAGATAAAGCCCGAAGAAAAAGGCCCTATCGAGCAGCGCCTCAAGCAGATAAACGCCTGCGGCTTCCCGAACTACTTCGACGACCAGCGCTTCGGCAGCATCCAAAACCCCGATGAAATCCTGGCCGAGCGCATAATAAAAAAACATTACAGCGGCGCCCTGAAGCTGTACTTCACCACAATCCATCCCGAAGATAAGAAGGAAGAAAAAGAGCGCAAAAAGAAAATAACCGAGCTGTGGGGAAACTTTCAGGAAATCCTGCCCCTTTGCCGCACCAAAGTAGAAAGAGAAATAATGGAAATCCTTGTCCAGGGGAAAAGCAAAAAGCACCTCATAGAAGCCATAAACGCCATCCCCAAGGAGAGCCTCAGCATGCACTTTTCAGCGTATCAGAGCTTTCTGTGGAACATGGTGCTGCAGCGCATGATTCTGGATTGCACCGACGAACTTTTTAAAATTAAGGGGAAAATAATGGACTATCACTTTTACAAGGCCCTCACGCCGGAAAACTTAAAACACTTAAAAAAAATGGAAATACCCACAGTATCCTCCAGAATACCCAAAACACTGCCGCATATCGACAGGGCTATCAGCGAGGTACTTTCCGAGCGGCAGGTAAAGCCATCGGACTTCAACCTCAAGAAAATAAGGAAATCCTTCTTCAAGTCCTTCATGCGGTCGGCCGTTGTTTTCCCCGAAGACATGTACATCGGCCCCTTCGAAAGCGACGACATATACCCGGGCTTTGTCAAATTCCAGCTAAAATTCGCCCTGCCGCCCGGCTCCTTTGCCACCATGCTGGTGAAAGCCATAGGCGTGCTATGACCTGGTGTACTTTGCCACAACCTTTGTCGATATTCCGCCTCTTGCCACAAAATCCCCGATAATTTCCATATATTTAGGAGCCAGTAGTTTTACAAGATCGTCCAGTATTCGGTTTACGGCGTGCTCCTGTAATATCCCTATATTGCGGTAAGATGTAAGATAATATTTTAAAGATTTTAATTCCACAAGTTTATCGCCGGGTATGTATCTGATGGTCAGCTTTGCATTATCAGGTAAACCGGTCCATGGACAGACGGAAGAAAATTCTTCGGTATGGTATTCAATAATCGTATCCTTTTCTGGATACTCGTATTCTATAGTTTCTAAAACATCGGTATCAATTTTATCATATCCGTAAATATCAAATCTCTTTTCACTGTATTTATCCATTTATTTTAAGCACTCCTCTCTTATACATAAACTCCATTATAAAATAACCTGTTATCATTAGGATGGCTTCGGATACCAATACGCTCATGAAGGTTTCAAAAAAGGGGAAATTGGCGGCAATTTTTAAAGTGAAAGCTACCGAAGCGGAAATCCACAGGGCAATGAAAAGGGAACCGATAAATCTGTTCGTGTATTTACCTATAAAAAAACCCATTCTACAACCGATTAAATTAGAGAGTGGCATAAATACCAGTTCCATAGGGCCGGCAAAAGGACTGAAAAGATTTGAAAGGAAATTTCCAATCATCATAGATACGGCAAACTTTTTGTCAAAAGTGCTGATGGGTTTTACCATTTCACCCACTCTAAACTGGCTGGGAAGATAAGAAATCGATGAGGAGATAAGGGTTAATATAACATAGATGCAGGCTACCAGTGATATTTGTGTTAGGTCTTTGATTTTTTTGGACACAGAAATTCCTCCTTGTTTTTTTAACCGGGGTGTCTGCGACCCGGGCAGGATTAACTGCTTTTTTTATTATAGCATGGAAAATAAAAAAAGACAAAAATGATATATTATCGATTGATATTTTTCCTTGAATCGACTCTGAGACTAGTAGCAATTTGAGAAGCGATTTCATCAAATTGACAAATTAAAGTTTTTAATGTATACTAAAACCAAAATTGATAGTTTTTACCGGGGGTGCTGCTGTAAGCGGCTGAGACGGGAGATTCCCGAACCCTTTGAACCTGTGTGGATAATGCCAGCGGAGGGAAGGTACACGTAATATGAGTCTATATACCGCATCCCTACGGATGCGGATTTAATATTTTTGGAGGGATGAAAATGACCCAGCTGGAAGCAGCTAAAAAAGGGATTATCACAGATGAAATGAAAGAAGTGGCAAAATATGAAGGTGTAACCCCAGAACAAATAAGGGAAGGTATAGCCTTGGGCAAAATAATTATTCCCTTTAACCCCAACCACAAGGGACTAAAACCTTGCGGCATTGGAAAAGGGCTTTCGACCAAGGTAAACGCAAATATCGGCACATCGGATAAATATCCCGATCTTTCACCGGAACTTGCCAAGGCGAAAACGGCTGTAAAAGCGGGTGCTGATGCCATTATGGACCTTTCGACCGGCGGAGATATTAAATCTATCCGCAAAACTATAATTTCCGAAATCAATGTACCTTTAGGTACGGTCCCCATTTATGAGGCGGGAGTTGCAGCCCAGAACAAAAATGGCAGCGTAATAGAATTTACCGAAGACGAGCTTTTTGAAATCATAGAAGAACAGGCAGAGCAGGGAGTGGATTTTATCACCGTCCACTGCGGATTGACACTGGAAGGTGTTGAAAGACTCCGACGTGAAGGCCGCATAACTGACATCGTGAGCCGAGGTGGGGCGTTTTTAACCGGCTGGATGCTCAAAAACGAAAAACAAAATCCTTTATATGAACATTTTGACAGATTGCTTGAAATAGCAAAAAAGTACGATGTAACTTTAAGTTTAGGTGATGGCTTAAGGCCGGGATGCATTGCCGATGCCACAGACCGGGCTCAAATTCAAGAATTGATAACACTGGGCGAGTTAGTCCAGGAATGCTGGAAACAAGGAGTACAGGTGATGGTTGAAGGCCCCGGCCATGTGCCATTGGACCAGATTCAGGCCAATGTCCAGCTTCAAAAGAGGATATGCCACGAAGCGCCATTTTATGTGCTCGGACCTATTGTAACCGATATTGCTGCAGGCTATGACCATATAGCAGGTGCCATTGGCGGTGCTATTGCAGCAGCTTCTGGAGCTGATTTTTTATGCTATGTTACTCCAGCGGAACATCTTGGGCTTCCGACCCAGGATGATGTGAAACAAGGGGTTATTGCATCGAAAATTGCAGCCCATGCAGCCGACGTAGTGAAGGGAATTCCGGGAGCAAGGGAGCGGGATTTGAAAATGGCTCGAGCTCGAAAAAACCTTGATTGGGAGACACAGCTGAATTTGGCAATAGATCCGGAAAGAGCCAGAAGTTACAGGGATACAAAAAATCCATCGGATGTAAAGACATGCACCATGTGCGGCAAATTCTGCGCCATGGATATAGTTGCAAAGTACCTGGGAAAAAATAGGATGAAGTGTTAAAGCCTTGTGATGCCTCAGCATATGTGATATCATTATAATCAGAAAATATCGAACAGGAGGGCTTGCTGTGTATAAGGGCAGGCGCAAAACGGATATATAGATATTTATCTAGAACGGGATATGCGTACCCCCGAATCAGTTAGACAAAATGTTGAAGGAGGAAAACCTGTTAAAAAGCTGACTAGAGTTCCAGATAAAGCCCTGATGCATTAACCGCCGAAATATGCGCTTTTGCAAATACAGAAGGAGGTTTCATCCTTGTAGGTGTCTCAGATAAAGGCGAGCTCATGGGGGTCGATGA